>NZ_JBWKWD010000049.1:0-43646 GCF_059422045.1 Pseudomonas sp. GW821-FHT02A08
TTCGCAGCCGAACGCAGCCTCGCGGGCTCGGCAGCTGCTACAAAGGGTGTCGCGGCTGAAATTGCTTAACTGACTGGTTCAAGGCAAGCCGTTGCAGCAATGCTTCAGGAAACCGGGGTGTTGCGCCAGGCGTTTGAAATACTCATCGACGGCGGGGTAGTCCGGACGCTCGATCGGGGTCATCAGCCAGCGATTGACCGACAGGCCGATGACGATGTCGGCCAGGGTAAACCGCGGTCCGGTGACATAGGCCTTGGTGGTTGCGAGTTGATGTTCGAGGATGGCCATCTTCTGGTTCCAGCCGCGAATGCCGACCTCGAGGCTATGCGGATCCTGGAATTCCGGGTCCTTGCGCACCAGTGCCATGAACGGATATCTCCAGGACGGATTGAGCTCGGTGGCTTGCCAATCCATCCACTGCTCCACCCGAGCGCGGGCGGCAGGTTCAGTAGGCAGCAGCTCGGTATGATGGTGATGGTGTTTGCCCACCAGGTAGCGGCAGATGGTATTGGACTCCCATAACACCCCGGCTTCATCGATGATCACCGGCACCTGCGCGTTGGGATTGAACCGGAGGAACTCCGGGCTGTGGGTGGAGGCAAAGCCGCTGCCCCAGTCCTCGCGTTCGTAGGTGATGCCCAGTTCCTCGCAGGTCCACAGAACCTTGCGGACGTTGATCGACGAGGCTTTACCCAGAATCTTCAGTGTGTGTTCCATTGAGCTACTCCGTTAGCGAGTTGGTACGCTACGGGAATCTAACAGTGTGCCCGCCAGAGGGCGACATACGTTGCTCTAAAAGGTTAGTTGAAATCCGCTCGCCTGGACGCCTTGATCGTTCCCATGCTCCGCGCGGTAATGCCTCGACGGAGGCTCTTGATTGGGCTTCAGGCACTTGGCCGAGACTGGTTGGCCGGCAACAGGTCAGTCCAGATCGGGGTCGAACAGGCACTGGGGATGTGTGGATGGAGAACAGGTTGCTTGAGGATCCAGCCCTGAAGCCGTTGGTCGATGTACACCGGAGTTGATTCAATGCACTCACCCTTGGGCGCCACTTTGGCTTGATCCACTGACACAAATAGCGGTCCGGGCAGATCAAACACCGTCCGGGACTCGCTTACAACACCCGTGTCCTTGCGGGCGAAACAGCTGTTTCTGCGTCCGCTCAGGTCGGTTGTCATGACCCCGGCTTCTTCCCGGTTCGCATGCCAAACGTTCATGACAACGGCTGGCCCCTCGGCTTTGGGGTGAGCGACCAGGCAACTTTTGATTGCCGGCATGAAACGAGGATCGTTCAAAAACTGCGTCCAGTCGTTCGGCTCCGAGGCTTGTGCCTGAATCGTTTGGCCGAGCAAGAGGGTCAGCACGCCGGTCAGGAAAATCGCATTGCGCATAGGAATATCCGCGAGAAAAAGTCTGCGGATTCTGCACTCGACACTCGGGTCGCGGAGGGTAAAAGATGTTTCGAAATGCGGATAAACAGTCCCGGAATGCTGTGTAGGAATGGTCTGAAGGTAATTGGCTTCGGATGAGCTCCACAGATTACGGTTTCTTGCACCCTTGCCTACAACTACGCCAGAATCCGCCGACTTGTGCGCCTGGTATCCGGACTCTATCGTTCCGTGTCGCTGCAAATTCAGCGATCGGGTTTCGCAGCCCGGGTATCTCTAGACGCATAGCGTCCACCGTTCGTGATCAATTCACGTTATGGCGGCTGTGCGTGGGAGACCTTCGGGTCTACCGGGTTCTAGAGTCCCGGTCTGCGACCCGCGTACAGCTGCCACCCTTCGTATCGCAGCGAGACTTGGCAGCTCCATCACTCTAGGAGCATCACCATGTTCAAACCCACGCCCAACCCCCCACGCAATCCCAGCCCGATGTTCTCCATCTCACCCGGCATCAATAACGAAACGCTGTTGGCGCACGCCTGCGAATCACTGGCCTCGGCGAGTGTGATGACCAATGACTTTGCTACGTTTCTGGAAGGCAGCCAGCGCAACACGGCATTGGCGATTGCACAGATCATCATGCTGGCGGAACTGGCGGTGAATCGGGTACTGGATAACCTCGATCCGCAGGATTAATCGCCGAACCTGTAAAGAAACGCGGTCTGTAGCAGCTGGCGAAGCCTGCGTTCGGCTGCGAAGCAGTCGTAAAACCCGAGCACTCGATCTTCCTGAATGACCGCGTCGGCTGATTTTACGACTGCTTCGCAGCCGGACGCAGGCTTCGCCAGCTGCTACACAACAGTGTGTTCAGCGAGCCTGCTCGCTACATCAGGTACTCTCGCGCACCTTCAACTCAAACCCCATGTCCTGCACCGGCCTGGCCACGGTGTTGCCGGCCATCAGCGTCAGCATTTGCTCCGCCGCGCGGCGGCCGATGGCTTCGCGCGGGGTGTTGATGCTGCTCAGGCGCGGGACCATGTGTGCGGACATGGGCAAGTCGTTGAAACCCAGGATCGCCACCTGTTCGGGAATCCTGATCCCATTGCGCATGGCTTCGAGCAGGGCGCCCTGGGCCAGGTCGTCGTTGCCGAAGAAGATCGCGTCGACATCCGGATGACTGGCCAGCAGTTGCAGAAACAACTCGCCGCCGAGGCCGACGGAGGAGGAGCGGGGTGTCAGCACTTCCAGGTCCGGGTCATACCGACCGGCCTTTTGCAGGGCTTTGCGGAAGCCTTCGCCGCGCAGCAAGGTGCGTTGGTCCAGTTGCGCGCCGATGTAGGCCAGGCGCTTGCGGCCGCGAGACAGCAAGTGTTCGGCAGCCGTTTCTCCGGCGGCCAGTTGCGAAAAGCCAACGCAATTGAGCCCGGCGGCGCTGTCCAGTTCCATCATGTACACACAGGGAATGTTGCTGGCTTCGATCATCCGTCGCGAACTTTCGGTACGGTCGAAACCCGTCAGCAGCAAGCCGCGGGGTTGATAGGCCATGTAATTGCGCAGCAGGTTTTCTTCCTCATCGCGCGAATAATGGAAGTTGCCGATCAGCACTTCGAAGCCCTTGGGCCGCAGGACCTGATGAATGGCTTCCAGGGTGTCGATGAACAGCAGGTTGGACAGCGACGGCACCAGCACCACGACTGACTGGCTCTGGGCCGAGGCCAGGGCACGGGCGGCGGGGTTGACCACATAGTTGAGTTCAAGCGCCGCTTTCTGCACCTTTTCCACCAGTTCGGTGGCCACGGTGCTGACGCCGCGCAGGGCGCGGGACGCGGTAATCGGACTGACGCCGGCCAGGCGGGCCACTTCGTTCAGGGTAGGGCGGCCAGTAGTGCGGGTATTTTTATCGTTCTTGGTTAGGGTCATCGACGGCTTGCCAAACAAAATTCAAGGCACTAAGGTAGCGCTGTCTCGATGCAGCTGCAAATGCGTGAGCGAGGGTTCGCCTGATCCTTGCTTTTTGGTGTCGGGACCTAACCTGCTGCAACCCATAAAATGACAAGAAAGGCGTCGGCAATATCTGCTTTTGATCTGGTGTCATAACTGGCAAAGGTAGCGCTGTCTGCGCGCTGAGGTGTTACATGAATCATCCCATCACCGCCCTGGTCATCATGGGCGTTGCCGGTTGCGGCAAAACGTGCGTCAGCGAGGCCCTGTGCCAACTGAGCGGCGCCACTGCCATTGAAGGCGACTCTTTTCACCCTGCCGCCAACATCGAAAAGATGAGCGCGGGTATTCCCCTGAACGATGAAGACCGCGCCGGCTGGCTCGACAGCCTGTGCGATGAATTGCGCCGTGTCGACGCCAAGGGCCAGCGCCCGGTGCTGACCTGTTCGGCTCTCAAACACATCTACCGCGAACGCTTGCGCAGTGCCTTGCCGGGCCTGGGCTTCGTGTTCCTTGAGTTGACCCCCGAAGTGGCCGCCGACCGTGTGTCCCATCGGCCGGGCCACTTCATGCCGTCGACCCTGATCGCCAGCCAGTTCGCCACCCTCGAATCGCCCGTGGGCGAGCCGTTGACCCTGGCGCTGGATGCTTCGACCCATAGCGTCGAGCAACTGGCTGCACAGGCCCATGTCTGGTGGCAGGCGCACGGCCTGAAGCAGGCGGTATGACTGTGTTTACAAAGACAGCGCTGTCCTCACGAATTCTGATCAACCCGCTTCAATAACAACAACAACCAGGAGACACCCCTAATGTTCGGCATGTCCCACGAGACGTTCCTGCTGCTCGATGCAGTGGTCACGGTGATCGGGCTTATTGTCCTGATCACCAAGTTCAAGTTCCACCCGTTCATTGCCCTGACCATTGCCGCCGCTTTCCTAGGGCTCACCTCCGGCATGCCGATCGGCACCATCATCAAGGCGTTCCAGGACGGCTTCGGTGGCGTACTCGGTTTTGTCGGCATCATCCTCGCGCTGGGCACGATGCTCGGCAAAATGATGGCCGAATCGGGCGGTGCGGATCAGATTGCGCAGACGTTGATCCGCGCCTTCGGCAAGGACAAGGTGCAGTGGGCGATGATGTTCGCCGCGTTCCTGGTCGGTATCCCGCTGTTCTTCGAAATCGGCTTCGTGTTGCTGATTCCGCTGGTGTTCATCGTGGCCCGCCGCACCGGCGTGTCGATCATCAAGATCGGTATCCCGTTGCTGGCTGGTCTGTCCGCGGTACACGGCCTGGTGCCGCCGCACCCGGGGCCGTTGCTGGCCATCGGCGTGTTCGGTGCCGACATCGGCAAGACCATTCTGTACGGCCTGATCGTGGCGCTGCCGACCGCTATCATTGCCGGTCCGATCTTCGGTACGTTCATTGCCAAGCACATCCCCGGTCATCCGAATCAGGAGCTGGTGGATCAACTGGCGCGCGAGTCGGATTCCGCCGATTTGCCGAGTTTTGGCATCACCCTGGTCACCGTGCTGTCGCCGGTGTTCCTGATGTTGCTCAAGACCTTTGCCGACGTAGTGCTGCCGGACGGCAACTTCTTCCGCACCTTCATGGACCTGATCGGTCACCCGATCTCGGCGCTGCTGCTGGCGTTGCTGCTGTCGCTGTACACCTTCGGCCACAAGCAGGGCATCGGTTCCCAACAGATCCTGAAATGGCTGGATGCGAGCCTGGCGCCGACCGCCGCGATCATCCTGATCATCGGTGCCGGTGGTGGCTTCAAGCAGATGCTGGTGACCAGCGGTGTGGGTAACGTGATCGGCAACATGGCGGTGGCCGCGCAGATCTCGCCGATCCTGCTGGCCTGGCTGGTGGCGGCGGTGATTCGTATCGCGACCGGTTCGGCAACCGTGGCGACCATCACTGGCGCCGGCATCGTGGTGCCGGTGGTGGGGATGATTCCGGGTGTGAACCGTGAGCTGCTGGTGCTGGCCACTGGTGCAGGCTCCCTGATCCTGTCCCACGTCAACGACGCCGGTTTCTGGCTGGTCAAGCAGTACTTCAACATGACCGTGGCCGAAACCTTCAAGACCTGGACCGCGATGGAAACCATCCTCTCCGTGGTTGGTCTGGGCTTTATCCTGTTGTTGTCGCTGTTCGTTTAAGCGATTCGGCAGGTACAAAAAAACCGCAGCGATGCGGTTTTTTTGTGGGTGATCGATTTCAAGACTGAACATAGAACAAATGTGGGAGCGGGCTTGCTCGCGAAAGCGTCGTGTCAGTCAACCAAGATGTTGTTTGATATACCGCATTCGTCGGATCGCCGCCCGGAGCAAGCCCGCTCCCACAAGGTCATGTGTTGTCAGTTGGTTTTCTGTACTAGCCCATCCGCCCGAAACATCCCGCGAATCCCGCGCACGGCCTGTCGAATCCGGTCCTGGTTTTCGATCAGGGCAAAGCGCACGTGATCATCGCCATACTCGCCAAACCCGACGCCCGGCGAGACACACACCTTGGCTTCGGCCAGCAGCTTCTTGGCAAACTCCAGCGAACCCAGGTGCGCGTAAGCCTCAGGGATTTTGGCCCAGACGTACATTGAGGCTTTCGGGTTTTCCACCATCCAGCCCAGTTCATGCAGGCCCTTGACCAGCACGTTGCGCCGCTGCCGATACTGATCGGCGATGTCGCGCACGCATTGCTGGTCGCCTTCAAGCGCAGCGATCGCCGCCACTTGCAGCGGGGTGAAGGTTCCGTAGTCGTGGTAGCTCTTGATCCGCGCCAGGGCATTGACCAGTTCCGGGTTACCGACCATGAAGCCAATGCGCCAGCCGGCCATGTTGTAGCTCTTGGACAGGGTGAAGAACTCCACCGCAATGTCCTTGGCCCCCGGCACCTGCATGATCGACGGGGCTTTCCAGCCGTCGTAGACGATGTCGGCGTAGGCCAGGTCGTGTACCACCAGTACGTCGTATTGCTTGGCGAGGGCGATGACGCGCTCGAAGAAATCCAGTTCCACGCACTGGGCGGTGGGGTTGGACGGGAAGCCGAGGATCATCATCTTCGGCTTGGGGATCGAACCGCGAATCGCCCGTTCAAGTTCAGCGAAGAAATCCACGCCCGGTACCAGCGGCACCGACCGCACCTGGGCGCCGGCAATCACGGCACCGTAGATGTGAATCGGGTAGCTCGGGTTCGGCACCAGCACGGTGTCGCCCTGATCCAGGGTGGCCAGCATGAGGTGCGCCAGGCCTTCCTTGGAACCGATGGTGACAATGGCTTCGCTTTCCGGGTCGATGTCGACCTCGTAGCGGTCCTTGTACCAGTTGGAAATCGCCCGGCGCAGGCGCGGAATGCCCTTGGAGGTGGAGTAGCCGTGGGTGTCTTCGCGCTGGGCCACCGTGACGAGTTTTTCGACGATGTGCGGCGGCGTGGCGCCGTCGGGGTTGCCCATGCTCAAGTCGATGATGTCTTCGCCACGACGACGGGCGGCCATCTTCAGCTCGGCGGTGATGTTGAAAACGTAAGGGGGGAGTCGATCTATGCGCGCAAAGCGGCGCGGCGAACCTTGTTCGGCCATTGTTGCCTCGGATAACGTAAGCGCCCGGAACCGTCCGAGCGACGCAGGTCAGCGGTGACCTGTGGCGGAATGTAAGGGCAGCTGTGGCAGACTGTCCAGCCTCAATGTAAACAAATTTGTCCGAAGGAAAGGGTTCGATGGAATTTACCAGCGGCTTCTTGCTGAGCCTCTCGCTGTGCCTGGATATCGGCGTGGCCAATATCGCGATGATCACCCTGGCGATGCAGCGCGGCTATTTCCAGGGTTTTGCCCTGGGCCTCGGGACCTGCGTCGGCGACCTGATCTACGCGGTACTGGCGCTGGCCGGCATGACCGTGTTGCTGCAATACGAAACCGTGCGCTGGGTGTTGTGGATCGGTGGCTCGGCGCTGTTGGTGTACTTCGCGGCGAAGATGATTTATTCGGCGATTCACCACGAGGCGGTGCTAGCGCAATCGGCCGAGGTGGGGCACAACTCCCATCGCAAAGAGTTCTTTCGCGGGATTTTCCTGGCCATGTCGTCGCCCAGTGCGATTCTCTGGTTCGCTGCGGTGGGCGGTACGCTGATCGCTCGTTCCGGTGGCGGTGGCGCCCTCAGTTCAGCACTGTTTCTCGGCGGTTTTCTCTGCGCGGGGATTCTCTGGTGCGTCGGGCTGTGCTTTGCCGCGAGCCACGGCGGCAAGTTGCTGGGGGACAAGTTGCTACGTTATTCCTACATGGCATCGGCGGCGATCTTCTGCTATTTCGCGGTCTACGTGATCCTATCGGGTTACAACGAGTTCGTTGGCGCCGCTGCCGTCGAGCAGTTGCACGCACTGTAATTGGGCGAATCGGGTTTGGCTTCTATACTCCCAGCCGAACCCATTTTTATGCGTCAGGAGTCGAGTCATGGATGAGTTAGCACGCGTCGAACTGACGCAACCGCGCTTCGAACACGGGCACTTCCTGCTGATTGCAGGGCTGGGCGGACAATTTACCCAGCAAACCACCCAGGGTATTCCAGCACTCTGGGAGACATTCATGCCCCAC
Organism: Pseudomonas sp. GW821-FHT02A08; assembly: GCF_059422045.1. NCBI lineage: Bacteria > Pseudomonadati > Pseudomonadota > Gammaproteobacteria > Pseudomonadales > Pseudomonadaceae > Pseudomonas > Pseudomonas sp. GW821-FHT02A08. The sequence goes on from NZ_JBWKWD010000049.1 coordinate 7,909, forward strand.
ATCGGCAATGTTCCGGGGCAAAAAGGCGAAGTCACCTACGGCGTCTGCTGCAATTTCGACGGCAAGGGCGGCTTCGATTACATCGCCGGGGTCGAGATCAGCAAGCTCGACGACTTGCCGGAAACCTATCGCTGGGTGGAAGTTCAGCCGCAGCTATACGCGGTGTTCGAGCACAAGGGGCCGCTGGACACCCTGCCGCAAACCTTCCAGTACATCCATGGCACGTGGCTGCCGCAATCCGGCCACGAACTATTGGCAGCGCCGGAGTTCGAGCGTTACAGCGAAGACTTCAACCCCAAGCTCAACACTGGCACGCTGGAACTCTGGCTACCGATCAAGGCATGACACCTGCAGCGAGAGGCGAATCAGCCGATTCGTCTCTCGATGTCCCACGGCGGCTGATTTATCATTCCCGGCCTTTCCCACGCTGACCCCGAGCTGCCATGAACACCGTCATTCGCAACGTCACCCCCGCCGATCTGGACCGCTGCTTTGCCATCGAAACCCTTGCCTATGAAGGTGACGAAGCCGCGACCCGCGAAAAGATCGCCATCCGTATCGCCACTTGGCCCGAGGGTTTTATCGTTGCGGAAGTGGACGGGGTCGTCGCCGGTTTCATCAATTCCGGTGCGGCGTTCCAGGTGGAAATGTCGGACGAGGCGTTCAAGGAGTTGATCGGCCACGACCCGGCCGGGCCGCACGTAGTGATCATGTCGGTGGTGGTGCACCCGGATTATCAGGGGCAAGGCCTGGCCAAGCGCCTGATGGGCGAGTTCATCGAGCGCATGCGTGGGATGGGCAAGGTCAGCATCAACCTGATGTGCAAGGAACGGCACATTCCTTTGTATGCCGGGTTCGGCTTTGCCTACATCAAGCCTTCGGCGTCCGACCATGGCGGCATGGCTTGGCATGAGATGGTGCTCGAATTGTAAGTCACACTGAGGTCCCCTGTGGGAGCGGGCTTGCTCGCGAAGGTGGTGTGTCAGTCGAAATCATCGTTGGCTGACACTCCGCCTTCGCGAGCAAGCCCGCTCCCACAGTAGTTTTGTGTCGATTGCGGGTCCGTGCCTAGAACACCAACCCCATCCGCCGCTCATAGCCGATTCGGCCCTTGTACGCCTCGCCACTGTCGACAAAGCCAAACCTTTCGTACAGCGCGATGGCAGCCTCGTTGTCGGCATCCACCGACAACTCCAATCCTCTGATTTCCGGCCAGGCCAGGCGCGCCGCCTCGGGCAGCGCTTGCAGGCAGGCCTTGCCGTAGCCCTTGCCCTGGGCGCGTTGATCGACTTGCAGGGCATGCAGGGTCGCGCTGTGCTCATCCGCCCAGGCCGGCAACACCGGCGGGCGCTTGAGCAGCAGGAACGCGACGGGCACATCCTCAGCCAGCAGGGCAAATCCCTTGACGCCGGGGCCGGGCTTGGACAACAAAGTGTGCAATGCACCGTGGATATCACCGGAGAACCTGATCTGTTCCGAATGCACTTCAATGGCCTCGACCTGTTGGCGCTGCAGGGCATTCAGGCTTTCATAAGGCACGAGTCGGGCTGTCACTGGAGTGTCCTTTTTCCTACATGAATGAGTCTCGGATTCTAGCGAGTCTGGTCGTTTGGATTATTTTTATTTCACCTGTCGATTTGCCGGATCGCCGGACGACTAAGGGTGTCTTCACTATAAAAACCACGGAGAACCACCATGAACTCGCAAACCCAGATCCAGAACCTCATCGAGAACTATCGTCAGGCAGTCATGGCCAAGGACATTGAAAAAGTCATGGCCCTTTATGCCGATGACATCGTCTCCTTCGACGCAGTCAAGGCCCTGCAATTCAAAGGCAAGCCGGCGTATCGCGCGCATTGGCAGGCCTGCATGGAAATGTGCCCCGGCCCGCACATCTTCGAATTCCACGAAATCACCATCGAGCCGTCCCAGGAAATTGCGTTCGCTCACTGGCTGGCCCATTGCGGTGGCACCAACGACAAGGGCGAAACCCAGTCATGCTGGATGCGCGTCACCGCCTGCTATCGGCAAGAAGCCGGGCTGTGGCAGATCGTCCACGAACATTGGTCTGCACCGTTCGACATGACCAGCGGCGCGACGCTGTTCGATCTCAAACCCTGATCGTCGGGAAGCCGAGCCAGAATGCCAATCAGCGGCCATAGTTGATCGTTCGATAAGGAGAGCGTGATGAAGTATTTATGCCTGGTCTACAGCGATGAGCGATTGCTGCATTCGCTGCCGGAAAGCCCGAAGGACGAAGAGTGCATGGCCTATGCCGAGTCGATCCAGGGCAGCGGCCGGATGGTCGCCGCCGAAGCACTGGAGTCGGTACAGACCGCCACTACGGTGCGCATGCGCAACGGCAAGATGTCGATCACCGACGGGCCATTCGCTGAAACCAAGGAGCAATTGGCCGGCTTCTACCTGATCGATGCCAGGGACCTCAACGAAGCCATCCAGGTCGCCGGGAACATTCCGGCGGCCCGGGTCGGCAGTGTCGAAGTGCGCCCCGTTCGGCAGTTGAATCCTTAAGATGCCGGGGCTGCCGATTCAGGCGCAGGTCGAGCGGGTCTATCGCGAAGAGTCGCGGCGGATTCTTGCGACCCTGATTCGTTTGCTGGGGGATTTCGACCTCGCCGAAGAAGCCTTGCACGAGGCGTTTTTCATCGCGGTCGAACGTTGGCAGCGTGACGGCGTGCCGGACAATCCGCGGGCCTGGCTGGTGTCCACCGGGCGCTTCAAGGCCATCGATGCCTTGCGCCGGCGTGCGCGTTTTGCCGCGTCGCAGCCTTTGCTGATCGCACAACTGGAAGAGCTGGAGCAGGCAGATTGGAGTGATGAAGACGTGGAAGATGATCGCCTGCGGCTGATCTTCACTTGTTGCCACCCGGCCCTGGCGGCCGACGCGCAAGTGCCGCTGACGCTGCGGGAAGTCTGCGACCTGACCACGGAAGAAATCGCCCGGGCCTTTCTCTCGGCCCCGGCCACCATCGCCCAGCGCATCGTGCGCGCCAAAGCGAAGATCCGCGACGCGAAAATCCCCTATCAAGTGCCGACGCTCGCTGAGTTGCCCGAGCGTCTGGACAGCGTATTGCGGGTGATTTATCTGGTGTTCAACGAGGGTTACTCGGCGTCCATCGGGGCAGAACTGATCCGCGAGGATTTGACCCGCGAAGCGATCCGTCTCGGTCGGTTGCTGGTGGAACTGCTGCCGGAGCCGGAGGTGATGGGCTTGTTGGCATTGATGCTGCTGCACGAGTCGCGCCGCCCGGCCAGGACCTCGGCGAGCGGCGAACTGATTGTGCTGGACGAACAGGACCGTTCGCTGTGGGATGCCGGGTTGATCAGCGAAGGCTGCACGCTGGTCGAGCGGGCGCTGACCATGGGACGATTCGGACCCTATTGCCTGCAAGCGGCGATCGCGGCGGTGCACGCCGAAGCCCGGGCGGCGGGGGAAACCGATTGGCCGCAGATTGTCGGTCTGTATGACGTCCTGCTGAGGGTGGTGCCGTCACCGGTGATCGAGTTGAATCGTGCGGCGGCGATTTCGCAACGCGATGGTCCACTGGCGGGGCTGACGTTGGTCGACGCCATTCTGGCGCGGGGAGAACTGCTCGACTACCACCTGGCGCATTCGGCGCGGGCGCAATTCTGTTGGCAACTGGGCCGCAAGCAAGAGGCGCGGGCGGCTTGGGAACGAGCGCTGGCGTTGACCCGGCAAGAGCCGGAGCGGCGGTTTATCGAGGCTCGGTTGCAAGCGTTAGGTTGATGTGACCTTGCGGGCCTCTTCGCGAGCAAGCCCGCTCCCACAGGAATTGATGGCGTACTCGATACCTGTGGGAGCGGGCTTGCCCGCGAATAGCCGCGCCGCTATTCCAGCATTTTACCCAGCAACCAGCTCCCCGCCGGTCCCGGCGGATTCAGCCGCGACCACAGCGCGTCCACCGACACCGTTTTCGGCCAGCCACGCACCACCAATTCCTGCAAGGAGCCGGGCCCGAAGCGTTCCACCAGCCAGCGGGGCAATGGCGCCCAGCCGAATCCGCCCTGAGCCATTTCCAGCAGCATCAGATAACTCGGCGCCGACCAGACGCGGCCCTTGGCCCGACTTTCATAGGGATTGATGATGGTGGCCAGACGCAGCTCACGGTGCTGTTGCAGTACGTCCTGGTCGACGTAGTCCAGCATCGCCAACGGGTGTGTCGGGGACACGAACAAGGCGATTTCTGTGCGCTCGTCCACCGTCGAGCTGACCAGGTCCGGCGGGTAGCTGTCCTGCATTTCGGCGAAGGCAATCTGCGCCCGGCCGCTTTGCACCAGGGACATCAGGTCATCGCATTCGGCGATCAGACACTCGAGCTCCAGGTCCGGGTAACGCTGCTCGAAGGCACTGAGGGCGGCTTCGAAGCGGTCCGACTGATAGGTATCGGAAAGCGCCACCGTCAGTTTCGCTTCCACCCCTTGGGACAGTTGGCTGGCGGCTATTTCCAGGCGACTGGTGGCGGCCAGGATCTCTTCGGCCCGTTGCAGCATGACGTGCCCGGCCGGGGTCAGCCCGGGCTTGCGGCTGCTGCGGTCGAACAGCGTCAGGTTCAGGTCGATTTCCAGGCTGGCCACTGCGGCGCTGATGGTCGACTGACTGCGGCCCAGTTTGCGCGCCGCGGCGGAAAACGAGCCTTGAGTCGCGGCTTCGACAAACGCCAGCAACACTTCGTGAGAGGCCATGAACTATCGCCTTGATCGATGGTTATTGGTTATGAAGTATCGGCGTGATGACGGATCATGGCAACCACACAGTCACTCAAGGGAGTTCGGCCATGAGCGCCAACAAATCCATTACTGAACGTATTTTTCAAGCCATCGGCTTCGAACTGCTGGCCATCTTGATCTGTACCCCGTTGCTGGCCTGGATCATGAAGAAACCGATGCTGGAAATGGGCATGGTCACCGTCCTCATTGCCGGCCTGGCCCTGGCCTGGAACGTGGTCTTCAACGGTCTGTTCGATCGGCTGCTCAAGCGCTTTGCCATCGCACACAACGCCTGGGTCCGCGTGGTGCATGCGCTGTTGTTCGAAGGCGGACTGGTGGCCCTGGGCGTACCGCTGATCGCCTGGTGGCTGAATGTCAGCCTGTGGCAAGCGTTCGTGCTGGATATCGGCGTGTTGCTGTTCTTCCTGCCCTACACCTACGTCTACCACTGGGCGTATGACGTGGTTCGGGAGCGGATGCTGGTGACTCGCGAGGTTTGCTGAGTACCGTTTTTGTGGCGAGGGCGCTTGCTCCCTCGCCACAGGGGTTGGCAGACGTCAATAATCCTGCTGTTTGCGAAACGCCCAGCGCCCGGCGATCACGGTAAAGGTCGCGACCAGCGCCACCAGAATCCAGAAACCCTCCGGATCCTCGGCCAGCGGAATGCCGCCGACGTTCATGCCGAAGAAACCGGCGATGATGTTGATCGGCAGCGCCAGCACTGTCACCACCGTCAGGGTGAACAGCGTGCGGTTGGTCTGTTCGTTGATGTTGGCGGCGATCTCTTCCTGCAACAGCTTGATCCGCTCACCCAGCGCCGTGAGGTCGTTGATGATCAGCGCAAACTCCTCGGTGGATTTGCGCAACTCCTTCACGTCTTCCTTTTGCAGCCATTGCGGCGGCCGGTTGAGCAGGCGCAGCAACGAGCCCGGCTCCAGCGCCAGCAGCCGTTGCAATCGCACCAGCACCCGGCGATTGGCGCCCAGTTCAGCGCGGTTGGTCGACAGCCGCGAGGAGAGCAATTCGTCTTCGATCTGGTCCACGCTCTGGCTGGTCTTGCGCACGATCTGGGTCAGCACCTCACCCTGGTCGCGCAGCAGATGCACCAGCAACTCCAGCGGGGAGCGAAAGCACTCCCGGGCCTTCACCGACGAGCGCAATTTGTCCACCGAGTGCAGCGGTTGCAGGCGGGCGCTGATGATCAATTGACTGCGGGCGCACACCCACAGGGTCGAGACATCCGAGGAGACCATGTTGCTGAGGTTGAACACCACATCGTTGACCACCGCCAGCAACGCGGAGTCGACATGCTCGATGCGCGTCGAGCGCGAGCCTTCGTGCAGCGCTTCGAAAAATTCTTCGGGCAACTCCAGATGGCTCTTCATCCAGCGCTCGCACGCGGCGTGGGCCAGGTTCAGGTGCAGCCAGAGAAACTGCTCGTCGCTTTCCGGCTGTTGCAGGTACTGCAAGGCCTCGGCGGAATTGATTTCCCGACCGGCCTCACCGGGGCGAAAACTGAAACCGTAAAGCAGGCCGAACAGATCCGTATCGCGATGGCTTTGATCGATGCTGTGGTTCATGAGGACTCGCAAGGGGAGGGCTCTATCGCTCTTGTGTAGCAGCTGGCGAAGCCTGCGTTCGGCTGCGCAGCAGTCGTGATATCAGGCAATGCATTTCCATTGGAAGACCGCGTGTTCAAGTTGACGACTGCTGCGCAGCCGAACGCAGGCTTCGCCAGCTGCTACAGGACGGGTTATGGCTGGTTTACAGGTTCACTTGAGCCGCATCATCGCAAGGGCAGATGTCGGTTTTGTGACGATAAAGTTAGCGCAAACGATTGTTCTACCGGCGGTCGGGATTCTCTCAAGAACTGCTCTGACACGCCGATCACGCTTGGGTTGAGTTGCGCGCCGCCGGCATTGGCCGGGACCGCAGACAGGGATGTCCGGACAATTTTCACGCCTTAACGGGCGTGCCTCATTCCTGTCATGAGTACCCTGCGATGCTTTTGCAAAAGTCCCTGAGAGCACAAATTCTCGCCCTGCTGAGCGGCAGCCTGCTGGCGATGCTGTTGATCGCCCTGGCGTGCTTTCACTTCCTGTCCAGCGGCGTGCAGAGCTACGCCAATCTGATCGAAGGCCCGCTGCATACTTCGCAATTGATCGATGAAGCCAACCTGCAATTCAAGGTGCAGGTGCAGGAGTGGAAAAACGTCCTGCTGCGCGGCAAGCAACCGGCGGACCTGAGCAAGTACTGGGGGCAATTCGAGGCGCGTCAGCGCGATGTGCAAAACATCCTCGGCGAACTGGCCGCGCAGAAGGGCATCGAGCCGCAACTCAAGAGCCGCATCGAGCGCTTGCGTGATGAACATCGCCAGTTGGGCGCGGCCTATCAGAAGGGCCGGGACGCGTTCGTGGCCGCCGGTGGTGACCCGACGGCGGGCGACGCGGCGGTCAAGGGCGTGGACCGCGCGGCCAGCGATCAGATGAGCGAACTGGTCAGCGAGTTGCGCAAGCAGGGTGCCGAGCAATCGACACGGATCAGCGCCAGTGCCGATCGCACGGTGTTGCTGGGGCTGGTCGTGATGCTGGTTTCGGGGGGGCTGATCGGCCTGCTGAGCCTGTGGCTGGTCAACCGCAACCTGGTCGAGCCGATCCGCAAACTGATCGAATACGTGGCGCAACTCAGCCAGGGTCGTATTGCCGAACGCGTGGCCAGCACCCGTCAGGACGAGTTGGGTAAACTGGCGATGGCCGCCAACACCCTGCGCGATTTCCTCGCCGAAACCTTCAGTCGTTTGCAGCGCAGCGCGTCGGACCTGGACAGCGCCAGTGGTGAGTTGAACGCGATCGCCACCATAATGGCTGGCGGTACCAACGAGCAGTTCAACCGCACCGATCAGGTGGCCACGGCGATGAACGAAATGTCCGCTACGGCACAGGAAGTCGCCCGACATGCCGCCGAAGCGGCGCGGGCCGCCGACGATGCCGACCAGTCCGCCCAGCAGGGCGAAAAAGTCATGCAGGGCACCATCCACACCATCACCCGGATGCGCGGCGAAATCGCCAACACCGCCACGGTCATCCGCCAACTGGAAACCGACAGCGGGCGCATCGGCAAGGTCCTGGAAGTGATTCGCGGCATCGCCGAACAGACCAACCTGCTGGCACTCAACGCAGCCATCGAAGCGGCCCGCGCCGGTGAGGCCGGACGCGGATTCGCGGTGGTGGCCGATGAAGTGCGCAGCCTGGCCCAGCGTACGGCGGCGTCGATCATCGAGATCAACCAGATCATCCAGACCGTGCAGACCGGTGCAATTGAAGCGGCCCAGGCGATTGAAAGCGGTCAGTCACGCAGCGAACAAAGCGTGCAGCAAGTGACCGAGGCCGGCGCCATGCTCGAACGCATCACCCTGGCCGTGGAAGCCATCCGCGACATGAACCGCCAGATCGCCACTGCCGCCGAAGAGCAGACCTCGGTGGCCGAAGACATCTCGCGCAACCTCACCGAGATCACCAGCATCGCCAGCACCAACCTGGACAACGTGCAGCGCACTGAAGCAGCCAGTACCAACCTGCACGGCTTGTCGGGGCAGTTGAACGAGGTGACGGCGCGCCTGAGCGCTTAAACGCAAAAAAGCCGCACGATCGTCAGAGCGTGCGGCCTTTGTGGGTGTCGTGATTACGTGTCTTGCTTGTTTTTCAGGACCTTGCCGTTAGAGGCATCGATGTCCACATCCCACTCGACGTTCCTGGCGTCGCGCAGTTCGATCTCATACTCGTAACCATTGAAATGGTTATCCAGCTCGGTTTTGATGATCGTTGCGCCTGGATGCAGATCCAGAGCGATCTTGTTCAGATCTTCCAGGGGCTTGATCTTGCCGTCCTTGACCAGTTGCGGGATCTCATCCACGCGCACGTCGGCCTGGGCCAGACCGGCAGTGAGGGTCAGGGTTGCAGCGGTAAACAAAGCAGTCAGAGTCTTCATGGGCTTCTTTCCTTGGGTGATCTGTTCAAGTGAGATCAGGTTAGCTTTTGTAACTTAAGCCACCCTTAAAACCGCCGTCATGCCCTGCATCAACCCACAGGGTTTTGCGCGACTCTGGGTCAGTAGCCGTTGTTCTGTAGCACCTGCGCCACACTCGCCGACGCCGGGCGTTTGTAGAACTTCAACAACTCACTGGCGCGGTTGGTGAAGATGCCGTCGACACCGGCGTCCATGACTTTGCGGTAGTCCACCGCATCGTCGATGGTGTAGACGTGCACCAGCAGGCCCTGGTCGTGGGTGTACTGGTTCATCCAGGGTTGCACCAGGTCCGAGTAGCTCTGGTCGCCACCCTGGGTCAGTGCGGCGGACGGGCCGGTGCCGATGGCGCCCTGGGCCTTGGCGTAGTCGACCCAGTTCTGGAATTCGGCTTTGTCCTTCGGTTGCTGTTTGGCGTAGTAAGCGGCTTTATCCTTTTCGCCGGAATCGGCAAATGTCACCTTGGATTTGGGTTCGATACTGCCTTCACCGACCCACAGCAGCAGGATCTTCGGCACCTTCGGCATTTCCATTTGCAGCAGTTCGAGGCTGCTCTTCTCGAAGGTCTGCAGGACCACCTTGCCTTTGCCCTGGCCAACCGCAAGCTCGCTTTTTGCCGGTTTCGATGCGGTCGGGCTCAGCCAGCCCCGGTCCTGAAGTTTTTCCTTGAGGTCGCGTTCGATGCCGGGGAACTGCTTGGGCTCCTTGGTCTCGATGTACAGGCCGGGCTTGTGCAAGCTGTTGCCCTCGGCGATGTCGATGATTTCATCAAGGGTCAGAATCTTCAGGCCCGCGAAGGCCGGACGCGCGCGATCCGGGTACGCGGCATTGAACCAGCTGCCGGCGTCCAGGGTTTTCAGTTCGGCCATGGTGAACGCAGTGGCGGGGCTGTCCTTGCGCTCGGGGAATTTTGTAGCGACGTCGGTGGTGCGTTGCAGATTGTTGTCGTGCAGGGCAAACAGCACGCCATCCTTGCTGCGCTGCAGATCCAGTTCCAGGTAGTCGGCGCCCAGGTCGCGGGCCGTCTTGTAGGCGGCGGCGGTGGATTCCGGCGCGTCGAAAGATGCGCCACGGTGGGCGATCACCGCTGGATGCGCAATGCCCAAGCGGGTCGCCAGTGCCGAGGGGCTCGGTTCGCTGGCGGCCTGTGCGTGGCCGAGACCGAGCAACAGGCTCAGTAACAGGGCGCTTTTGGTAAAGGTTGCGGGCATGGTCGAGATCCTTTCGCAATAAGTGAGCGGTCCCTTTTAACAATTCATCTTTGCAGGCGCTATCGCCAGACCGACATAAACCTGTCTAAAGCTGATTTTCGTCAGCACTTTTGTGCGCCCGTTTGCAGTACGCTGGGGCCCTGCAATTTCCCCGGCAGAGGGAAACGCAGGCCCTGCGTGCAAACCAACGATCACCATTGCGGGGTTTACCATGCGCATCACTTCCCAGCTCATCTGCCAGGCGGCCGACCAACTCAAAGGTTTTGTCGGCCTGAACCGCAAGACCGGCCAATACATCGTGCGCTTCAGCGAAGACTCATTCGGCATGGATGTGGCGGATGACGGCATCATCCCGACCAGCGAATTCGTCTGGGGCGCGGGGCCCGGGCAGGCCATGACACTCAAGCGCGAGTTGATCCAGTTGTTGCTGGACCAGAACATCGATGAGCGGATCAACATCACCGAGCCATTGCGGGTGTACATGAACCGGCGGGAAGTGCCGGAGATATCGGCGGTTCGCAGTCTGGTTCAGGGTTGAGTTCTGGCGGTGACTGTTCGGGCCTCTTCGCGGGCAAGCCCGCTCCCACAGGTTGCCATCAATCCCTGTGGGAGCGGGCTTGCCCGCGAAGACGGCCTCAAGAACACCACATCATTTACAGACTGAACCCGTAGGCCCGCTCAACCCGACACACCCGCGTATGACACCGCGCATACCAGGTCGAACGCCCACGCTCGCGAATGGCCGTATGCTCTGGATGCTGCTTCCACGCCAGAATCGCCGCCTCACTGGCCCAATACGACACGGTTATTCCCAACCCATCCTCACCCCGAGCCGATTCCACTCCGAGAAACCCCGGCTGTTCACGGGCGAGTTCCAGCATCCTTGCGGCCGCTTCGGCATAACCCTGGTCACCCTCGGTGCGCAGCGAGGTGAAGATCACCGCGTAATAAGGCGCCGTTGGCGTATCGGCGATCATGATGAGCGCCCCGCACAGGCTTCGACAAAGGCGCCAACCAGCGGCGGCAAGACGCCCTTGAGCGCGGCCCGCTCGGGCTGGAACAAGGTCGCGACAAAGAACGGATGACCGTTGAGTTCGACCGCCCGCAGTCCCTGTTGCGAATCGTGGCCGACGGCGTGAAGTTCGCGCTTGAGCAGCTCCCTCTCGAATTGCGGATTCACACCATAACGACAGCGATAGCCTTCACGAATCTCGGCGCTTTCGTACGCCTGTGCGATCAACGAGCCTTCAGCCAAATGAATGGAGTCGACGGCCTCTACCAGCGCGCACGACAGTGGCGTCAGCAGCGCCCGTGCTGCATCGGGTGACGTCTCGCCGTGTTCGGCATCCGACCAGCCCAGCACATTGCGCGCATATTCCAGCACCGCGTGTTGAAAACCACCGCAGGTGCCGAGGAAAGGTCGCCGTTGTTCGCGGGCAAAGCGGATCGCTTTTAATGCGCCGTCCGCGCTGCGATAAGGGCTGGCCGGTACGCACCAGAAGCCATCGAATGTATGCAGCGGCGTTTCGGCGTGGATTTCATCGGTGGCCAACCATTGCCATTGCAGGTTCAGGCCACTGTGTTCAGCGATCATTTCGAGGGCTACGGGAATGGCCTGGTGGGCGGTGACTTGCGGGTCGTAGTCGCCGATCAGGGCGATGCGAATCGGGCTGGTTTCCATATGGGGCCTCTGCACTTGTTGATTGCTGGTGCCCACTATAGATTGGCGCTCATGCACTCAATATTGGCGTTTTCCCAAGTGATCAATGCAGCAACGCACTATCGACTGGATTACGCGGACCTGACCCTGATCCTCGCCCTGGTGCGCGGCGGCTCCCTGGCCCGGGCCGCGCAACTGCTGAAGGTGGATGTCTCGACGGTGTTTCGCGCGGTGCGCCGGCTGGAGGCTGCACTGGGCCAGCAACTGTTCGAAAAAAGCCGCGCCGGTTACCTGCCCACCACCCTGGCGCAGTCCTTGGCCGAGCAGGCCGAGCGCGCTGAGCAGGCGCTGGAGGCGGCGCGCATCGGTGTGGAGCTGGGCGGTGAAGTGATCAGCGGCATCGTGCGCCTGACCTGTACCGATTCGGTCCTGCAAGAATTGCTGTTGCCGGCGCTGGCGCAGTTCATGCCGAACTATCCGGCGCTGACGCTCGAACTCAGCACGTCCAATGATTTTGCCAACCTCAGCCGCCGGGATGCCGATATCGCCCTGCGCCTGACCCGCACGCCACCGGAGCATCTAGTGGGACGGCGACTGGCGGATATTGCCTACCGCGTGTGCGCCAGCGAGCGATACCTGCAATCGGTCAACACCACAGACCTGGCCTCATTGACCTGGATCGCCCCGGACGACTTCCTGCCGGATCACCCGACCGTTACCTGGCGTCGCCAGGCCTTGCCGGGCGTAACGCCGGGCTATCGCTGCAACAGCATGCTTTCGGTGACCGGGCTGGTGAGGGCGGGATTGGGTATAGCGGCGTTGCCGGACTTCTTGATCGGCGACGGATTACAGCCGCTGGGCGAGCCGTTGCACGGTTACGACACCGCGCTGTGGCTGCTGACTCGTCCCGACTACCGCGCCTTGCGCTCGGTGGTCACGTTGTTCGATGAGTTGGGGCGGGCGCTGAAACTGCCGTGAAGCCGTTCAGCGCCAGTTTCATTCTGAAACACATGGGGCGTTCAAATCAGAGCCATCAATCGTTCGACACCGCCGACGATGTTGTCATTTATTACACCTGATAGCAGGCCAGAAACATGTCCAGCGCGGATTCGGCCACCCGGTGTTGTTCATCGGGTGGCAAGCCCGGCTTGCCCATGGAAATCTGCGGCCAGAATGCAAAAGACTTGAGCAGGCCATGGATCTGTTGAGCAGCGAATTCGGGAGCCACGGCCTTCAATCGGCCATCCGCTTGAGCGGCCCGAATCCACACCGTCAGCCCCTCTTCGCGCTCGCCCATTCGGGCCACCATATTCTGCGCCCGCTCCGGGGAATGAATCGTCGCCGCTATCGCCACCCGTGCCAGGTCGAGAAAATTGTCATCGCCCAAATTTTGCAGCTTGGCCTTCAGCAACCCGCGCAATTGGTCGCGCAACGGCAAGTCGGGACGGTAGGACGTTTCCTGTTCTGCCGTCACCCGGATCCATAACTGATTGAGGATTTCGGTGAACAACTCTTCCTTGCTGGGGAAGTGGTTGTACACCGTGCGCTTCGACACGCCGGCAGTGGCAGCAATCTTGTCCATGCTGGTGATTTCGAAACCGTTGTCACGGAATTCGTTGATCGCGGCTTGAATGATCGCTTGGCGTTTTCGGTCGGTGAGGCGCTGTGGAGCTGTCATAAGTACGCTTCGGCAGGAAGAAGGAGGAAATTACACTCGGTAGTTTACTTGTCATCGACTTTGATGCAACCTAGAAACTACACTGTGCAGTGTAATGTTTTGTTAATCCTGCCCAGTAAAAAATAGAAAGTCCGGCTGATGCGTGCGTGCCTTGGCCATTTATCGTCCCAAAGCGGAGAATCGCGTCATGCGCGGTTTTTCTGGAGTCATTCAGTCATGGCCAATTCAACCTCCTCCCCGGCGGATAACGTCTCCACACCTGAAGCGTCCCGACAGGCTCAAGGGCAGTATCAGAACTTCACGCCGGTTCAACGTTTGAGCTTTGGCAAAACCATGGGCGTCCTTTGGAACGTGCTGTTCCACAAACCGCAAAACACCCGCCCGAGCGCGCCCGTCCCGGTGCAAGCCCTGACTCAAGCCGCGCTGATCGCAGCGCCCAACCACAGCGTCTATCGCCTGGGCCACTCCACGGTGTTGCTCAAGCTGCGTGACAAGTTCTGGATCACCGACCCGGTCTTCGCCGAGCGTGCCTCCCCGGTGCAATGGGCCGGCCCCAAGCGTTTCCACCAGCCGCCCATCAGCCTGGAAGCATTGCCACCGATTGAAGCGGTGATCCTGTCCCACGACCACTACGACCACCTGGATCATCAGGCCGTGCTCAAGCTCGCGGACAAGACCAAATACTTCCTGGCCCCGCTGGGCGTAGGCGATACCCTGATCAAGTGGGGCATCGACGCCAGCAAAGTCCGCCAACTGGATTGGTGGCAAGGCACGGAAGTCGATGGCATCCAGTTCATCGCCACCCCGTCACAGCACTTTTCCGGTCGCGGTCTGTTCGACAGCAACAGCACCCTATGGGCTTCGTGGGTGATGATCGACGGCGACACACGCATTTTCTTCAGCGGCGACAGTGGCTACTTCGACGGCTTCAAACGCATCGGCGAACAGTACGGCCCATTCGACCTGACCCTCATGGAAACCGGCGCCTACAACGTCGACTGGCCGCACGTGCACATGCAACCGGAACAAACCCTGCAAGCCCATATCGATCTCAAGGGCCGATGGCTGTTGCCAATCCACAACGGCACCTTCGACCTGTCGATGCACGCCTGGTACGAACCCTTCGACCGCATCCTGGCCCTGGCCTGGGAGCGCAACGTATCGATCACCACACCTCAGATGGGTGAGGCGTTCAACCTGATGCATCCACAGCGCGGTGGTGCGTGGTGGTTGGCGGTGGAAGGGGAGAGTGATCGGGTGGTAGCTCATAACGCGTAGAGTGATGGGCCCTGTGGGAGCGAGCTCGCTCCTACAGGAGGCCATTTATCGTCAATCGATGAGTTGGCTCACTCCACCATCGCAAAATCCGCCCGCCCTACCGGATTTGGCGTAGACCCTTTCACATTCATCCCTCGACCCGGCGCAAAACCGGGGAAGAACACCAACCCTTCCGATTCGAACCGATAGGCCAGCGCCAGGCGCGTGACATCCAGCACCTCCTGGCGTGCCTCGAAGCGTTGAATGGCATCTACCGAGACTCGGGACTCCCGCGACAGCTCTTCCACGCTCCAGCCCAGCATCGCTCGGGCCTGGGCGCAGTGGGCCGGGGTGAATTGGAAGAGGGCGATACGTTCCAGGGTGATTTTCATCGCTTGAGAGGCCATGGTGTTCTCCGGGCTCGAGAGTGTTGGTCAAAATATACTGTGTTTTTGTACAGTTGTTTTGAGCCCGGATCAAACGCATTTTTTGATTTGTCTTTTCAGACAGACGAACGGCGCAGCGTTTATTTGTCCGCCAACCCCGGTGCCTCCCGCACAATAAAGTGATCCAGATTTTCAATGTTGGCGCTGAACACCCCGAACGTCTGTTCGGGTTTTTTCTTGCTCGGCACCTGCTTCAACTCGGGCGTCACGCCATAAAAGAAGCAATACAGCTCCCGCCCGCTCTCGATGGCATGCTTGATTTCTTCCAGGAACGCCTTGCGCTTGCGGTAGCTGTCGATCAGCTTCTTGCTCAGGTAAACATTGACCGAGTACGGCTTCTTCTCGAACCAGACCTTTTTCTCGAAGTCGATGCGAAAGCTCTGGGTGTAGTCCTTGATCTCCTTGATCTTGCCCCAGTAGATCAGCCCCTTGTTGTCTTGCAGGTATTCGATCTTCTTGAAGAACGAGGCGTAAGGCGCGGTGTGCTCGCCAATCTTCAGCGGCACGCGCTTGAGCAAATCCTTGTCGTCGAAGTTTGATACAAAGCATTCCACCGGGTGGGCAAAGATGTTGGTCTTGTCCGGTGCCGACTCCCTGCCCGGTTGCTCGACATTGTCTGCCACCGACGGCGTTAGCGACTCATCACGCCCCCCATCCGCCGCGACCTTCGGAATGGACGGCTTACGCACATACTCACGTCGAACCAGTAACAATTCCGACGGGAAATTTTCCTCGCGACTGTCATCCGTTTCCGCCTCATCCACACCCGACGCCGGGGTCTTCAAGCTGACATAAGGGCAGCCCTCCACATGCCGCGTGCTCGGCAGGTTCTTGAAGTGCGGCGTACGCACGTAATTCACATTCCTGGCGTTGAACGTGCCCAGCTCATTGGCCGCATCGAACGCCAGGCGACAGACATCGTTGGGGCATTGGAAATGCTCCTTGGTGGAGTCGAAATCCATCGTCTCGTCGAAATTCAGATCCCGCACGTCGTAGATCGACAACTTGTCGTTGAGGCTGAGGCAGTAGGCGAGGTCGAATTTCATGTCGGGTTCCAAGTCCTTTAGATGAACAGCTTCCAGTGATGACGCATTCGAAGCAATAGCTACACTGAGATCACTTCGATATCGCCGAGTCTGCATCGTCCATCAAAGAGGGCGGTTTATGAACCATTCAGATACTTCGCCCCCCCTCCCGGAGCCGGGCCGGATAGCGCGTCGTGATGAACAGACCGGTTGGCGCCGCTGGCTACCGGGACTGGGCATGCTGCGCGAATACCAATTGGCATGGTTGCGTTACGACATCGTGGCCGGCCTGGTGCTGACCACGATGCTGGTGCCCGTCGGTATCGCCTATGCGGTGGCATCGGGGGTGCCGGGCATTTATGGCCTCTACGCGACTATCGTTCCGCTGCTGTTCTATGCCTTGTTCGGCCCCAGCCGAATTCTGGTGATGGGGCCGGATTCCTCCCTGGTGGCCGTCATCCTTGCTGTCATCATTCCACTCTCCGGCGGTGACCCGCAGCGCGCCGTCGCCCTGGCGGGGATGATGGCGATCGTCTCGGGAGCGGTGTGCATCCTGGCCGGTATGGCGCGCTTGGGTTTTATCACCGAGCTGCTGTCCAAACCGATCCGCTACGGCTACATGAACGGCATCGCACTGACCGTATTGATCAGCCAGTTGCCCAAGCTGTTTGGTTTTTCGATTGAGTCCGAGGGCCCATTGAGAAACATAGGGGCCATCGCCTCGGCGGTGATGGAGGGAAAGGTCAACTGGACCACCTTCACGGTGGGCGGGCTCACCCTGGCAGTGATCCTGCTACTCAAAAGATGGCCGCGACTGCCGGGCATCCTGATCGCTGTGGTAGGCGCGACGGTCGCCGTGGGTGTACTCGATCTTGCTGCACGCGCCGGTGTGTCGGTCCTCGGTTCGCTCCCCCAAGGCTTGCCCGGATTCGCCATCCCCTGGATCACCACCGCCGATATCGTCCCGGTTTTGATTGGTGGTTGCGCCGTCGCACTCGTTTCGTTCGCCGACACCAGCGTGCTGTCGCGGGTCTATGCGGCGCGGACCCGAACCTACGTCAACCCGAACCAGGAAATGGTGGGCCTCGGCATCGCCAACCTGGCGGCCGGTTTTTTCCAGGGCTTCCCGATCAGCAGCAGCTCGTCGCGGACGCCCGTGGCCGAAGCCGCCGGTGCCAAAACCCAAATAACCGGCGTCGTCGGCGCACTCGCGGTTGCCTTGCTGCTGGTGGTGGCACCGGACCTGCTGCAGCATCTACCGTCCAGCGCCCTGGCGGCAGTCGTGATCGCCTCGGCCATCGGCCTGATCGAAATCACCGACCTGCGGCGGATCTATCGCATCCAGCGCTGGGAATGCTGGCTATCGATTGTCTGCACGGTCGGCGTGGCCGTATTCGGCGCGATCGAGGGTATCGGCCTGGCCATCGTGATCGCGATTATTGAATTCCTCTGGGATGGCTGGCGCCCGTACTCCGCGGTATTGGGACGCGCCGATGGGGTCAAGGGCTACCACGACATCAAACGCTATCCCGACGCACGGCTGATACCCGGCCTGGTCTTGTTTCGCTGGGATGCGCCCTTGTTTTTCGCCAACGCCGAACTGTTCAGCGACCGCGTGCTGGACGCCGTGGCGGCATCGCCCACGCCCGTGCGCTGGCTGGTGGTTGCCGCAGAGCCGGTCACCAGCGTCGATGTGACCTCCGCCGACATGCTCGCCGAACTGGACGACACCCTGCACGCGGCGGGTATCGAGTTGTGCATTGCCGAGATGAAGGACCCGGTCAAAGACAAGCTAAAGCGGTTTGGGTTGTTTGCGCGGTTGGGGGAGACGGCGTTTTTTCCTACGATTGGGACGGCGGTGGATAGTTATGTTGCGATGTATTCGGTGGATTGGGTGAAAGGATAGGTGCGCCCGCCATTGGACAAGCCCCCATCGCCTGACTAGCGTTGTCTGGCAGATCGGATCGCCGCATGCCTCATGGGCAGTGCCGGGCCAGGCGGATTGTCCAGCCATCCAAGCCTTGATTGCGGTGAAACCCGAGAGGTCGAAATCGCGACTTCACAGCAAGGAGCGCACCATGCCGAACAACTGGCCCGACGGAATTGAGCACGTTGTCGTGTTGATGATGGAAAACCGGTCATTCGATCATTTGCTGGGGGATTACACCCGTATCAACCCTGCGTGTGACGGTATCAACCGCAACGCGCCCAGCACCAATCCGCTGAAGCTGGCCAATGGCAATTCGACGGTGATCACCCAGGCGTCGGAGTTCCCGGAAAACTACAACCTGTGGGCGCCGCCGCCCCCTATGCCTCCGGCGCTACCACCGAGCAACAGTGAGGGTTTCGACCTTGGCCATGAGTTCGTCAACGTAGAGACGCAGTTGGGCGTCTCCTTCAAGACCAGCCCGGCCAATCCCAAACTCGATGGTTTTGCCCAGGACGCCTACGACAAGGCCCGCAAGGACCTGAAGGTGTACAAAACCTGGTCGCAATCCATGGCCCAACGGGCGATGAACTACATTCCGTTCGGCGCTAAGCCGGCCGACGATACGCTGCCGGCCATCCACGGATTGGCGCGCAATTTCACCGTGTGTGATCGCTGGTTTTCCTCGGTGCCAGGTCCAACCTGGCCGAACCGCTTTTTTGCCATGCTCGGCAGTTGCAATGGCCACTTGCTGATGCCCTCGACCGGCACGGTACTGGCCGGCATCAAGAGCCTGATCGCACAGTTCGGAGGCGAGAGTATTTTCTCGCTGCTGCGCAACAACGGCCACGACGCGCGCATTTACTCCGACGGTGCGGTTCCACTGGCGGCGCTGGTCAAGGGTGGTTTGCAGCACCTGAGCATCGATGATTTCAAGTCGGACGTCGCCGGTAACAAACTCCCCGAACTGTCCTGGATCGAGCCGAGCTATGGCCTGCTCAACGGCAAACTCGGGCCAAACGTGTCCCATCATCCACCGGAGGACCTGCGCTTTGGCGATCAGTTTGTCGGTGAGGTGTTCAACGCCTTGTCGGGCAATGCCACTGTCTGGAATAAAACCCTGTTTGTGCTGCTGTACGACGAACATGGCGGTTTCCATGACCACGTGGTGCCACCGACTTGCGTGGCGACCGGTTCAACGGCCGATGTCCCATGGAAAAATCCCTTCACCCGTCTCGGCGTTCGTGTTCCGGCGATCCTCGCTTCGCCGTGGCTCAAGCCAGGCTTGATTCCCTGGACGGGCAACGTCCAGGCGCAGCATTACGATCACACCAGCCTGCTGGCGTTTCTTTGCGATCACTTCAAATTGCCACGCAGTGCCCTCGGCCCACGGGTGATCGCGGCGCAGCACTTCGGCAATGCGCCCATCTGGCGCGCGGCACCGGGCGTAACAGCTGCGCCGACATTGGCGGCCACCGTGGTGCCAAGTCGTGCCGGGTTGCCATTGATCGAATCCGAACTGGCGACCCAAAGTCGGCAGGTGGTGGACAGCGTCACCGGTTACCTCGACGGCCTTGATCCAGAGCAGATCTGGAAGAGCAGCGCCCAATGGGTCAGCGGTTTTCTCGGTAATCGCAGCCGTGCCTTGGCTGATCCGGCTCAGGCCGCGCTCACGCCCGCCGCACCCAGTGCGAACAGCCTTGAGGCGAAACTGCGGCGCCTGCAGGATTTGATGGTCACCGCCCAAGGGCAAGCGGTTCCGCCGGTTGCGGCGCCTGCCAGTAAAGCCTTGGCAGAACCAGGGTCGGAAGTCGCGCCAACGCGGCTGCGCGTCCTGTGCCTGCCCGGTGTCGGGTTCACGCCGGCCGACAAAGGGCAGGGCGGCATTGATACAAACTGGCAGGAGCAATGGCGCACATTGATCCGCAATCAACTGGCACAGAACGGTCGCCTCATTGACGACCAGGACATCGATTTTCTGTGCTTCGATGAGCAACTCAAGGAAGGGCCGGACTTCGCCCAGATCACCCGAGGCCTGGCGATGCTGAGGGCCGACGCAAGCGGCAAGGCCGACGAGAATTTCGGCAGTTGGGGCCTGCCGGTCAATCAGATGCTGCGCACCACGGTCGGCGCCGTCGTGCAATGGATCGAAGACGCCGATTTGCGCACTGAGTTGACTCAACATCTGCTGGCGAAGATCGAGGCATTCAATCCGCAGATCATCTTCGCCCAAGGGCTGGGCAGCCTGATCGGCTACGACGCCCTGCGCCGGTCGGTAGCGAAAAAAGGTTCGGCACTCAAGCGCATCGATGGCCGAGTGTTCGTCAGCTTCGGCTCACCGATTGCACTGCCACTGGTGATGCGCGAAGTGTGGGGCGGGCGGGTCCTGCGCCTGAGCGAAAACGGCCGAGGCATCCGCCGTTGGTTCCACCTCTACAACCCCAACGACGGCTTGCTGAGCCGGCCGATCACCTCGCCGGATTCGGCGCGGGTCGACCTGCAAACCGAATTCAGCGTGCCGCTGCGCGATGACCTGCTCGACCTCAATCACGCCGCCCAGGCCTACTTGTCGTCAGCCACCAGCCAGACCGGCCTCTGGCCACAACTGGCCCGCGATGTGGTGGCCGCGCGCGCACTGGAAGTGCCGGCGTTCCTGTCCCGCAGTGGTCAACGCAAACGCCGCGCCCTGGTGGTCGGCATCAACGATTACCCCGACCCGAGCGCACGCCTCGAAGGCTGCATCAACGACACCTACCTGATCAGCCGCATGCTCCAGGAAAGCGGCTACGACGCCGGCGACATCCGCTTGCTGCACGACGCCCGAGCGACCCGGGCCAACTTCGTCGAACGCCTCGAATGGCTGGTGGAAGGCGCCCGCGCCGGCGACGAGCGCGTGTTGTTCTACTCCGGCCACGGCACCCAGTTGCCGGTCTACAGCAGCAGCGGCGAAGCCGACTGCATGGACGAAACCCTGGTGCTTCACGATTTCGACTGGGACGACGAAAGCACCCACTTCACCGACAAACTGTTCCGCCAGTTCTACAGCCACCTGCCATTCGACCCGGACGGCCACGGCGCCAAACTCACCGTCATGTTCGACTGCTGCTACGCCGGCGGCATGACCCGCGGCAACGGCCGCGTGCGCGGCATCACCCCACCCAGCGACATCCGCCACCGCATGCTGCGCTGGGACCCCTACGCCGGCGACTGGGACCGCCGCGTCTACGCCGTCGACACCGACCGCCGCGACTTCAGCGAACAAGACAACAAAACCCGCGGCCTCACCCGCACCCGCACCACCCAAGGCGCCGCCACGGGCCTTCGCCCCGAGAAAAAAGCCCAACTGCTGCGCCAAGGCAAACTCTACGGCCACCACGGCCCCTACATGCCCCTAATGCTCTACGCCGCGAGGGAGAACGAAAAAGCCAACGAATATGAGGTGGGCTCCAACAGCTACGGCGCCTTCACTTATGCCCTGGTCGAACAACTGCGCAAATTGCATCAGGAGGATGCGACGTTGGGGTTTGATCAGTTGATTGAACGGGTGGGGAGTGTGCTGAGCGCCAGGTCGCTTGGGCAGACGCCGGAGATTGTCGGGCCGAGCGGGGTGAGGGCGGCGGTGTGTCCGTGGCGGATTAGTGGGTTGGGGAAATGATGCTTTAGCGGTATCGCGGGCAAAGAAAAGGGCCGCAGGAAAATCCAGCAGCCCTGATAACACCAACGTTCCCAAGTCAGCCGCCGAACCCCTGTGCGAGCTTGCTCGCGATTCGCAAGATCAACACAGCAACCAAACCAGCCACCAACCTTGTGGCGAGGGGGCTTGCCCCCGTTGGGCTGCGAAGCGGCCCCAAATACTGCAACTCGGGAGCCCCAGACAAACTGAATTGTGCCGATTGACGATTTGCATTCAGAAAAAATCCGCTGCCTGTAATTCAGGCAGCGGATTTTTGTGGGGTCGAACAATCAGTACCCACGCATTACCCGTGATGCCTTCCGCCACCAGGACTCATGTCTATTGAAAGGATCATCTGCCAACACACACGGCATATCCCGCAACCGAATCCACGGCTCGTCCTGCCAATGCAACATACAGAGCGACATCTTCGGCCAATCAAGCACACTCAACGTAGGACGCTCCACCATTCGCGACGGCCGCGCATCCCGCAGCGCAGGCACCACCTGATGCGTCAGCCACTCTCGCAGCAATCGATTCTCAGGGCAGTAGTGATAAATCAACAACGCATACACACCTGACTCGCTCACCATCAAACGCTCTTTAGCGGCACCATAGAGGTCTACGAGCATCATTTGCCTCTGGTCCGCATCAAGCTTGCGCGTCACGCGCTCATCAAGGTGTTTACCCATAAGTCGCCCGAGATCATGCGCGCAGAACCACGCCTGATTCTCCAAAAGAAGGGCATGCAGGTGGACGTTGTGACGAGTGAAAAGGGTAGGGGTGAGTGATTCAGGCATGGCCGGCCTCCTGGAGCGGAAGCGCGTGGCTGAATCTGTGGGTACGGCGATTCACCTTCATCGTGAAGGTCGGATGGTCAGGCATTTCCTTTACCTCTGGCTGCTTTCTTAGGGCATTCGTTAAGGGTGTCGGGAGCTAAGAAACCCACCAGAGACGGGCCGGACATATTCCCCTTTCGGGTCTTGTATTCGCCCACTCCCGACATAACGGGGATTTTCTCGCAGGCGTAGAGAAACCGCAGACGAAAAAAAGCCGCATGACTGTCGGGTGCGGAGGGCCGCTCTGGTTGAGGCGTTTCTTAGGCGCCGAATTGAAAGCCTAGAGGTTCAATGCCGCGTGGTCAACAGATCAAAATCGGTCATGATTTTTCAACCGCAAGCTTGAGGGCTCAAGCACTCAGTCCGAATATCTTTCGGATTTCAGTGCGTAGGAACTCTCTGTTTTTGGTGTGGCATTCCCAAATGATCGCTACTCTCCATCCCTGCTTGACTAGCGCCTGCTGTACATCAACATCTCTCTCTACGTTCTTCGCCAGTTTTGGCAGCCAAAAGTCCAGCCTACTCTTGGGCGTATACGCATATTTGCAGCTAGGATGTCTGTGCCAAAAGCAGCCGTGGACGAATATGCACAATCGGTATTTGGGGAACACCAAGTCAGGTTTTCCGGGCAGGTCCTTCCTATGCAGACGATAGCGAAGCCCCATTTCATGACACACCGATCGCACGACCATTTCAGGCTGCGTGTTCTTGCCTTTGATCATCGACATGATCTTGGAGCGGTGTTCTGGGGAAACTATGTCTGCACTCAATGCATACGTCCTAGCTTGTCAATCAACTCGACTTTTTTCGGTAATGCCTCACTCGATTTTAGCTTTTTCTTTGCCGAAGCTCGCTCACACCACTAGCTCACGAGGATCCCCTACAACGTCTGGATTCATGTGCACCCTGCAGCAATCTCTCTGTCGCGACGATACCGACACGCGTTGCCCTCACTCAGGATTTTCTTGAACCACGGCCAGTCTTTTACCTTGGGCTCCGCTGTTCCTTTACGTACTTCTGACAAGTAGATATTGTGAATGGCATTGCGCCACTGCAAGTTTATTAATGACATATCAAGATAAGTGATTTCTCAAAAGCTCACATTCAATCACTTGTCATTAAGGTCACGCCAGCTATGAGGTTGGCCATGGGTTCGCAAGTCTTAGAGGAGTGAAACATGGACAAGGAGTCGCCCCTGAAAATAGATGTATGCAGTCAACTCATTTCTCGAGTCGTTGTTACCGAACCGACTTATGAGGTTTACGCATGGATATGTGGGTCGCTCCGTGGCTAAGCTGAACCCTCTGCTACGCATGGCAACCATTGCTGGTGTCGAGGTCGCAGTCAAACTCCACATCGCGCGGGGCGACGACCTCGACGCCCGCGACGGGGGAGGTGCTACTCCTCTGATGCTGGCTTCTGCCCGAAGGAAAAAGGGCATTGTGCAGTTGCTTCTGGCTGCTGGCGCAAAGCCGGAGCTTCTCGACCCCGAAGGCAGGAGCGCTCTCCAATACGCGGAGAAGGGTGAGTGTGCCCAATGCATCGCTCTGTTGAGAGAGGCTCTTGGTTTTTCTGGGCAAGTAAATGAAAACGACGTAAGCGATGACGATTCGCCTCAGACCGATGTGGAGACGATGGAGTCTTTTCATCCACCCTTCTCGAGCGAAGCGTCGTATCACGACGTAGAGGATGAAAGGGCTGAGGTGGCATCTCAGTTCGATGAAAAAGTAGCTGTGTCCGACACCCACCCGGCTCTTGAACCCACTATCTGTGAGGAGAAGCCTTGCACCCGAACTGGCGAGCATATCGTTGTGGTCGCCAAGGCGGAGGCTCACTCAAATCTCATAGACCTTGACAACGAACCACTCGATTTTGGATTCGAATGTCACTGGGTGGCGGAGTCCGAAGCGGTTGCCCCGGAGGGGGACATAACCGTAGCTGATGAAATCAGCGCACTTCAAGGAACGATAGGTCGGCACAAGGCGATCGACACCGATGTGGAATGGGACGATGTCGATCTGTTTCTTCCAGAAAGGGCGCTTCCCTTAGTGAGTGATGATGGCGGGGGCATCCGTGGCCTGCTCTTCCGGGGACTGCGCGAGGGTACAGTATCCGAGACAGCTCTTATCGAAGTATGTCTAGACGCTGACATCACCCGTAATGAAGACGCTGAACGTCTTCTGACTTTCGTTATAGGCGATCTCGGCGTTGTGATCGATGAGTGGACGGGGTTGGCCGAGCAGTCGGATCTTCTCGAGCCGACAACTGATGAAGAGTTGAGGTTATCAGAGGCCTTGGAGTTCGTAGAAGACCTGGCATCAGGTCGCAACGAGCCGCTGAGATTTTACGCTAAGGGGTTGAAAAAAGACCTACTCCTGGCAGCAGAGGAAATAGCTTTAGGTCGGGAGATGGAGGACGCAAGGGGGCAGGCGCTGGATGCGCTCTCTTGTTGGCCCTTGGGCCTTGGTGTCGTTTTTGAAGCTGCCGACAAGGTGGCTCGCGGGGAAGCAAGTCATGAGGCGTTCACCTCTCGAGATGATCTTGTTGGCGAAGGTGAAGGTAACGAGAGCACTAGTGAGACATCTTCCCGTGAGGAGGTTGAGTACGAGGACGATGAATTCGGACTCGATTCGGTCGCAGCAACCTTTGTCTCTGCAGTTTCAGCTGCACGTTCTGCCAGCAATGACTCCTTGAAAGTCCGTGATGCGCTTGCCGCCGCCAATCTTTCCCGAGTTTTTCTCATCGAGCTTTCGAGAAAGGCAGACTGTGATTTGGCAGATGCAGGCTTCTCTACTGCGATTCGACGCCAGGAGTCGGCGCGGGAAAGGATGATTCTTTCCAACCTTCGCTTGGTGCTTTCTATAGCCAATAAGTATCGATGGTCTGAGCTTCCTTTTGATGATCTTGTGCAGGAAGGCAATATAGGTCTGATGAGGGCGGTCGAACGCTTCGATTGGCGCAAAGGGTTCAGATTTTCCACTTATGCAACATGGTGGATTCGCCAGCAAATTTCGCGTGCAATTGCTAATCAGGAGCGAGCGGTCCGTGTTCCCGTTCACATGCAAGACTTGGCAAGGAATATTCTACGTGAGCGGGAAAAGTTTAAATTTCAGATGGGGGGGGCTGAAAGCGAACTCGAGACATCCCACCGAACGGGGATAGCCCTCGATAAGCTCAAGCTTCTTTTGACCGTATTCGAGAAGGTCAGCAGTTTGGACGAACGCTTTGGAGACTCCACAACCTCCTTGCTCGATTTCCTCTTGGAGGAGGAGCCATCAGACCCGGCGATTGCAGCAGAAAACGCTTCCTTACGGGCAATTTTGTTAGACATGATTGGAGAACTTGACGAACGTTCGGCCAAGGTTATCACTCTCCGTTTTGGCTTGGGCCACGATGACGCCATGACCTTGGAAGAGATTGGGTCTCTATTTGATGTTACTCGTGAACGTATTCGACAAATCGAGTCGAAGGCACTTAAAAAACTATGCCATCCGATAAGAATGGAAAAGTTAGTCTTGTATGTGGGCGACTATTTCGAGGTAAAACAGTCCCTATCTTCAGGGGGCCGGCCAGGTGCGGTCACAACTGAACGTGCCAAGCACCACGGTGCAGATGAGCCTTATCAATCGGTAGCTGAGGGTTTGGAGATCGTTCATCAGGTCTTAGATGAGTCTGCTTTGTCTGAGCCTCCGGCGGAGACAAGTGTCATTCCTCACGACCGACGATTATTCGATCTTCTAGAAGAGGCTAAGGCTCTTGGCCTTAGCGTTGAAGAGCAACCTTCTGGTGATGGCCGAATTCACGTATTGCTGCCAGCACAGCCGGATGCTCGGGTTAGTAAAGTAGCTCGCCGGATGGTTGAAATCGGTTTCACGCTTCTTTCTGGAACTACTTACGTCAAATGAGCGAATGCACTAGGTATGCCCCGCCGCGAGCCAGCGCGATGCTGGAAGCCCTACGAGGCCTCGGATATTCGACCGCCGCAGCTTTAGCTGATGTGATTGACAATGGTGTTTCCGCCGGAGCATCAGAAATTCATGTGACGTTCGCTTGGGATGGTGAGAGAAGTCGGATTTCCATCTTGGACAACGGGCGAGGCATGGACGACTCTGAGTTAGAGGTAGCAATGACTCTTGGGGCTAAGAGTCCCCTCGATGACCGTGCGCCTAGTGATCTTGGTCGATTTGGGATGGGCTTAAAAACCGCTTCCTTCTCTCAATGCCGCTGTCTCACTGTTGCGTCTAGACGGACGAATGGTTCAGTTTCCTGCCTGCGTTGGGATCTCGATGCCATTGAGGCATCGACGGATGTTGGCTGGAGGATGTTTGAAGGGGCGGCCCGAGGCTCTGAAGCTTTCATTAAACCAGTCGATGCACTTCACTCCGGAACAATAGTCCTCTGGGAGCGGTTGGATCGAATTGTCACGCCTGGCTATACCCTCGACCACTTTGCCGACTTGGTAGACGATGTGGAGCTACGTCTGGCAATGGTGTTCCATCGCCTGTTAGAAGGGACGAGCCCGACTTTCCGGCTCTTCCTCAACGACAAGTTGGTTAGTCCGTGGGATCCCTTTATGACAGGGCACCCTGCGAAGCCTTGGCATTCTCCAGTCGCCCGAATCATCACGCCATCAGGCCTCGTGGAGGCCCAATGTCATGTTCTACCACACAAAGATCGCCTTTCCGAAGAGGAATTCCGTAGGGCGGGGGGAGCAGAAGGGTGGACCTCTCAACAAGGATTTTACGTATATCGAAACCATCGTTTGCTTCTGGCAGGTGGGTGGCTTGGGATTGGGCAGGGAC
This sequence comes from Pseudomonas sp. GW821-FHT02A08, assembly GCF_059422045.1. NCBI lineage: Bacteria > Pseudomonadati > Pseudomonadota > Gammaproteobacteria > Pseudomonadales > Pseudomonadaceae > Pseudomonas > Pseudomonas sp. GW821-FHT02A08. Next base: position 35,199 of record NZ_JBWKWD010000049.1, read on the forward strand.
GCGCATGGAACCGAGAGGAGCCTCACCGGCTTGCCAGGATCAGGTTGGACATCCCTAATACTGCGGACTCCGCTTGGAAGATCGACGTCAAGAAGTCCACCGCTCGACCTCCCGTAACCGTGCGCCCTTGGCTTACGAAGTTGGCCGAGGATACGAGAGAAAGAGCCAGAAGAGTCTTTGCTTATCGTGGTACGCCAATACCCGGGCCGGGAGGGCTCAAGATTGAGCACCAGGCATGGCGTGTCGATAGACTAAAGGATGGTGTTCGGTACCGCATTGACGAGAGGCATCCAGCGGTGGCTGCGGTAATTGAGGCGGTTGGCGGTAATGCTGACCTTGTTCGGGCCATGTTACGCGTGGTCGAGGAGACAGTACCTGTCCAGCGGATATGGCTCGACACAGCTGAAAACAAGGATACCCCAAAGACCGGCTTTTCAGGAGAGCCCGAAACGGCTCCCGATGGCGTCAGAACCGTCCTCCTGACGCTCTTTCGAGATATGGTCGGGCGGCGAGGAATGAGCTCCGAGATGGCTGTCACTTCCCTGTCCTTGACGGAACCTTTTCAGAACTACCCCAATCTCGTCGCGTCCCTTCCGAGTCTCGCGGCGATACCCGACGAAGGGAAAGCAGGATGACGGAAGAGCAGAACAAGGTATTTCAGCGAGTCGTCAGCGTCACTCAGACCTTCTTGGTTGAGGCTATGGAGAAGGGCTCAGTTACGCCTACGCTCATCGCTGAGAAAGTCGACTTTGTCGCGACTCATATGGCCCCGGGCGAAAACGTTGACCGAAAAAAGGCCGTCGCAGAACTCATTCGTCGATTCAGCCTATGGATCGGCGGAGCGTCCACGCTATCAGATAAGACCGGTCATAAGGACTGGCTTATCGCCGCCCGCAGAAAAGACTGGCGCTACTGGCAGCGCTACCGCGATTTCCTTGAGAGCCAGATCTCCGTCAAGGCAGTGGACGCCCTGGACGATGCGACCAACAAAATCCTCGAACTGCTTGAGGACCCTCTTCGCGAGGAGGGCTGGGATAGGCGCGGGCTTGTCGTCGGACATGTCCAGTCCGGTAAGACGGGAAACTACACGGGGCTGATTTGCAAAGCGGCCGACGCAGGCTACAAGATCATCATTGTGCTTGCCGGCCTCCATAACAATCTGCGTTCCCAGACCCAGATTCGCCTAGAGGAGGGCTTCCTCGGCTACGAGACCTCGGCGAAGAACGATGTCGTACGCTACATCGGGGTCGGCGAGAACGGGCGCGACTCCGAGATCCGCCCCAACTGCGCGACGAACCGCTCGGATAATGGCGACTTCAACACCAAGGTCGCGAAACACCTAGCCATCTCCCCGGAGCAGAGGCCTTGGCTATTCGTCGTCAAAAAGAACAAGACGGTGCTAGATCGCCTCCTCAAATGGATTCGCAATCATGTCGCGGACACTAAGGACGCGGACGGCCGTCCGCTAGTATCAGGCTTTCCTCTGCTTTTGATCGACGACGAGGCCGATCACGCCTCGGTCGATACCGGGGACCAAGTGGTGAGCAAGGACGGCTCCGTGGACGACGAATACCAGCCGAAGGCCATCAATAGCCGCATCCGAAAAATCCTCCACTCCTTCTCCCGAAAAGCCTATGTGGGATACACCGCTACGCCGTTCGCTAACATCTTCATTGATCGGCGCAAGGCGACCAAGGAGGAGGGGGCCGACTTGTTCCCGCAGTCTTTCATCATCAACATCTCTGCACCATCGAATTACGTCGGCCCTGCCCGTGTCTTCGGACTGCGCGCGACAGAGGGCAGAGCTGGAGGCCTACCCTTGACTCGCGAGGTTGACGATCAGGCGAGCGAGACAGGAGAGGGCGGCTGGATGCCTCCTCGGCACGACAAGAACCACGTTCCCCTGTTCAAAGGGCGCGACGAAGTGCCCCCATCCCTCAGGGAGGCAATCTCGGCCTTCGTTCTGGTCTGCGCCGTCCGGGTCCTACGTGGACAGGGTCGCAGACACTGCTCGATGTTGATTCACGTAACTCGCTACACCGCCGTTCAGGAGGAGGTTCGTCGCCAGGTCGAGAATCTAGTGAGGAGCTATCGCCAGCAGATAGAACGCGGCTTCGATAAAGACAAATTAGTGGCGGAGTGGCGGGAGCTCTGGGACTCCGACTTCGCTCCGACGTCGGCCGCCGTAGCAACGGCCATGGGTGAGACGGGCGGTGAGTTCGACCTCCCGGAATGGGAAGACGTAGAAGCTGTTCTGGCAGATGTTTTGGGAGACTTGGCGAGCAGCGTCAGGGCAATCAATGGTTCGGCGGGGGACGTCCTCGATTATGCGGAACGCGAAGAGACCGGGCTGAAGGTCATCGCCGTCGGCGGCGACAAACTCGCGCGAGGCCTGACCCTCGAGGGGCTCTGCGTCAGTTACTTCGTGAGAACCACGAAGATGTACGACACCCTGATGCAGATGGGCCGTTGGTTCGGCTACCGTCCCGGATACCTCGATATCTGCCGCCTCTATACGACTTCTGACCTCGTGGAGTGGTTCGGGCACATCACCGATGCAGCGGAGGAGCTTCGCCAAGAGTTCGACACCATGGCTAAGGTACATGCCACCCCCGAGAATTACGGTATGAAGGTTCAGTCGCACCCCGTTCTTATGGTTACCTCGCCTATCAAGATGCGCAGCGCCAAGAGTCTGCAAGTCTCCTTCTGCGGATCGGTCCTTGAGACCGTCGCCTTTCATCGTGACTCCTCTGTCATCGAGAAGAATCTAGCAGTCATGGAGAGGCTCCTCGACGCTGCCGGAACTCCTGCGGAGAGCGGCTCAATCGTCCGGAAGCGAGGCGAGAACACTCAAGAGTGGAAGGGGTTTCTCTGGAGTAACGTTCCGGCCGAGCATGTGATCGAGTTCTTCTCCGGGTATCTGACTCACCCTGCCGCGCGGAAGGTAAACAGCGCCGTGCTGGCCGACTTCGTGAAGGTGATGGCAGGAAGGGGGGAGCTCACGTCTTGGACCATTGCACTTGTAGGCGGTAGCGAAGGAGCGGATTGCGTAATCTGCGGAAAATATGTGCTAGGAAACATGATTGTTCGAAACCAAAATCCAAGTTCGAAAGGGGAGCATTACTCCATCGGGCGCCTTCTGTCGCCCAGAGACGAGTCGATCGATCTCGACGAGGACGCTTGGATGGCCGCTCTGAGTCTCACAGTCGAAGATAGGATGATGGACCCTGCACGAAGGACGGAAGAGACAGGCAAGGAGCCGCCTAAAACCCCGAGCGGGGGCTTCGTTCGACAGGTTCGAGGGTTAGGTGCGAAAGGAGTCCTTGGCCATCCCGAGCGAGGCCTTCTACTTGTATACCCTATTGACCCTTGCGGTGCAGGACTCCCGGTGGACGCTCATCCCGTCATTGGCTTCGGAGTGAGTTTCCCCGCGAGTCGCTCGACGACAACCGTCAAGTACGAAGTGGATCACCTGCTCTGGGAGACTGAGTATGCGCCGGCCGATTGACGAGTTCGTCGCAGCTTGGGACGCACTCTCCGGGAGTCGAGGGGAGGAGGGCGGCTGGCTTGGCATCGCAGTGACTTCCGTCGGTAGGTGCGAACTCATGGCGGCCCGGCGCTGCCCGGGCAACGAAGAATCTCTTCTTGTTCGCTTCCCGACGGCTCGCCTAGGATCGTCCGAACGACTGCCCGAGGGCAGGGGGTTCGAGGTCGTCCGGGCGGATCCTCGTGGCGACGGCAAGACTTGGATAGCCCTGTCGCGCAAGGAGTCCGGCAGCCCCGAGCTGTTCTCAGAGATGGTCGGTGATGTCGCTGGAGCCATGGACGCTTCCACTGGAGAGGGCGAGGATGCCGTATTGCGAACAATGTTGCGCAGGGTTCGCATGTGGCAGCAGTTCATGTCCCGTGGGGCGGTTCCTCTCAGTCCCGAGGCGGAGCTTGGTCTGGTGGGCGAACTCGTCTTTATGGTCGCTCTAATGGATTCGGGAGTTTCGACTGAGGAGGCGCTCAGAGGCTGGGTTGGGCCCGACGACGCTCTGCAGGATTTTCTGTTGGGTGATGGCGCGATTGAGGTAAAGGCGACGATGTCCTCGTCTGGCTTCCCAGTGAAGATAGCCTCCCTTGAGCAGCTGGACGACTCGGTGGCATCGCCACTCTTTCTCGCTGCCGTCCGGTTCGCTCGTGAGGATGATGGGCTCACCCTCCCTGAAATTGTTGCGGAGGCCGAGCAACGCCTTGACGGCGAGCCAGGAGCGGTCGATTTCCTCAAAGATAGATTGATGGTTGCCGGTTACACCGAAATCCACTCGAGGCATTACACCCGAAGGTTCGAGCGGAAGGAAATGCGAGTTTTCTCCGTGTCTGAGGGCTTCCCTCGGTTGACTACAGGAACTGTCCCTGTCGGTGTAACTCGAGCCCTATACGAAATCAATTTGGACCACGCTGGGGACTTCCTGTTGGATCTCGAGGCGGCTCTCAAACTATTAGGAGTAAATGGATGACACTTGATGACTTTTTCACTGAGACCCGGGGCGAGATAGCGACGCTGATGTCTGACGGCACCCCCTTTGGCGAACTCGTTTTTTCCGAAGTGGTGATGCAGCACCTCGTTGATGCTGGAATGACTTTCGACCCAGTTGTCTGCCACTTTCAGGGGAAGGTCGGAAATGCGAATTTGCGCTTGAGCGGTTATGCCATGTCCGAAGACGCAGACCAGCTTGACCTGTTCGTAAGTCTGTACGAAGGCTTCGAAAGCCTGAGCCCGATCCCCGATCAAGACGTCAAGACAGCGGCGGCCCAATGTGTTCGCTTCTTGGAGCTCTGTGCAGCTGGCCGTATTGCCGAAAAGCTTGATCCGTCAAGTGACGTCCATTCCCTGGCGCTGACGATTCGAGAAATTTACGACGGGCTTGAACAGGTACGTGTTTACGTACTTACGGACGGTATAGCCAAGTCGAAGAGCTTCAAAGCCCGAGACGTTGGCGGAAAGCACGTGAAGCTTGAAGTCATGGATATTGAGCGGCTTTTTCGCCATCGTTCTGAAGGTAAGCCACGTGATGAGCTTGTTGTTGACTTCAATGAGGTGTCAGGTTCTCCACTGCCGTGCGTTTTCGTACCAGGCGAAACAGGGGACTATGACTATGCACTTACCGCAATCCCAGGTGAGGCGCTTCGGTTCGTTTATGAAAAATTTGGACCTCGCCTGCTTGAGGCCAATGTGCGCTCATTCTTAAGCGTGAAGGCCAAGGGCGTGAATGCGGGACTCCAGAATACTTTGCGGAGTGCCCCGGAAAGATTCATGGCCTATAACAATGGGATAGTATTAGTCGCTGATGAGATGCGACTGGATCGTACCGCAGATGGATCACCAGGCATCGCTTGGTTGCGTGGTATGCAAATCGTTAATGGTGGCCAAACTACAGCTTCAATTTTCTTCGCCAAGAAAAAATATGCAGAAACGGATTTGAGCAAAGTTCGCGTTCCAGCCAAAATCATCGTTATGAAAGAGCAGGATCCTGCAAAAGAGGAGGCTCTTGTCTCCGATATCTCGCGCTATGCCAACAGTCAAAATGCTGTTCGGCAATCAGATCTATCAGCCAATAAACCATTCCATGTTGATATTGAGCGGTTATCGCTTTCGGTCTATTGCCCTGATGGCATGGGCCGATGGTTCTACGAGAGGGCTGCGGGCAGTTACAACACTCTACTCTCACGTGAAGGTGTCACTCCAGCTAAGCTTCGCGCCCTGAGGGAGTCTGTACCAACCTCGAGGAAAATAACAAAAACTGAGTTGGCGAAGTACTCCACTGCGTGGGATGGCCACGCTGATGTTGTCAGTCTTGGCGCACAGAAGTGCTTTGATCGGTTCATGTCTGGTATGACTGACGTTGAGGCTAAAGGTACGGCTTTTACTCCGGATGTTTCTTATTTTAAGGCTATTGTCTCGAAAGCGTTGCTGTTCAAGGCGGTCCACAAGACTGCGCGACCATTGGTGCCTGCCTTTCTCGCGAACGTTGCGGCTTACACTGTTGCATTAATTTCTCAAGCTTACGGCAAGTCCTTTAACCACGAGCGTGTTTGGAGCAGGCAAGGTATTTCTCCTCAGCTTGTTAAGCAGATCGAAGTTTGGGCTAAAGAAGTCAATGATCGTCTTCATGAGACAGCTAATGGCAGGATGATCTCTGAATGGGCAAAGCGTCCAGAGTGTCGAGAGGCTATGTTCTCTCGACCGTTCTCTCCTCCCTTGGCAGATATTCCTGAGACGCTTTGATATCCCATGACCCAGAGAGAAAGCTCAAAACTATGGGTGCAGGGTTAGTAAGTCGCGAATTTTCATTGGCAGTGGCTGGCTGGAAATTCCCCGTAGTTACGGGGGACTGCCCCCCGTAACTATCCGGCGCTGATTGCATTGCTCGATAGTCTGTCCGGTTCGATCAAATGCCAAGTGACGCTTGGCGGTTTTTCCCTGATCGATAGGAGTCGATGATCTCAGCGACAACAGCTGCGATTTTTCTAGCAAGCAGCGGCGGGACTGCGTTGCCGATTTGTGTGTACTGCTGTGTTCTATTTCCCGCGAAGAAGTAATTGTCAGGAAAAGTCTGAAGTCGCGCGGCTTCGCGAACAGTCAAGCTCCGGCACTGACTTGGATCCGGGTGAATATAGTAATGGCCATCTTTAGCTATGTGGGCGACGACTGTGGTAGACGGACCATCTTCCATTTGAACTCTGAAACGGTCACTAAAGGGGACGGAATCGGAAGACACGTTTTCATGAGCTGGCAGAAGTTGCTCAGGGAACTGGTGTATTTTTGGCGAAGTGCCTTTCAACCTTGCGTAGCTTGCTGCAAAAATATACCTATGCAGGTCAGAGCGCATGTGGCTTCTAGCCTCATGCTGCAGCACCCCTTTTAGTCTTGGGTCGAGGAACCACTCACGTTGCTTGGCATTCATTTTTGGAACGACATTCCAAGGTATGAATACACTGCCACTAGATTTCAGCCTCCGTGCATCTTCAGCAGCACTTTTCATGGCATCTATTAAATCTCCCCGGCCAGCTTCGTAGGATTGGTAAAGCATAGAACTGGCCTCCTCCAAAGCGGAGAGCCAGGCTTCGAGGGAGTCTCCTCCCCTTGAAATTTTGCTCCGTACTGGAGGGAGTCCTGATAAAGCCTGCCCGACCGTGAAAACCGTTTTGCTGGGTTCCATTACTAGCTTGTGCGGACGCTCCAATAGAGCAGGACAGTTCGAGGCAACGTCAGAGCGAACCCCAAGCAGGATAACCCTGTGTCGAGCCTGCGGAAGACCGTGACGTTCTGCTTGAATGACAAAATCATGTGGATCTGGTTTCTCCACATCTTTAGGGACGACTAAGGAACGGATGTTGTACGAAAGATCGCCGCCAGGATTCGAGAGGTCCTCGAGAATTTGCTGGAAAATGTTCGAGCCGCTGTGCTTCGAGGACAGTATGCCTTTCACATTCTCCATGACGAAGATGGTAGGTTTGAACTCGCGAATAATCCGCAGATATTCTTTGTAGAGGAAGTGTTTCTCGTCGCTTTCAAACTTCTCTTGGCTTTCGCGTGTCCGACGGGCACGGCCTGCTACAGAGTATGCTTGGCACGGCGGGCCACCTATGAGAATCCATTCATCTGCGCCAATCAGTGCCTCCCTGATCCAATTGTCAACCTCGTCTGGCGAAATTTTACCAAGCTCTGCGAGCTTAGCTTCTTCCGAGGCCTCCACAGCTTCTGCAGGGATGTCCGGATGTTTGAAAAGCTCGTCCCGAGTAATTTCGCCTCGGATGTATTGGTAGTAAGCGTCTGGCACTTCGCCTTTCGGAAAAGCGCGGAACAATGCGCGGAGAGATAAAGTCGCGTGAGCGACAGGGTCTTTCTCGATCGAGACACGTAGCTGAAACTTACGTACACCCTTCTCAGGGCCACCGATTGAAGAGAATCCCTCCCCGAGTCCGCCCGGGCCGGCAAAGAGGTCGATGACCGGGATAGAATCCTTATATTTCATTGATTTAGTCGATGCGCCTAAGACGAAAATAAAAAAAGCGCACTGTAGCGCTCAGGTGAGTTGCGTCCCAGAACGGACACGCCCTATTTGCGATAAATGGTAACGGTTCACTAGGTACCGGGCAAGAAATGAACTTTAGGTAGAAGTGCCGAATTCCATCAATGTAGGTCCGCGACAAGGCTTCCGATTTATTTCATTTTGTAGCAGAGGCCTCAACGGTCGGGCTGCCAAAGCGGTTATGAGTTTTGAATGGCCATTGAGGCGGAAACTGCTGTAAGTATTGTAAGAATTTTCTAAACGTGAGGATGAAGTGAGTGTCCATGGCAGAACAAAAAAGCCCCGATCAGGACGGGGGTGTCAGAAATTTTGTGTTCGGGCATAACATGAGTAAGAGGTGCATGTATGCCAACCAAGAAGAAACCCGCGT
>NZ_JBWKWD010000050.1:0-42970 GCF_059422045.1 Pseudomonas sp. GW821-FHT02A08
TGGCGCGGGAAATTGTCCAGCACCGCCGCGATGTTCAGGCCCCAGACATCGGGACTGGTGGAGATCGGGTCCTTGGTACGGCCGGGAATGCCCAGCTCGCGCAAAAGGTTGATGTGGTTGTCGGGGGAACGGGACGAGGCCATGGAAGGGACTCCGGTCGAAGGAAGGGGGACGGAGTGATTTAAGGCTTGAAGGGGCGGGGCTGCCTACTGTCAGATCTGACAGGTCGGGAGGGGTTTCCGATGAGTGGTAGCGAGAGTTGCCGCCAGGGGGGAGGGCGTGTGGACCGGGCGCGAGGGTGCTGTTTCAGGAGCTTTTTTGCAGGGTCTTCTGTCGCAGTATGTAAACCGTCACCAGTACCGCACTGGTCAGCATGAAGCCCCGTGCCCAAGGCTGTGCTACCAGGTAGCAAGAGAGCAGGATGCTCGCCCACATCAGGCCGATGGCGTAGACCTTGCTCTTGAGCGGGATGCCGTTGCCATCGAGGTAATCGCGAATCCAGGGGCCAAGCCGTGGATGCTCGACCAGCCATTGATAAAAACGCGGCGAACTGCGGGCGAAGCAGGCGGCCGCCAGTAGCAGGAACGGGGTGGTGGGCAATACCGGCAGGAAAATCCCGATAACCCCCAGCGCCACGCTCAGCCAGCCGATGGCCAGCAGCACGTAGCGCAACATCAGGGGGCGGTTGCCTATGGGGTTGTCCATAGGCCGGATCTTAGTGGTGGCGAGGCTTGAGAATCGCCGGTTTTTCGTCTGGCGCGTTGCACAGCAGGTACAACGCGGTCAGGGCTTCCGGGATCTGCACGATCATGTCGTCCATCAGGTTGGCATCCTTGGCGATGTCTTCGAACTCCGGTTGCTCGTCGAACAGGCCCGAACCGACCATGATCGGCAGCAGCATTTCGCTGACTTCTTCTTCGGCGCTTTCGAACCAGGCCGCTTCGCGCAGGAATACGCCTTCCATGAAGCCGATGCACCAGCCGCGCAGTTCGGAATCATCCGGGTCGTCGCCCAGGTCGAGGTCGCATGGCAGCTCGAACTCTTCATCGGAGGCCAGCTGGCGAGCGATGTGGGCCTTGAGGCCGATCAGGGTGGCTTCGATTTCTTCGCGCTGGGCTTCGCCGCTGTAATGCGGCTCCTCGGCGAAGAGGGCATCGATCCACTCACGATCAGGAACGACTTCGGAACAGATCGACAGCGCGGTGAGGTAGCCGTGGGCGGCCACGTAGTCCAGCGCCTCGTCATGCAGTTCATCGGCGTCGAGGAAGACTTGCAGGCGGGTTAGTTGCTCAGCGAAGGACATTAAAGGACTACCTTGGGGAATGTTCGATGCGGGAATTCTAGGCCTTCTTGAGCGCTTGAGCCAGCCGCACGGCATATTTGCACCTTTGTGGGAGCGGGCTTGCTCGCGAAGGCGGTGTGCCAGCTGCACTAATGTCGACTGACACTCCCTCTTCGCGGGCAAGCCCGCTCCCACAGTCCGATTGTGTGAGTCTTATCAGCGGTGCCCAATGCCTGCCGGGGCTCGGGTATACTCGCGCGTTTTGTGATGCCCTGCTGGCTTCACGGCTGAAATGTGAAGCGTCATGCAATGCGCACTTACGATTTGTCGGTGCAGCGTCGCGGGTTCTGAACCAGCCTTGCAGGGATGTTTCGGTGATTTTTGGAGTTTCTATGCTCGAACAGGCTCAACGCGTCCTCAAGGACATCTTCGGCTACGACAGTTTCCGTGGCCGCCAGGGTGCAATCATTGAGCGCGTGGCCAGTGGCGGCGATGCCCTGGTGCTGATGCCTACCGGCGGCGGCAAGTCCCTGTGCTTCCAGGTCCCGGCGCTGTTGCGCGAAGGCCTGGCCGTGGTGGTCTCCCCGCTGATCGCACTGATGGACGATCAGGTCGCCACTCTCGAAGAACTGGGCGTTGCGGCCGCGGCATTGAACTCCACCCTCAGCGCCGAGCAGCAGCGCGACCTCGCCGCCCGCATCCGCCGCGGTGAAGTGAAAATGCTCTACCTGGCACCGGAGCGTCTGGTCCAGCCACGCATGCTGTCCTTCCTGCAGGGGCTGGACATCGCCCTGTTCGCCATCGACGAAGCACACTGCGTATCCCAATGGGGGCACGATTTCCGCCCGGAATACCTGCAGCTGGGCCAGTTGGCGCAAATGTTCCCCGACGTGCCGCGCATTGCCCTGACCGCCACGGCCGACAAGCGCACCCGGGAAGAAATCGTCACCCGTCTGCACCTGCAAGACGCCGAGCGCTTCCTGTCGAGCTTCGACCGGCCGAACATTTTTTATCGCATCGTGCCCAAGGAACAGCCGCGCAAGCAGTTGCTGGCGTTCCTCGCCGAGCGTCGTAGCGATGCCGGCATCGTGTATTGCCTGTCGCGCAAGAAAGTCGAAGAAGTCGCCGCGTTCCTCAGTGAGCAAGGCTTCCCGGCGCTGCCGTACCACGCCGGCCTGCCCAACGATCTGCGGGCTTACCATCAGAAACGCTTCCTCAACGAGGAAGGCCTGATCATGGTCGCGACGGTGGCGTTCGGCATGGGCATCGACAAGCCCAACGTGCGTTTTGTCGCGCACCTCGATTTGCCGAAATCCCTTGAGGCCTATTACCAGGAAACCGGTCGTGGCGGCCGTGACGGCTTGCCGGCGGATGCCTGGATGGCCTACGGCCTGCAAGACGTGGTGATGCTCAAGCAGATGCTGCAGAACTCCGAAGGCGACGAGCGTCACAAACGCCTGGAGCAGCACAAGCTCGACGCCATGCTATCGCTCTGTGAAGAAACCCGCTGCCGTCGGCAAACGCTGCTGGCCTACTTCGACGAAGACATGCCCGAACCCTGCGGTCATTGCGACAACTGCGTCGACGGCGTGCAGACCTGGGACGCCACCGAGCCGGCGCGTCAGGCGCTGTCGGCGATCTACCGCACCGGTCAGCGCTATGGCGTCGGGCACCTGGTTGATGTCTTGTTGGGCAAGGACAACGAAAAGGTCCGCAGCTTCGGCCATCAACATCTTTCGGTGTATGGCGTTGGCAAGGCGATGGCGGAGGGTGAATGGCGTTCGTTGTTCCGCCAACTGGTGGCCCGTGGTCTGGCGGACATCGACCTCGAAGGCTATGGCGGCTTGCGCCTGAGCGACAGTTGCCGTCCGCTGCTCAAGGGTGAAGTGACCCTGGAGCTGCGCCGCGATCTCAAGGCGCAAACCGTGGCGAAAAGCAGCAAGAGCCAGGCGAGCCAACTGGTCCGTGGCGAGGAGCGCGAACAATGGGAAGCCCTGCGCGCCCTGCGTCGCAAGCTCGCCGAAGAACATGGCGTACCGCCGTATGTCATCTTCCCCGACTCGACCTTGCTGGAGATGCTGCGTAGCCAGCCGACCTCGCTGGCGGAAATGGCCACGGTCAGCGGCGTCGGTGCGCGCAAGCTGGAGCGCTACGGCGAGGCCTTCCTCGAAGTGCTCGGCGGCCAGGTCGAGGCGCCGAAAGCGGTGGCCGACGTGCGTCACGAGCTGATCACTCTGGCACGAGCCGGGATGACGCCGGTGCAGATCGCCGGTCAGTTGCAGTGCTCGGAAAAGAACGTCTACACCATGCTGGCCGAAGCGATCGGCAAGCAGCAGTTGTCGCTGGAGCAGGCGCTGGATCTGCCTGAAGACCTGATGGGTGAAGTGCAGGACGCCTTCCTCGACGGCGAGGGCGAACTGCCACCGGTTTCCGAGATCGCCGCACTGTTCGCGGGCAGGGTGCCGGAAGGGGTGTTGTACTGCGTTCGCGCGGCCTTGCAGTCGGAGTTCGAGATTTGAGACATCCGTAGTGCTGATGTAACGATTCACTACAGATCAAGCCTTGCCTCAAATCGAGGCTCATGCTTAGCTGACTAATAATTAGTTTTTATTTATTTCAGTCTGATCATGAGTGTTTTATGCCGTTAACCGATCAACACCGCTTTGGCATGCAATTGGCCCAGATGTCCCGTGGCTGGCGTGCCGAACTGGACCGCCGACTGGCGGGCATGGGCTTGTCCCAGGCGCGCTGGCTGGTGCTGCTGCACCTGGCCCGTTTCGAAGAAGCACCGACCCAGCGGGAGCTGGCGCAAAGCGTCGGCGTCGAAGGCCCGACCCTGGCCCGTTTGCTCGACAGCCTGGAAAGCCAGGGTCTGGTGCAACGCCAGGCCGTGCTGGAAGACCGTCGGGCGAAGAAAATCGTGCTCTGCGCCCCGGCGCGTCCCCTGATCGAACAAATTGAAACCATTGCTACGCAACTGCGTCACGAACTGTTCGAAGGCGTCGATGAGGCGGATTTGAAGGTGTGCATGCGGGTTCACGGGCACATCCTGGGCAACCTTGAAAAATCCTGAGGCATAACCGAACACCAGGTTTTTGAGATAGCGCATTGGGCAAACTATAAGAACTACTCGGCCATATCGTGTTCGTAACGGATGTACGAACGCGTACGTGTAGTTTCTGTAGATCTCAAGGATGCTCATGCTCAAGTGTTGGCGATTGGTTTTACGCGGTGTTTCTCAGTGGTTGCTGGCCGGGGCCTCTGTCACTTACTCGGCATGGGCGCCTGCGCTGGGCCTGGGTGAAATCACCCTGCATTCGGCGCTGAATCAACCGCTGCGTGCCGATATCGCCCTGGTGGATGCCGCTGGCGTGGAGGAAAACCAGCTGTCGGTGAGCCTGGCAACGGCGGACGAGTTCAGCCGTGCCGGGGTCGACCGGGCATTTTTCCTCAATGACCTGAAGTTCACCCCGGTGTTGCGCGGTAATCGCCGCGTGATCCAGGTGACCTCCAGCAAACCGGTCAGTGAACCCTTCCTGAATTTCCTCGTGCAGCTCAATCAGCCCAACGGTCGGTTATTGCGCGAGTACACGGTTCTGATCGATCCGCCGGGTGCGCCAGGGATTGTTCCCGCCACCGATGAAGCGGTTTCCAGCTCCCCGGCGTCCGCATTTCCCCGTGTTCAACCGGTCGTGGCGCCATCACCGGTGGCCAGGGCGACAGCAGAAACGGATGTCGCCATGGTTGATCCCGCTGTCGAACAACTGGCCGCCAGCGCCCTGCAAAACCACCCGTTGCAAACCACTGTCGATGAGCTTACCGCGAAGCTTCAAGTCCAGGATGAGCTGATCGCCGACCAGAAAAAGCAGTTGGCCGAGCTGCAAACCCAACTGGCGGAGCTCAAGAAGGTAAAGGCGCAACCCATTGTTTCTGACGCAGTGGCGCCAGCCCCCGCCATTGCTGAAAACCCCGGGATTGGCTGGTTGCCGATTGCCGGTGTGTCGGTGCTTATGGCATTGCTGGCGCTCGGCTGGTTTGTTCGCCGTCGAGACCAGCCGCATCAGGCCACAGCGTCAGAGGCTCTGCCGTCGCAGCAGCATGAACCGCTGGATGAGCTCTTTGCCGAGCCTGTGACATGGCCCTCCGTCAGGCAACCGGTTGCGGTACCGGCCAACGATGAGCTTGAGCGGGTCGATAGCCGTCATTCCATCCCGGTCGCTACTGCCGTGGCGGTGGTTCCGGGTCTGGCGATGTCCGGGGAGTCCGCCACTGACGATGAGTACCGGCTCAATCTGGAGGAGCTGTCCATGGCGTCGAGTTGGGATGTGATCAATCCAGGCGAGAACCCGCAGCCGGCTGCTCTGGCCTTGATCGAGCCGGGTTTCGAATTGGAGGCGCAACTCACTCCGCCGTCTCGACAGCCTCCGGTCGGGCTATCATAGCGGCGTCGTCAAACTCTGGAGTCACGTTCCATCATGACCGTCAGCAAACCGGAAATCGTCATCACCTATTGCACGCAATGCCAGTGGCTGTTGCGTGCGGCCTGGCTGGCCCAGGAACTGCTCAGCACTTTTGGTGACGACCTGGGCAAAGTCTCCCTGGTGCCGGGCACCGGCGGGGTCTTTCATATTTTCTGTGACGCCGTGCAGATCTGGGAGCGCAAGGCGGACGGAGGCTTCCCTGACGCCAAAGTGCTCAAGCAGCGGGTCCGCGATCAGATCGACCCGGACCGCGACCTGGGGCACAACGACCGCACTCAGTGAGAGGCAGCCTCGGCGGTAACGGCTTTCTTGCTCGAACTGCTTGAGAGCCTGCTGGACACCACGATTGCCACAATGATCAACGCCCCTCCCAGCAACATGTGCAAGGTCGGGTTTTCGTTGAACAGCAGCCAGGCGACGGTGATGCCATAGACCGGCTCCAGGGCGAACACCACGGCGGCGGTGCGAGCCTTGATCACCGCCAGGCTGGCGACGAACAGGCTGTGGGCGACACCGGTACAGAACACACCGAGCAGGCCGATCCACAGCCAGTCGATGGCGCGTACTTCGCTCAATTGAGGCGCCGCCACCGGCAACAGGCACAGGGCAACCACCGCGTTCTGACACAGCGCCGCCTGCACGGGCGGGACGCGCCCGGAGCTGGCACGGTTGGTCAGCGACAGCAGGGCGAACAACAAGCCGGAACCTACGGCCCACAGCAAGCCGGTGGTGGCGCCGCTGGCCAGGTCAAAATCAGGCGTGACCAGCACCAGGCCGACACTCACCAGCAGCACCAGCACAACCTCATTGGCGCGAATGCGCTCGCGGAAGATCAACCCTTCGAGGATCACGGTAAAGGCCGGGAAACTGGCGAAGCCGAGCGTCGCAATCGCCACGCCTGCGACTTTCACCGCAATGAAGAAACTCACCCAGTGCCCGGCCAGCAACAAGCCGCCAAGCAGCAGCCGACGCCAGTCCACGGCCTCGAGTTTCTGCCAGCGCGTCTGGCTGGCGAACCGTGCAAAAAATGCCAGCGCGAGCACGGCAAAGGCTGCACGGCCGAACACAATGATCGCCGGTGACGCGGCAGCCAGTTTGCCGAACACGCCGGTCAGGCCGAACATCAATGCGCCGATATGCAAGGCGCCAAGGGCGGTACGGGGAGTCATTGCAATCCTTAACGACGAACGAACAGAGGCCTCATTGAAGCGCGTAATGGTCCTTCAAGTCTGTCGGCAAACTCGCGTTATTTGTCGCCAGCCTCGCGTCGCAGTTTTCCGGGCGATGCCCCGAACTCGCGCAGCACCGCCGCCGCGAAGGCACTTTGGGAGCTGTAGCCGACGCGGCTGGCAACCTCACCGATGGGCAGCGCCGAGCTACGCAGCAAGCCCACCGCGATGTGCATGCGTCGGCTGCGGATGTAGTCCATCGGCGTCTGCCCGCATTCGGCCACGAACCGTGCATGCAAACGGGCACTGGAAAGGCCGGCGACCCGGGCCAGGTCGGCCACTTGCAGCGGGTAGGCCGCGTACTGATCGATGTGCGCGTTCAGCGCCGCATAGGGCAGGCGCCGACCGCCGACGGCCTCGGGCCTGGCATTGTTGAGACTTGCCAGCAACAGAACCGCACCTTGTTGTGCGATCAGCGGATCCTCGACCGGACTGTTCGCCAGCCAACTGACCAATTGGCTTTGTCCCGCGTCCAGGGGCAGGCGGCCGGCGTTGTCGAGCAAGCGTCGGCTGGACTCGGCGTGATCGCCCAACGACTGCGAAACCCATTGTTCGCTGGGCACATCCAGCACCAGGCAGCGACTGCCATTGGCGCTGCCACACGCGTGATGCGCGCCGGAGGGCACCACCACGAAACTCTGCTGGACCACCTGGCTGCCACGGCCGTCGACCTCGAAATCCAGGGCGCCCGAAAGCCCGAACACCAATTGCGCGTGTTCATGGCTGTGGACGATCAGGTCGTGGCTGTATTGGCGGAGCGTGAGGATCGGTCTCATCGCGGGTCTCCCGGTTCAGGGCGTCAGTCTACACCGAGCGGGCCAACAAGCGCTGTCACAGGACTGACTTGGCGCTGTCATGGACCATTAACCGGCTCGGGGCAGACTTGGCAAAACTTGCCAGAGGGTTGCCCATGACCAGCGCCGAGCTCGCCAAACCCACCCGTAAGCAACGCGTACGGACTTTATGGATTTCCGATGTGCATTTGGGCACCCGGGATTGTCAGGCTGAACATCTGTCGCAGTTTCTCAAGAGCTACCACGCAGACAAGATCTACCTGGTCGGCGACATCATCGACGGCTGGAAACTGCGCGGCGGCATGTACTGGCCGCAAGCGCACACCAACGTCATCCGCCGCCTGCTGACCATGAGCAAGCGCGGCACCGAGGTGATCTATGTCACCGGCAACCACGATGAATTCCTGCGCCGCTATTCGAAGCTGATCCTGGGCAATATCCAGTTGGTCGACGAAGCCGTGCACGTCACCGCCGACGGCCGGCATCTGCTGGTGATCCATGGCGACCAGTTCGATGTGATCACCCGTTACCATCGCTGGCTGGCGTTTCTCGGTGACTCGGCCTACGAATTCACCCTGACCCTCAACCGCTGGCTCAATCATTGGCGCGCGCGATATGGCTACGGCTACTGGTCGCTGTCGGCCTACCTCAAGCACAAGGTGAAAACCGCGGTCAGCTTCATCAGCGACTTCGAGGAAGCCATCGCCCATGAATGCGTCAAGCGCGAACTGCACGGTGTGGTGTGCGGGCACATTCACCATGCCGAGATTCGCAAGGTCGGCGAGGTGGACTACCTCAATTGCGGCGACTGGGTGGAGTCGTGCACGGCGCTGATCGAGCATTGGGATGGTTCGATCGAGCTGTATCGCCTGGCGGATGCCCAGGCACGCGAGGCGCAGTTGAAGGCGGCCAAGGTTGCAGAGCTGGCTTGATCTGTTAGTTGTGCAGTGTCTGGGCAGGCCTCTTCGCGGGCAAGCCCGCTCCCACAGGGTTATCTGGCGGTCACAGGTGCTGCGTTCACCTTCGCCTACTGTGGGAGCGGGCTTGCCCGCGAATGGACCGCGAAGCGGTCCCGCCGGATCTGTCAGGCTGGGGAATGCTCTTGCATCGCCGCTTTGTAGATCGAGTTCCTGGGGTGCGCAAACAAGCGCTCCATCATCGGCTCGAAAAAGCTCAACGCCAGCGTGTCGTACGCCGGGTCAAACGCCGCCGCATCGTACCTGGCGCAGAATTCGACGGTCGCCTGGTACTGCGGATGGTCCTTGAATTGCTCGCGCAAGTGCCGATCCATGCCCAGGTGGTGGAAGAAGTAGTAGCCTTGGAAAATCCCGTGCTTTTCCACCATCCACAAGTTCTCGGCGCTGACGAACGGCTTGAGGATCGCCGCCGCGATGTCCGGGTGGTTGTAGGAACCCAGTGTGTCGCCGATGTCATGGAGCAGGGCGCAGACCACGTACTCTTCGTCGCGGCCATCGCGCCAGGCGCGGGTGGCGGTTTGCAGGGAGTGGGTCAGGCGATCCACCGGGAACCCGCCAAAATCACCCTCCAGCAGCTTCAGGTGCGCCACAATCCTTGTCGGCAATTGTCGCGCGTAGGCACTGAAGTCCGCGGCGATGATCGCCCAGTCTTCCTGTGTGCCATCCTTCATGTGGGTGAAGCGGGCATTGGCATTCATCGGCAACTCTCTTGTGACGCAAGTCAGCTAGAACGGAACGCGCCCCAGAACCATGTCCCGGTACATGACAAAATCGCCGAGCAGGCTATAGAAGGGGTGTTGGAACGTTGCCGGGCGGTTTTTCTCGAAGAAGAAATGCCCGACCCAGGCAAAGCTGTAGCCTGCCAGCGGCAGGGCCCACAACAGCATCCAGGCTCCGCGACCAATGGTCAGCGTCAGAATCAAGATAACCAGGGTCGTGCCGATAAAGTGTAAACGGCGGCAGGTACTGTTGCTGTGCTCACTGAGGTAGTAAGGATAGAACTCAGCGAAGCTGTTGAATCGTTTGACGTTTTCCACGACAGCGATCTCTGTGGTTATTGTTCTTGCTGCAAGTTGTTCTGCGGGTAGCTTATTTGAGTCTAGAGTGATCAATGGCATCAGCCAGTGACAATAGGCGCCACTTTAGTATCCTTCGGTCAATAGCCGTAGCATTCGGCCACCATGTAAGAAAACGCCATGAGCGAACGAACGACTTCTGCAAGCTGGGCGATGGGGATTGTCAAAGCGCTGGAGATGGACGGCCTGGATTGCCGGGTTCTGTTCAAACAGCTGGGGCTCGACTACGCGGCACTGGATGATCCGGATGCACGCTTCCCGCAAGATTCCATGACACGGCTGTGGCAGCGCGCGGTCGAGCTGTCCGGCAACCCGGCCATCGGCCTGAACATGGGCAAGGTGGTGCGACCGGCGCAATTTCATGTGGCGGGCTACGCCTTGATGTCCAGCCAGACCTTGGCCGAAGGCTTTCAGCGTCTGGTGCGTTTTCAGCGGATCATCGCCGAAAGTGCCGACCTGAGCTTCCAGCTACTGGAAGAAGGTTACGCGCTGATTCTGACGGTGCATGGCGATCACCTGCCGCCGACCCGGCAAAGCGCCGAAGCTTCGCTGGCCTGTGCCCTGGCGCTGTGCGGCTGGTTGACCGGGCGTACGTTGCAACCACGCAAAGTGTTGCTGCAAGGCGCCGAGCCGGCCAACCTGGAACCCTATAAACAAGCCTTCCATGCACCACTGGTGTTCAACGCGCCTTACGATGCGCTGATTTTCGAACGCGCCGATCTGGAAGCCCCACTGCCGACGGCCAACGAGGCCATGGCGTTGTTGCATGACCGCTTTGCCGGTGAATACCTGGCGCGCTTTTCCGAAAGCCGCGTGACCCACCAGGCGCGGCAGGTGTTGTGCCGCCTCTTGCCCCAAGGCGAGCCCAAGCGCGACACCGTGGCGCAGACGCTGCATCTGTCCCAGCGCACCTTGCAGCGGCGTTTGCAGGAAGAAGGCACGAGTTTTCAGGCGCTGCTGGACGATACCCGGCGCGAGCTGGCCGAGCAGTACCTGGCGCAACCGACCATGACCTTGCTGGAAATTGCCTACTTGCTGGGGTTTGCCGATCCGAGCAATTTCTTCCGTGCTTTCCGCCGCTGGTTCGATGCCACACCCGGCGAGTACCGGATGCGGCTGATGCAAACATCTGAAGCGGTCAATGACGCCAAAATGCCGGAATGCACAGCACAAACACCGTAATGATCTCCAACCGGCCCAGCAGCATGCCGAAGGAGAGAATCCACTTGGCGGCATCCGGCAGGGTGGCGAAGTTACCCGCCGGGCCGATGGTTTCGCCGAGCCCCGGGCCGACACCGGACACGGTACTGGCCGCGCCGGTGAGGGCGGTCATCCAGTCCACGCCGAGCAGCGACAACAGCAGCGCAATCACGCAGATGGTGATTGCAAAGAAGAACGAAAAGGTCAGGATCGACCGCACGATTTCTTCGTCGAGGCGGTGACCGTTGTACTTCTGCTTGATCACCGCGCGCGGGTGGATCAACTGGTTAAGGTTGGCCTTGAGCAGGATATAGGCTACCTGGAAGCGGAAAATCTTGATTCCGCCCGCGGTCGAGCCGGAGCAACCGCCGATAAACCCCAGGTAGAAGAACAGCATCAGCGAGAAATTGCCCCAGAGGCTGTAGTCCCCCAGTGCGAAACCGGTCGTCGTCACTACCGATGTCACGTTCAGCGCCACATGCCGCAATGCCTCCAGCCAATGCAGCTGGGTCGTCCACCAATACCAGGTGCCGAGCACCAGCCAGGTCACCAGCAGCATGCCGAGCAGGCCTTGAACCTGTTCGTCCTTGATCAGCGCCCGACGGTTACCACGCAACGTGGTGACATACAGGGTGAACGGCAGGGCACCGAGAATCATGATGACTATCGCGACCCAATGCACCGCCGGTTGCGGCCACTTGGCCAAAGACTGGTCGGAGGTGGAGAAACCGCCGGTGGAAATCGCCGACATCGCATGGTTGATGGCGTCGAACAGGCTCATCCCGGCCCACCAGAACGCCAGGCTGCCGACAATGGTAATGCCGACGTAGGCTGCCACGATCAGCCGCGCCACCATGTGCGAGCGGGGCATGACTTTTTCCGAGCGGTCCGACGATTCGGTCTGGAACAGCCGCATGCCACCGATGCGCAACAGCGGCAGGATCGCCACCGCCATGCCGATGAACCCGATGCCGCCGAGCCAGTGCAGCAACGAGCGCCACATCAGGATGCCGGGGGACATGGTGTCCAGGCCGCTGAGTACGGTTGCGCCAGTGGCGGTGATGCCGGACATGCTTTCGAAGAATGAATCGGTGTAGCTGATGTGCTGGGTCAGCAGGAACGGCAGCGCGGCGAAGATGCACACCACCAGCCAACTGCTGACGGTCAGCAGGTACATGTCCCGGGGGCGCAGGTGAATGTGTTCGGGGCGCCCCGGAATCACCAGCGCCAAACCGGCGACAAAGGTGATCATGCTGGCCCAGAGGAACGACGGCAGATCGCTGGTGCGCTCGAAAATGACCAGCGTGGCCATGGGCACGACCATGGAGATCGCCAGCGTGATCAGGAAGATGCCGATGATGAAACCAATGATCCGTAAGGTCGGCAACGCCATGAGGTCCGCTCGGCTGATAGTGGAAAGGGCGCCATTCTACCTGCGGGGCAGGGCATGTAAACCGGCACTGCTGCGGCAGTTACCGCTAGAATAGCCGCACAAATTTTTCAGGAGGTGGCCGATGCAGGCTCTCGACGCTTTGCTCAACCGTGTTTCCGTTCCACGACTGATTGACCCGGCACCCACTGCCGAGCAGCGTGAGGTGCTGTTTGGCGCCGCCATGCGCGCCCCGGATCACGGGCACTTGCAGCCTTGGCGTTTCCTGACGGTGGAAGGCGCGGCGCGTGAGCAGATGGGCGAGTTGCTGGCCGAAGCGGCGAAACTTTCGGACGGCGAAGTCAGCGAAGCGGCCATCGACAAGGCGCGCAATAATCCGCTGCGGGCACCGCTGGTGGTGGTAGTGATTGCGCGGTTGCAGGATCACGTCAAGTATCCTAAGTCCGAGCAGTTGCTGGCGGCGGGCTGTGCGGCCCACGGGATTTTGCTCGCAGCCTATGCCCAGGGCATCGGTGCGGTGTGGCGTACCGGTGACCTGGCGTACTCGCCCCATGTGGCCAAGGGGTTGGGCCTGGCGGAGGGGGAAGAGGTGATTGCCTTCCTGTATCTGGGCACACCACAGAAAGAACCGCGAGTGGCCGAGAAAGTCGATCTGAGCGAATTCGTCAGCGCCTGGCCAGGCAAGGCCTGAACACCCCCCGGGCAAAAATGTGGGAGCGGGCTTGCTCGCGAAAGCGGTGGATCAGTCAATTTTGATGTCGACTGACACTCCCTCTTCGCGAGCAAGCCCGCTCCCACAGGTTTCAAGGTTGTACGACAGCCCCCGGCACCAACGGCAATTCCAGACTGGCAATGAACCCGCCCTCTGGGTGATTGGCCAGCACCAGGCTGCCGCCATGTCGCTCCGCCGCACGACGGGCGATGGCCAGGCCCAAGCCGTGTCCGGCCGCTGTCTGCCCTGGCGCCCGATAGAACGGCTCACCGAGCTGGTTCAAATATTCGGCACTGACCCCGGGGCCGTGATCGCGCACGGTCACGACGATCCGCTCTCCCTGACGCAACGCCTGCATTTCGATCGGCAGGCCACCCACCGGATTGAAACGCTGGGCATTGCGCAGCAAGTTGTCCACGGCCCGTTCGATCATGGTCGGCCAGCCCTTCAGATTCAGCTGCGACTCGGCTTCGAGATGGACCAGTTGCTCGGGTGAACCGAGTTGCGCATCCTTTTGCAGGGTATTGAGCAAGGCGTTCAGGTCCACCTCTTCGGCACTGGCGTTATCGGAGTCGACCCGCGCCAATACCAGGATTTCGCTGATCAGCGCTTCCAGTCGGTCGCACTCGCGGGTCAGGCGCGGCCATAGCTGTTCCCGTTCCTGTGGGCCGGCCCTTTCGGCGAGCGCCAGCGCGATACGCAGACGGGCCAGAGGCGAGCGCAGTTCGTGGGAGACATCGCGCAGCAGTTGCCGCTGACTGCCAATCAGGCTTTGCAGGCGCGCGCCCATGCGGTTGAAGTCATTGGCCAGCACGCCGAACTCATCGCGACGGTTGGCCAGTTTGACCAGGCTGTTTTGTTGATAGGTGGTTTGGCCAAGGTCATGCACTGCGCCACGCAGACGGCTGAGCGGGCGGGTGATGGAAAAGGTCACCAGCAGGCTGAACAGGGTCAGCACCACCAGGGCGATACCCAGCGCACTGAGGGGCCAGAGCAGACTCTCGCGGTGCCAGGCGTTCAGTTCCGGGTGCGCAATGCGGTAGATGAACAGGAAGGTGTCACCGGTTTTTTCACTGGTGAACTCATCGGTCAGACGCCGCCATGGCAGGCGCCGGTCATCGTTGTTCTGGCGCGCCTCAAAGGCCGCCGCACGTCTGGGGAAGGTGCCGCGCACCACCGGATCGCCGCTTTCGTTAAGCACCTGAACGTCGATGTGATACTGGCGTTTGCGTTGTTGGAGAATATCCTGGGCGGCGTCTTCGCCCTGGCTTTCGTAGGTTTGCGTCCACTCTTCGGCCAGCGTGTTGAGGCCCGGGTGGCGGCTGAGAATCCAGGCGTCCTGGTTGAGCATGTGCCCCAGCAGGATGGAAAGCCCTGCAACCAGAGCGATGGCCAGCCAGAAGCTGGCCAGGATACGCCAGAACAATGAACGCACGGGAAATCCTCGAACAAGCACAGATCAGTGTGGGAGCGGGCTTGCTCGCGAAGGCGGTGTGCCAGTCGACAAATGCTTTAACTGGCAAACCGCCTTCGCGAGCAAGCCCGCTCCCACATTAGATCAAAAACATCAGACCCAACGGTGATGGGCCGTCGGGTCCGGGGTTAGCGCATTATTGCGCCTTTTGCGGTTGTTGCGCTTTCCAGGCCTTGAACTCGGCCCACTCGGCGCGACGTTCGGCCTGTTTTTTCTGGATCTCGTCGAATTTCTTCTGTTGATCCGGTTTCAGCACCGCACGCACATCGGCTTCGGCTTTCTGGTGCTTGGCAGCCATCTCGTCTTTCATGGCTTTCTGGTCCGCTGGCGAGAGTTTCTCCAGGTACTTGTCGACCAGTTGCTTACGTTCGTGCATCTGCTCGCCCATGATCTTGCGGATCTGCTCGCGCTGTTCGCGGCTCAGGTCCAGTTCACTGTACGGGCCTTTGCCGTGCATCTGACCGCCGTGGCGCGAACCGTCCATCGACCCATCCATTGGGCCTGCGCCTTCGGGCATGGCCATGGCCACGGTCGGCAGGGCAGTAGCGAACATCAGAGCGATAAGAGTCTTGCGCATGGTGTATCTCCTTGTCTCGTTCCCGGTACGTTCCGGATGAGCACAGATTACGCAGATCAAGGTCAGCGGCGGTCAGCGGAGAGTAAAGCTTTGGTAAACATGATTTTCGGCCGACCTGACAAAACCTACAGGCTGTAGTAGTAGCCGCGGCTGCGCAGGGCCACGATGCGCGGTCGGCCATCGGGGTGCGGGCCGATTTTCTTGCGCAGGTTGCTGACGTGCATGTCCAGGCTGCGGTCGTACAGGGTCAGCTTGCGGCCGAGGGCGATCTGCGCCAGTTCCTGTTTGTCCAGGGGCTCGCCGGGTTGCTTGAGCAAGGCTTCCAGCAGGCGGCTTTCGGAGACGGTGAGGGTGAACTCCTGTTCGTCGATGCTGACCACGCCGCGCACCGGGCTGAAACACAGGTCGCCCAGTTCGATCTGGCTGGACACCGCCGCCGGGTGGCTGCGACGCAGGACGGCACGCAGGCGGGCAGTCAGTTCCCGTGGGTCGCAGGGTTTGGCCAGGTAATCGTCGGCGCCGAGTTCCAGGCCAAGGATACGGTCCAGGGGTTCGCCCCGGGCCGAGAGCATCAGCACCGGCAAATCCGGGTGATCGCTGCGCAACTGCTTGAGCAGTTCCAGGCCGCTGCCATCGGGCAACATCACATCCAGCACCACGGCCGCCGGGGCGGTTTCGGCCAGCGCACGGCGTGCGCTCTGGCCGTCGTGACAGGCACGCACCTGAAACCCTTCCTGGCTCAGCCAACTGCTCAGGAGCTCACACAGCTCCTGGTCATCATCAATCAGTAACAGCTCGCTCATGACTCACTCAATTTAGCCATTGTCGACGTTTTCGACTTGCTCCACTGGCGAAGATACCGCAGAGCAGAGCCAATAGCGCTACCCCGGCGCCGATGACGAACCATTGTTGCTGGTCGGTCAGCAGGCGCGGCAGGGGACTGCTGGCCTGGGCTTCCTTGAGTTGCAGCTTCAATCGCTGGTTCTCCTGGCGCAACCGGGCCAGCAGCGGGCTTTCGCGTTCGCCATCGGCAGTTTGCAATTGCTTGTTCAGTTCTTCCCGTTGCCGTTCGCTTTCTTTCAAGCGTTGCTGCAACTCGGTGATCTGGCTGCCGGCGCTCAGGGAAAGCGGCGTCGAGTTGCCACCCTCGGCGGATTCTTCACCGTGGGCGGGCGCCACGATCGACAACGTGACCAACATCAGGCACAACGGACCCTTGCGCATGGCGACTCCTGGTTCCAATACGAGTATTGGGGAAGTTGTCGGCCGGCAAACGAGAATAATGAGCGATTGAGAACGCGATGAACCGATATGGTTCACCGCGTGGGGGCAGTTGAAAGAAGAAAGTTACGGCAGGACTTGCTTGAACGGCTTGACCAGAACGTTGGCGTAGACGCCGGCGGCGATGTACGGATCGGCGTCGGCCCAGGCCTGGGCGGCGCTCAGGGAGTCGAATTCGGCAACGATCAGGCTGCCGCTGAAACCCGCCGCGCCCGGATCATTGCTGTCGATCGCCGGGTGTGGGCCGGCCAATACGATGCGACCTTCGCCCTTGAGCACTTGCAGGCGCTCCAGGTGTGCAGGCCGTGCGGCCAGGCGGGCTTCCAGGGAGTTGGCGACGTCTGTGGCAATGATTGCGTAAAGCATGTCAGTCCTCGGTTTTAGGCGATGTGGTATCGGCGTCGTGCAGATGGCGGGACAGGTAGATGCCCTGACCGACCAGGAACAGCAAAGTCATGCCCAGGCTGCCGAAGACCTTGAAGTCGACCCAGTACTCCTGGAAGGTGAACGCGACGAACAGGTTGGCGGCACCGCAAAACAGGAAGAAGGCGATCCAGGCGATGTTCAGGCGCGTCCAGACCGGTTCCGGCAGGGTCAGCGCGTGGCCCATGATGCGCTTGATCAGCAGGCTGTCACCGACGAAGTGGCTGCCGATGAACGCCAGGGCGAACAGCCAGTTGACCACCGGGGCTTTCCACTTCAGGAACGTCTCGCTGTGGAAGGCCAGGGTCAGGCTGCCGAAGACCAGGCAGGCGATCAGGGTCAGCCACTGGCTCTTCTCCAGCTTGCGCTGCTTGATGAACAGCGTGCCGTAGACCACCAGGGAACTGACGATCAGCATCGCGGTGGCGCTGTAAATACCGCCTACAGTGACCTCATGGCCGGCGATGTCGACGACCCGTGGATCGGTTTTGAAGACGATGAAAAACAGGAGGAGCGGGATGAAATCGATGAATTGTTTCACAGTGGCAGCCAGAAGCAGGATGTGGCGGCATAATAACAAACATATGGGCGCGCGATAGCGCCAGCTGATTTGAGGTTACAAAGCCCTGTGAATGTTGATTTGCACTGCCATAGCACGGCCTCCGATGGCGCCCTGGCGCCTGCGATTCTGGTGGCGCGGGCGTTCGAGAAAGGCGTGCGAGTCCTGGCCTTGACCGATCACGACACCCTTGAAGGCCTCGACGAGGCCCGGCATGCGGCCACCGCGCTGGGGATGCAACTGGTCAACGGTGTCGAATTGTCCTGCACCTGGGGCGGCGCGACCATTCATGTCCTGGGCTACGGTTTTGACGAGAACGCAGCGCCGTTGGTCGAGGCCATCGCCAGATTGCATGATGGCCGATGGCTACGCTCCGAGGAAATCAGCCGCAAACTGGCGTTGAAAGGCATGCCGGGGGCGCTTGAAGGCGCTCGGGAGATCCAGCAGGAGCTGGGCGACAGTGGTAACGCGCCGGCCCGCCCGCATTTCGCCGACTGGATGGTGCGTGAAGGTTTCGTCAAGGATCGCGCCGAGGCGTTCCGCAAATGGCTGGGCGCCGGCAAGCTGGGTGACGTCAAGCAACACTGGCCGACCCTGGAAGAAACCGTCGAAACCTTGCGCGCGGCCAAGGCCTGGGTCAGCCTGGCACACCCCTGGCACTACGAATTCACTCGAAGCAAGCGACGTCGCCTGATTGCCGACTATATTCAAGCAGGGGGCCACGCCATCGAAGTGGTCAATGGTTACCAGCCTGCCGAGCAAGTGGGCAGCCTGGCCATTCTGGCCCGCGAGTTCGGTCTGCTGGTCAGCGCCGGCAGTGATTTTCATGGCCCCGGAGGCTGGTCGGAGATCGGTGAATACCGGCCACTCCCGGAGGATCTGCCACCGCTATGGTGTCGATTCAAACATGACCCAGTTATTGCCGCCGTCTGAACAGGTAGAGAATGTGAGTCAATTTTTCCAGATTCATCCGGAAAACCCGCAAGCGCGCCTGATCAAACAGGCGGTCGAGATCATCCGCAAGGGCGGGGTGGTGATATATCCCACAGACTCTTCCTACGCCATAGGTTGCCAGATCGGCGACAAGGTGGCCGTGGAGCGCGTTCGGCGCCTGCGGCAACTGGATGAGAAACACAACTTTGCGCTGATCTGTAGCGACTTGTCGCAACTGGGTCTGTTCGCCAAGATCGACACCGGCACGTTCCGCATTCTCAAGGCCCATCTGCCGGGGCCCTATACCTTCATTCTCAACGCTACCCGCGAGGTGCCGCGGCTGTTGTTGCACCCCAAGAAACGCACCATCGGCCTGCGCGTGCCGAGCCACCCGATTGCCCTGGCATTGCTGGCTGAACTGGGTGAACCGTTGATGAGCGTGACCCTGATCATGCCCGGCGATGAAGATCCATTGAGCGACCCCCATGAAATGCGTCAGTTGCTCGAACACCAGGTCGACCTGATCATCGATGGTGGCTTTGGCGGGATCAAGGCGTCCACCGTGATCAGCCTCGCCGACGGCGAGCCGGAAGTCATTCGCGTTGGTTGCGGCGACCCTGCGCCGTTCATGGTCGAGGCCTAGATGTCTGCAGTAGAACCCGTCGACAGTCAGGCCGGAGCCCAGCAGGAACTGCCCTTCGCCATGGTCTACGGCCAGGCGGTCATGGAAATGCCCCTGGACCTGTACATCCCGCCGGATGCCCTCGAGGTCTTCCTCGAGGCATTTGAAGGTCCGCTCGACTTGCTGCTGTACCTGATCCGCAAACAGAACATCAACATCCTCGACATTCCGGTGGCGGAAATCACTCGCCAATACATGGGCTACGTCGAGTTGATGCAGTCGGTACGCCTGGAACTGGCCGCCGAATACCTGGTGATGGCCGCGATGCTGGCCGAGATCAAGTCGCGGATGCTGCTGCCACGGGCCGAAACCGTCGAAGACGAAGAGGACGACCCGCGCGCCGAACTGATCCGCCGCCTGCAGGAATACGAGCGCTTCAAGGCTGCCGCCGAAGGCATCGATGGCCTGAGCCGCGTCGGTCGTGACGTAGTGGTGCCCAAACTCGACGCCCCGGAAGCCCGGGCACGCAAGTTGTTGCCGGACGTACGTCTGTCCGAGTTGCTGCTGTCCATGGCCGAGGTCTTGCGCCGTGGCGACATGTTCGAGAGCCATCAGGTCAGCCGCGAGGCGCTGTCGACCCGCGAACGCATGAGCGATGTGCTGGAACGCCTCAAGGGCGGCGGTTTCGTGCCGTTTGTCGAGCTGTTCACAGCAGAAGAAGGGCGCCTGGGAGTGGTGGTGACCTTCATGGCGATCCTTGAATTGGTCAAGGAATCCCTGGTCGAGCTGGTGCAGAATGAGCCATTTGCCGCGATCCACGTGCGAGCCCGAGCCGAATAACGAGTCGAAACATGAACCTGACTGAACCCCGCGATCTGGCACCCTTGCTTGAAGCCTTTCTGTTGGCCTCGGGAAAGCCGCAATCTTTGGAAAGCCTGTTCGAACTCTTCGAGGAGGGCGAGCGCCCGGAACCGGCGGTCTTCAAGAAAGCCCTGACGATTCTCGCCAAGTCCTGCGATGGCCGGGCGTTTGAACTCAAGGAAGTGGCCTCGGGGTATCGCCTGCAGATTCGCGAGAAGTTTGCGCCGTGGGTCGGGCGTCTGTGGGAAGAGCGCCCGCAGCGTTACTCCCGGGCCATGCTGGAAACCATGGCGCTGATTGCCTATCGCCAGCCGATCACCCGCGGCGAAATCGAAGACGTGCGGGGCGTGGCGGTCAACAGCAATATCGTCAAGACCTTGATGGAACGCGAGTGGATCCGCATCGTCGGCTACCGTGACGTGCCCGGCAAACCGGCGATGTTCGCCACCACCAAGGCGTTCCTCGATCATTTCAACCTGAAGAACCTCGACGACCTGCCGCCGTTGGCGGAACTGCGCGAGCTGGAACCGGATCCGGTGCTCGATTTCGACGACGCCCCCGTACCCGCCGGGCTGCAAGAGTTGGCCGACGCCAGCGCCGAGCCGGAAGAGCCGAAAGAAGAGACCAGTTTCCACACGCTGTTGCTGGAACTGGACAGCATGGAAGAGGGGATCAAGACCGACTTCGACGATTTGCTGCGTGACGGTGCGTCGCCTGAGTTCGATCCGCAACAGTCGGTTATCGAACCGGAAGTCGAAGCGGCACAGCCCGAGCCTGAACCGGAGGGCGAGCCTGAGCCCGAAATCGAGCCGGAGCAGGACGACGACATCCTCGGCGTTGCCGAGGCCCGGGAAAAGCTCCTGGCCGCCGTTGCCGCCCTCGAACAGCCGAAACCCGAGCCCGAACTGTCGGACGAAGAGGCCGAAGCCCAGGCCCTGGCGCAAGCCATCGAAGCCGAACGCCGTCAGTTCGAAGACTGATCGCAATGTCTGCGACCTCCAAAGATCCCTGTGGGAGCGGGCTTGCCCGCGAATGCGGTGGGTCAGCCAATAAATATGCCGACTGACACGCCCTCTTCGCGGGCAAGCCCGCTCCCACAGGGGATTGTGTTCATAGCAGAGCTGCGGGTCACCGTTCGGCGCAAAAACCAATAACCTTGTATTGATCAGCTAGTCTCTGATGCGCAAACGTCCTCATGCGCGTATGATTCGCGACCCTTCGGCGATCCCTTCGCCCAAGTACCCAGTTTTCAGACCACACCGGGAGGTGCCCAGATGAGTATCAAAGACCAGCAAGACGACCAGCCAATCGGCCCAGCAGGCGAAAAACTGCAGAAAGTCCTCGCCCGTATCGGCGTCGGCTCGCGCCGTGACGTGGAAGCCTGGATCAGCCATGGCCGCATCAAGGTCAACGGCAAAGACGCCACCCTTGGCCAGCGCGTCGACATGCACGACGCCATCACCATCGATGGCAAGGTGATCAAGCGCGAAGAGGCCGCCGAGTCGGTGCGCCGCGTGATCATGTACAACAAGCCCGACGGCGAGATCTGCACCCGTGTCGACCCGGAAGGCCGTCCGACCGTGTTCGACAAGATGCCGCGCCCTAAAGAGGGGCGCTGGATCAACATCGGTCGCCTGGACATCAACACCACCGGTCTGCTGATGTTCACCACCGACGGTGAACTGGCCAACCGCCTGATGCACCCTTCCTACGAAATGGACCGTGAATACGCGGTACGTGTGCGTGGCGAAGTCGATGACGAGATGATCGAGCGCCTGAAGGCTGGCGTTGTACTTGAAGATGGTCCGGCCAAGTTCACCGACATCAAGCAGGCACCAGGCGGCGAAGGTTTCAACCACTGGTATCACTGCGTGGTGATGGAAGGTCGTAACCGCGAAGTTCGTCGCCTGTGGGAATCCCAGGGCCTGGTGGTCAGCCGTCTGAAGCGCGTGCGTTTCGGCCCGGTGTTCCTCAACTCCGACCTGCCGATGGGCCGCTGGCGCGAAATGAGCCAGTACGAAGTCGACATTCTGAGTGCCGAGGTCGGCCTGACGCCGGTCGCGATGCCGCAGATGAACGCCAAGAGCAAAGACAAGCTTGACCGGATGCAGCGCAAGTCGTCGCGTCCGATGGCCAAGACCGAGCGCGTGCGTACCCTGCGTCCAGCCACCGGGGCTCCTGCCGCTCCTGTTGCGCCGCGTGCAAGCCGCGAGCCGCAGATCGAAGGCGAGCGTCCAGGGCGCAAGCCAGCCGCCCGTCAGGACGGCGAACGCGGTCCGCGCACGCCACGTCCGGCCAATGGCCGTACCGAGCGTGGTGAAGGTCGTGGTACGCCGGTAGCCGATCGCCCGGCCGACACCAAGCGTCCGGCCAAGCCTGCGCCGAAGCGTCCGGGGATCAAGCTGGTCGACGGTGACACGCCGTCGGGCAAGCGCCGTGGCGCACCGGCCGGTTCCGGCCAGCGTCCGGGCTTCGGTCGTCGCAAGCCGGAGTGAGGCAGCGGTAAGCTTCGAGCTGCTAACTGCAAGTAAAAACGCCAACCCTCGGGTTGGCGTTTTTTTTTTGCAGTCCCTACCAAAAGCTGTCGGTGAAGCAGGCTCGCCACAATCTCCATAAATGGGGCATTACACCCACCCAACCGGGGGTTTACCACCTGATTTGAGGAATGTTCCCTCCCTCACCCTTTCTTTGGCTTGAAACACTCAAAACAGCCTGTTAATTCATTTGAATTTTTTCTCCGCCTTATTGAAATGGCTCATTAGTTGCACCACCCCTGGTACTCGCAACCGCTGTCCTCCCGGACATTATGGGAACGGCGGGGCCTGCCGGATTCGGCATGACGCGAGGGGAAAAATGAAACGCCCGACACCAACATGCAGCTCCATCGCCTCTTATGAGGAGTACTTATGAGTTCCATGATCAAGATAGGCATCGTTGATGATCACCCGCTGTTAAGGGATGGGGTCACAATGGCACTGAAGAAAGTCGCTGACTTTCAGGTGGTCGGGCAGGGGGCATCTGGCGATGATGCCCTGGAAATTGCCGCTCGTTTTGCTCCGGATGTTTTGCTGATGGATGTAAATATGCCGGGCGATAGCTTTGCTGCCGTGCGAGCGATCACAACTTCTTCGCCGGCAGTTAAAATTTTGATGCTGACGGTATCCGAGTCCATCGAGGACGCCTATTCCGCCCTTGAAGCGGGTGCGCAGGGATATGTGTTGAAAGGCATAAACGGTCGTGAGCTTGTACAAGCCATCAGAAATGTTGCCGATGGTGAAACCTTCATTACACCCAGGCTTGCCAGCAAGCTGTTGAGCAATTTCGGAAAACACGCGTCTGATAAGCAAAAGGTCGAGCTGACCCATCGCGAAGAACAAGTTATCCGGGAAGTATCGAAGGGCCTGACTAACCGCGAGGTTGCTATCAAGCTTGAGCTCTGCGAGAAGACCATCAAGCACTACATGACGAATGTCATGTACAAGCTACGCGTTCGCAACCGGACGCAGGCAGTCGCAGCAGTGAGACGGCATTGGGAGAGTGACCATATACCTGGCTTATGTGGTGCTCTTCAACGCCGCGACTTGAATGGCAACAGTAAGCAAAATAACGGGCCATAAGCGCTAATGCGATCTGTAGCAGCTGCCGAGCTTGCGAGGCGGCGTTCGGCTGCGAAGCAGTCGTGAGTCCAGCTGACGCAGCCTGCCTGACGTACCGCAATGACTGATTTTACGACTGCTTCGCAGCCGAACGCAGCCTCGCAAGCTCGGCAGCTGCTACAAAGGGTGTCGGGCGATTAGATTTTGAACTGCGCCCTGGCTTTGGTTCCGGCATGGGGCGCCGATTCAATGATGAAAATTCCGCCGAGGGATTCGACGCGATAGCGCATGCCAACAAGGCCCAGATGAGTTCTACCTCGACCTGGCGCGTTCGGTTGCTCGGTTGAAATACCCACTCCCGCATCCTCGACTTGTACTTCCAGTAGCCCTTCGCAGTAAGAAGCGCTGAGTTTTTGGCCTTTTCCCCCGGCGTGAATATAGGCATTGTTCAACGCTTCCTGGGCGAAGCGGTAAATACAAATTTTATGCGCTATCGGTACATCGTCCGCAAGAGTATCAAGCTCCAGTTCGACTCGCGTCTCGGTTCGCTCTTCGTGCCGCTCGGCAAGCAATATCAGCGCGTCGTGCAGGGTCAGGTCATTGACTTCCGGAAGTGCCAGGCCGAGTGATATTTCCCGCACTTCGTTTAATGCATCTTCGCCGGCACGCCTGATCATTTCGAGGACTTCCCCATCCGAGGCACTTTGCGAATCTTCAAGTTCTGCAAGGCGAAGGAGAATAAGTGACAGCAGTTGGGCAGGACCATCATGAAGATCTGCCCCGACCCGTCGAAGAGTGAGTTCATTGATTCTGGAGAATTCGCGATTGGCTGTAGTGACTTTGTGCTGAAGGGCGGCATTGTTCGAGTGCAACCTGGCTTGCTCATGCATTCGCCATTCAAGTGCTGTTTCATGCTGCTTTATTATTTTGTCATCACGTCGAACGATAAAAAATAACAGCAAAAGCATGGCCGTCGTTGCTGTACCTACAATTACCCATACTTTCTTGCGAACATTATTGATTTCGCGCTGTAACGCTTCGGCGGTTTCGTAGAACTCACCAACCGCAATAATCTTTCCAGTACCCGCTTCGCGCAGTGGAGCAAAAATTTCATAAAGCGGAATATTCAGGCTTCGCTCAAAAGCATCCTCATTATCATCCTCAAAATCATTGTCCAGTTCTGTATAGATCCTGCCTGTCAGCGCCTGTGAGATCTCCTCTGTCAGAAAGGTTTTCTGGACCGTGGATTTGTCGGTGCTGTAGACAATCGTGCCGTCTGGAAGCCAGATCTTCACCGAGACCACATGTGTACTCAACGAGGTGCTGGACAACAGGTGATCAATGGTCTGAATGGTTTCATCGGGGAGTGCTCTGGCAGTGGTCAGTCCCTGGGCTAAAGGTTCGAGAAAGTTCTGCATATAACGCGCGCCCGTTTCTGCCGCCGTTTGAATCGTTGCATCTTCGATACTCTGGCTTACGAGGTTTCCAACGAACGTCATGGTCAAGCCCAGAATGATTGTGGCGCAGATTACGAACTGGGCTGAGCGGCTTGAATGGCGCAATTTCCCACGGGAGCCCTGTCTCCCCGGCGCTCCGTCACTGGACGTTTGGCCAGCCTCTGATCCGACCAAGGTCTGATCCGATTCCTCGACCAAAGTCTCAGAATTTGATTGGGCTTTTGTCTCTGTACACATCCGGGTAGCACCTCAATACTCATTTTCAATGGAGTGTAAAGCTGACGTTTGTGGTTGAAGGCGGGAGGCGCGATGAATAGTTTAAAAAGATTCTTGAACCATCTGGATAATCGCTATTTCCGGCAACTACAGCCGGGGGTTATTACCAATGGTTTCCAGACTCCGCCACCAAGCGCGCGGAGCCAGCCTCCAATACATACTAGTCAATTCGTAGTCGATGCCAGTTTTCTCATGGATAAAAGGCTTGTTGACGAAGCCGCATGGACGCAGAACCGTGCCATCACCCCTCAGGAAGTCCCGGAATATGGCGATCTTGGCGAGCATATTCCGGCCAATGCCTCTGTTCTCTGGATGTGTGGCATCTGTGAAAAGCCCCCTATGCCTGAGAGAACATCATGTACAGATGCATAGAGCCCCGATACGTGATGGGGCCGCTGGTAAGTTGCACCTTCTACTCAACCTGGGTTCATGGGCCGTCGCCTCCTTGAGGCGCAATACCTGCCTGTAAGTACGGTTGTCATGGGGAATTGATCCTCAGTCGAGTTCTGCTGATTGCTTGCAATTCAGCAGGGGCTCAGTGCGGCCGTGATACCAGGTCCCGTCGTTCAAATTTCGATTTTTATTTATGGGGTTCAGCACTAAACCACGCGTTTGCAGCGGTGTTTTATGCGTGTGGTTTCCTGATTGGTTAAGCATCGAGGAAACAGCCATGGCCAGCTTCATCAAGTCCGATCTCGAGTTCATTCTCGAACAGATTTTCATCGCCGAACGGCATGCGGCAGGCGCGAGCCTGGCTGACTTGCTGCAGAACGTAGAAGTACCCTTCGGCCTGCGCACCGTCACCGGCATCTTCAACAACCTGGCTGATCCCCAGTTCGGTGCCGCCGACAACTTCTTCCCGCGTATGACGACGCCGGTGTTCAATACCGCGCAGGTCCAGCCGGCCGGCTTCTTCGGCCCCACCGATCCTGGTGGAACCACGCCGACTTCCTACCTGCAGACCAGCGGTTTCGTCTTTGACTCGCAGCCGCGCACCATCAGCAACCTGATCGTGGACCAGACCGCCAACAATCCGGCGGCGGTCGCGGCCGCAGCGGCCAATCCGGACTCACAGGTCGTCACCAGCCCCGGCCTGGATGGGCTGTTCGGCACCGCCGACGACATTGCCGTTTTCCAGATCCCTAATATCACGCCGGACGCGGGCCTGACCGTGCCGTTCAACCAGTGGATGACGTTCTTTGGCCAGTTCTTTGACCATGGCCTGGACCTCGTCACCAAGGGCGGCAGCGGCACAGTCTTCATTCCGCTGCAGCCGGATGACCCGCTATTCGTACCGGGCAGCCCGACCAACTTCATGGTGCTGACGCGTGCCACCAATCTGCCTGGCCCCGACGGCATCCTGGGCACCGCCGATGACATCCACGAGCAGAGCAACACCACTTCGCCCTTTGTCGACCAGAACCAGACCTACAGTTCGCATCCCTCGCACCAGGTATTCCTGCGTGCCTATGAGCTCAATGCCGCGGGCGATCCGGTGGCCACCGGCAAGCTGATCACCAATCGCGACCTGGGCGTCGATGGGCATTTCGGTACCGCTGATGACGTCGAAATCGGCGGCATGGCCACCTGGGCAATCGTCAAGGCCCAGGCCCGTGATCTGCTCGGCATCAACCTGACCGATGCGGACGTGTTCAACGTACCGCTGCTGGCGACCGATGCTTACGGCAACTTCATCAAGGGGCCCAACGGCCTCCCCCAAGTCGTGATGAAGGGCGCGGACGGTATAGCCGGAACGGCCGATGACGTGCTCGTCGAGGGTAATCGGGCCGCGCCAATCAGCCTGACGAACGCTGCGCGTACCGGCCACCAGTTCCTGATCGACATCGCCCACAGCGCCGATCCGACCGGGGGCCTGACGGCCGACGAGGACACCGTCATTGGCGGCCCGCAAGCCCCGGGAACCTACGACAACGAGTTGCTCGACAAGCACTACATCGCCGGCGATGGCCGGGTCAACGAGAACATCGGCCTGACCGCGGTGCATTCCATCTTCCACAGCGAGCACAACCGGCTGATCGACCAGACCAAGGCAACAGTGCTGGCCTCCGCCGACCTCGCTTTTCTCAATCAGTGGCTGATGCCTGACGCCCAACTGGCGGCATTGCCGGTAACGGCGGCCGACGTCGCGGCCCTGCACTGGAACGGCGAGCGGTTGTTCCAGGCGGCCAAGTTCGGCACCGAGATGCAGTACCAGCACCTGGTATTCGAGGAGTTCGCGCGCACCATCCAGCCGCAAGTGGACGTCTTCCTGGCGCCCATGGGCAACGACACCACGATCAACTCGGCGATCGTCGCCGAGTTCGCGCACACGGTCTTTCGCTTCGGGCACTCGATGCTGCTGGAGACGGTCGATCGCTTCGACCCCAACTTCAATGTCGTCGGCGACGGCAATCCGGTTGACCCGGGCAATCAACAGACCGGCCTGATCGCGGCCTTCCTCAACCCTCTCGCGTTTGCTGCCAGCGGCCCCACCCCTGAGGAGGCGGCTGGCGCGATCGTGCGCGGCATCACGCGGCAGGTCGGCAACGAGATCGACGAGTTTGTCACTGATGCTCTGCGCAACAATCTGGTCGGCCTGCCGCTCGACCTCCCCGCGCTCAACCTGGCGCGCGGCCGCGACGCCGGCATCCCGTCGCTGAACGCGGCGCGGCGCGAATTCTACCACATGACCGGCGACAGCCAGTTGACCCCCTACACGAGCTGGGCCGATTTCGTGCAGCACATGAAACACCCGGAATCGCTGATCAATTTCATCGCCGCCTACGGCACGCATTCAACCATCACTGGCGCTACGACGCTGGCGGGCAAGCGCGCCGCGGCTACGGATCTCGTGCTCGGCGGCGCCACGGCGCCGGCCGATCGCCTGGACTTCCTCAACAGTACCGGCGTCTGGAGCAGCAATGCCGGTGCGGACGGTATTTTGCACACCGCAGACGACGTGACCATCACCGGCCTGGACAGCGTCGACTTCTGGATCGGCGGCCTGGCCGAGGAGAAAATGCCCTTTGGCGGCCTGCTCGGTTCGTCTTTCAACTTCGTCTTCGAAACCCAGTTGGAAAACCTGCAGAATGGCGACCGCTTCTACTATCTGGCCCGCACCGCGGGACTCAACTTCGGCACCGAGCTTGAGAACAACTCGTTCGCCAATCTGGTGATGCTCAACAGCGATGCAACACACCTGCCGGCTAATATATTCCAGACGCCGGCCTTCACTCTGGAGGTCGACCCGACGCACCAGTTCAACCCGAGTGTGGTGGCCGGCCCGGACGGCATCGTCGGCACGGCCGACGATCTGCCAGCCAACGCCGACCCCTTTGGCCCGTCGGACCACCCGATTGGCTCACCGCGGATTGACCATTTCACGCCGCTGGTGATCCGCGATAACCCCGCCACGCCAGGTCTGGATACCAACTACCTGCACTACACCGGCAGCGATACGGTCGTACTCGGCGGCACGCCCGGGGACGACATTCTCATTGCCGGCGACTCGGACGACGACACGGTCTATGGCGACGCCGGCAACGATCGGCTCGACGGTGGCTACGGCAACGACAACCTCTTCGGCGGTGCCGGTGACGACATCATCACTGACATCGGCGGCGACGACGTCATCCACGGCGACGACGGCAACGACGTCATCCAGGCCGGTAACTCGACCCTCGCCGGCAACAATCTGGTCCTCGGCGGTGCGGGCAAAGACTTCATCATCACCACTGAAGACATCACGATGACCTTCGGCGGCGCGGGTGACGATTTCATCCTCGGCGCCAAGGTCAACCTCGCGCCAACCGGCAACGAAGGCGACGACTGGATTGAGGGCGGGACCCAGGACGGTGCGCCCGGCGATAACATGAGCCCGACATTGACCGACGATGTGCCCGGCAACGACATCTTCATCGGCACCGGCGGATTCGATGAAATGATCGGCGAGGGTGGCGACGACACCTTCGTCGCCAGCGATGCTCAGGACAAGATGGATGGTATGTCCGGGTTTGACTGGACCACCTACAAGAATGACAAGTACGGCGTGACCGTCGACATGGTCGTCCCGTTCTTCAGTCCGTATCACCCGGTGCCCGATGCCGCAGGCAATATCGTGGGCGCGGTGGGGCAATCGCCCGATGCGGTCTATGACCGGTTCGCGGAAGTGGAGGGCCTGTCGGGGTCGGCCTTCGCCGACTTCCTGCGCGGCGATGAACAAAACGCGGCCATCATCGCCAACATCACGGCCAGGGGCAGCATCCTCACCAACTTCGATCTCGTCAGCGGCCTGCGAGCCTTCGTCGGCAGCGCCGGTTTTGGTGCCGACGGTATCGGGGGGACGGCCGACGATCAGTTCGGCGCAGGCAACATCATCCTCGGCGGCGATGGCAGCGACATCATCGAAGGCCGTGGCGGCAGCGACCTCATCGACGGCGACAGTTGGCTCAACGTGCGCATCAGCGTGCGTCAGAACATCGATGGCACCGGGCCGGAGATCGCCAGCTTCGACAGCATGACGCCGATGATCCCGCTCATGCTCAACGGCACCTACAATCCCGGCCAGCTCGTCGCCGTGCGCGAAATCCTGCCCGGTACATCCGCAGGCGGGGCTGCGTTCGACACCGTCAACTTCCTGGG
This sequence comes from Pseudomonas sp. GW821-FHT02A08, assembly GCF_059422045.1. Classification (NCBI taxonomy): domain Bacteria; kingdom Pseudomonadati; phylum Pseudomonadota; class Gammaproteobacteria; order Pseudomonadales; family Pseudomonadaceae; genus Pseudomonas; species Pseudomonas sp. GW821-FHT02A08. Next base: position 29,842 of record NZ_JBWKWD010000050.1, read on the forward strand.
CCCTCTGGCGAACTACACGATCGCCGTCAACGGCATCGTCGTCGATCCCGCCGTTCCCCTCGATATCGCCGGCACCGACATCGTCACCGTGACCGACAATGTCGGCAAGGAAGAAACCGACCGTCTCACCCACATCGAGCGGCTGCAATTCTCCGATCAGGCAGTGGTCCTCGTGCAGGGGATCAACGCCGAGCCTGTGGGGGCGCTGACAGTGAGCAACACCGCGCCGACCGTAGGCCAGACGCTGACGGTGTCGGCGGCAGGCATCACCGATGACGACAACGCGGGTGGGGCGATCCACAACTCCATCAGTTACATATGGCAGTTTGAAGCGACACCGGGTTCTGGCGTCTTCGAGGACATCATCCTCGGCCCAGGCCGCATCGGTATCGGGTTTACAAGAGCGGACGCGCCCACGTTCACGGTGACGTCGGATCTTGCCGGCCTGGCAATTCGCGTCAAAGCCATCTATGCGGACGATAATGGCGTGACCGAGCAGGTATTCTCTGCACCGACTACGGCAGTAGTGGCTGCGGCGCCGGCCCCCGCAGCGGCGCCTTCGCTGATCGACCCGCAGACCAGTGCCCCCAGCAACGGTGTGCGTTACACGCAAGCCGACCTGGCATTCATCCTTGACCAGATCAAGATTGCGGAACACCACGCGGCCGGTGAGAACCTGGTTTCTCTGCTGCCGAACGTACGAGTGCCGTACGGATTGCGCACGGTCGAAGGGACGGACAACAACCTGCTTCATCCCGAGTTCGGTGCCGCCGATAACGTATTCCCGCGCCTGACCACGCCGGACTTCCGCCCGGCCGAAGCCGGCACCAGCTACACCCAGACCAGCGGCCTGGTGATCGACTCGCAGCCGCGCACCATCAGCAACCTGATTGTCGACCAGACCGCCAACAACCCGGCGGCGGTCGCGGCCACCTTCGATCCTGGGCTCGATGGCGTCCTCGGCACCGCTGACGATGTCCTCAAGGCCGGTGCGCAGGTGGTGACCGGAACCCGTACCGACGGCACGACGTTCCAGACCTTCTTCGACCCGAACGTGAGCCCCGACGCGGGCCTGACCGCGCCCTTCAACCAATGGATGACCTTCTTCGGTCAGTTCTTCGATCATGGCCTGGACCTCGTCACCAAGGGCGGCTCAGGCACCGTGTTCGTTCCATTGCAGCCCGATGACCCGCTGTTCGTGCCCGGTAGCCCGACCAATTTCATGGTGCTGACGCGCGCTACCAACCAACCCGGCCCCGATGGCATCCTGGGCACGGCCGACGACATCCACGAGAACACCAACACCACCTCGCCGTTTGTCGACCAGAACCAGACCTACAGCTCGCATCCTTCGCACCAGGTGTTCCTGCGTGCCTATGAGCTCAACGCAGCGGGCGATCCGGTGGCCACCGGCAAGTTGATCGAGAATCGGACTGCCGGTGTCGACGGCATCCTGTTTACCGGTGACGACAGTTTGACTGGCGGCATGGCCACCTGGAAGGTGGTCAAGGCGCAGGCGAGCGCGCTGCTGGGCATCAACCTCACCGATGCCGATTTCGACAACGTGCCGTTGCTGGCGACCGACGCCTACGGCAATTTCATCAAGGGTCCGAACGGTTTTCCACAGGTGGTGATGAAGGGCGCGGATGGAATTGCCGGTACGGCCGACGATGTGCTCGTCGAAGGTAATCCGCTGGCGCCCATTAGCCTGGTCGATGCCGTGCGCACCGGTCATGCCTTCCTCAACGACATCGCGCACACCGCCGTTCCGGTGGACGGCCAGACCGGCGCGGCACTCCTGCCCGATGCGGACAATGTCATTGGTGGTACGCCTGCGCCGGGCTTCTATGACAATGAACTGCTGGACGCGCACTACATTGCCGGCGACGGTCGGGTCAACGAGAACATCGGCCTGACCACCGTCCATTCCATCTTCCACCATGAGCACAACCGCTTGGTCGATCACACCAAGGCGGTGGTCCTGGCGACAGCGGCAAGCGGCGATGTGTCGTTCCTGAACGAGTGGCTGCTGACGCCCGTCACTGCCGTTCCCGCCGACACCTCGACCCTCGACTGGAACGGCGAGCGCCTGTTCCAGACCGCAAAGTTCGGTACCGAGATGCAGTACCAGCACCTGGTGTTCGAGGAGTTCGCGCGCACTATCCAGCCGATGGTCGATCCGTTCTTCGCACCGGGCCAGGTGTACGACACCGCGATCGATCCGAGCATCGTTGCCGAGTTCGCGCACACCGTCTATCGCTTCGGGCACTCGATGTTGCTGGAGCAGGTCGACCGGCTGGATCCGAACTTCGCCTCAAGCGATATCGGGCTGATCCAGGCCTTCCTCAACCCGCTCGAGTTCGCGGGCAGCGGCGCCACTCCGGAAGAGGCGGCTGGTGCCATCGTGCGCGGCGTGACCCGCCAAGTGGGCAACGAGATCGACGAGTTCGTCACTGAAGCCCTGCGCAACAACCTGCTGGGCCTGCCACTCGATCTGCCCGCCATCAACCTGGCGCGGGGCCGCGATACCGGCATTCCGTCCCTGAACGCGGCACGGCGGGAGTTCTATGGGCCCACCGGTGACGCAGAGCTCAAGCCCTACACCAGTTGGGCGGATTTCGTGCAGCACATGAAGCATCCGGAATCGCTGGTCAACTTCATCGCCGCCTACGGCACGCACGCGACCATCACCGGCGCCACCACGCTGGCGGACAAGCGCGCCGCGGCTGCGGACCTGGTGTTCGGCGGCGCGACCGCACCGGCCGACCGTGTCGACTTCCTGAACAGCACGGGTGCCTGGGCCAGCAACGCGGGTGCCGACGGTATTCTGAACACCGCAGACGACGTGACCATCACTGGCCTGGACGACGTCGATTTCTGGGTTGGCGGGCTGGCCGAGGAGAAAATGCCCTTTGGCGGCATGCTCGGCTCGACCTTCAACTTCGTCTTCGAGAACCAGATGGAGAAACTCCAGGACGGCGACCGCTTCTACTATCTGGAACGCACCGCCTCGATGGACTTTGGCGCCGAACTGGAGAACAACACGTTCGCCGCGCTGGTGATGGCCAATACCGACGCAACACACCTCTCGGCCAGGGTTTTCCTGACGCCGGCCTACACTCTGGAGGTCAACCAGGCGAACCAGTACAACCCGAGTGTGATTGCCGGTCCCGACGGTATTGTCGGCACCCTCGACGATCTGCCGGCCAATGCCGATCCGTTTGGTCCGTCGGTCCACCCGATTGGCTCACCGCGCACTGACTTCCTCACGCCGCTGGTGATCCGCGACAATCCCGCCACGCCGGGTCTGGATACCAACTACCTGCACTACACCGGCGCCGATACGGTCGTGCTGGGCGGCACGCCCGGCAACGACATCCTCATTGCCGGCGACTCGGACGACGACACGGTCTATGGCGATGCCGGCAACGACCGGATCGATGGCGGCTACGGCAACGACCAACTCTTGGGCGGTGCCGGTGACGACATCATCACGGACATGGGCGGCGACGACGTCATCCACGGCGAGGACGGCAACGACGTCATCCAGGGCGGCAACGGCCTCAACCTGATCCTCGGCCAGGCCGGCCAGGACTTCATCGTCACCGGCGAGGACGCGGCCGACAGCAGCGGCGGCCTGGGCAACGACTTCATCCTCGGCAGCAAGGCGAACGAGTTCGCGCGCGGTGGCGAAGGCGATGACTGGATCCAGGGTGGATCCGCCGATGGCGTTGCCGGCGATAACTTCGACCCATTCGGAAACGATCCGATCAATGGCAACGACGTCTTCCTGGGCGATGGCGGACCGGACAACTTCGACGGGGAGGGCGGTGATGACATCATGGTCGGCAGCCCCAGTGAGGCGGACCGTTTCATCGGGTTCTCGGGTTATGACTGGGCGACCTACAAGGACGATCCGGTCGGCGTGACCATGGACCTGAACTCCAGGCTGCGCTTCTTCGATCAGCCGGCGGTGCCCGGTTCCACTGCGTCGATCCTTGCCCGGTTGGACCTGGTGGAAGGGTTGTCGGGATCGTCCCACGCCGATTTCCTCAGCGGCGATGACTCCACTGCCGATTTGCTCGCCATCGCTGGCGCCAAGGGCAGCGTGCTCACCAACTTCGACCTCATCAGCGGTCTGCGGGACCTCGTCGGCAGTGCCGGCAACGGCGCGGATGGCATCGCCGGCACGGCCGACGATAAGTTCGACGGGGGCAACATCATCCTGGGTGGCGACGGCAGCGACGTCATCCAAGGCCGTGGCGGCGATGACCTCATTGACGGCGACAAGTGGCTCAACGTGCGCATCAGCGTGCGGCAGAACATCGATGGCACCGGGCCGGAAATCGCCACCTTCGATAGCATGACGCCCTTGGTCCCGCTCATGTTGAACGGCACCTATAACCCCGGCCAGCTCCAGATCGTCCGCGAAATCCTGACGGCGACCGGTCCCGACTTCGACACGGCGCTGTTCTCCGGCAATCTGGCGGATTACACCGTGGTCGAAAACGTCAACGGCACCGTGACGGTCACCGACAATATTGCTGGCAGGGACGGGACCGACACCCTGAGCAATATCGAGCGGTTGCAGTTCTCCGATCAAGCGGTCGTGCTCGGCGGTTTGAACTCGGCACCAGTCGGTTCGCTGAGGATCGACGATGCCACGCCCGCCGTCGGCCAGTTGCTGACGGTATCGGCGGCCGACATCACGGATGCCGACAATATTGCGACCGGAGGCGCGATCACCGGGCCCATCAGTTTCTTCTGGCAGTTCGAAGCGCGCCCGGGCTCGGGCGTCTTCGAAGACATCACCTTCTTTGCCGCCGGAGAGGTCGCGCGCGCGGAGGGCACGACCGTCACGGTGGGCTCGGAACTCAGGGTCCCACCACCGGCGACCCTCATTGGGGCCGTGCCGGCCATACCGGAGCTCGTCGTGGCAGCCGGGCTGGCGCTGCGCGTCAGGGCGGTCTACAAGGACGCCAATGGCGTGCTGGAGGAGGTGTTCTCGGCACCGACCGCACCAATCGCGCCGGCCGGTACCGGCACCGTCAATGTCCTGCCGGTCGGAACGGTACTGATCAGCGATACGACCCCGACGCAAGGCTCGGCCTTGACCGCCACGGATGCGTTCACCGACGCCAACGGGACCACGACCTCGGTGATTACCCATCAATGGCAGGTGGGGAGCGGTGCGATCTTTGCCAACATCGCCGGTGCGACGGGCACGACCTTCACGCCCGACCACGCGCAGGTCGGTCAGCAACTGCGTGTCGTCGCGAGCTACACCGATGACCTCGGCGCACTTGAGCGAGTCACTTCTGCCGCAACGACAGTGGTCGGTGATCTGTTTGTCGGTACCGCCGGTGTCGACCTATGGACCGGCACGGCAGGCGCGGACGTGGCCAGTGGAGGCAATGGCAACGACATCATGAAAGGCCTGGGCGGCAATGACATCCTCAATGGTGACGCGGGCAATGACATTCTCATCGGCGGTAACGGTGACGATACGATGGCCGGCGGTACTGGCAACGATATCTACGAAGTCACCTCCGTCGGGGACGTGGTGACCGAGCTCGCCGGTGGCGGCAGCGATACCGTCTGGACCTCGCTCGCGAGCTACACCCTGGGTGCCAACGTCGAGAATCTGTATTTCGGCGGTAGCGGCAATTTCAGGGCCACCGGTAACGCGCTCGCCAACACGCTCGTGGGCGGTGCGGGTAACGACATTCTCATCGGTGGTAACGGTAACGATACGATGGCCGGCGGTATTGGCAACGATATCTACGAAGTTACCTCCGTTGGGGACGTAGTGACCGAACTCGCCGGTGGCGGCAGCGACACGATCTGGACCTCGCTCGCGACCTACACCCTGGGTGCCAACGTCGAGAATCTGTATTTCGGCGGTAGCGGCAATTTCAGGGCCACCGGTAACGCGCTGGCCAACACGATCGTGGGCGGTGCGGGTAACGACATTCTCATCGGCGGTAACGGTGATGACACGATGGCCGGCGGTCTTGGCAACGACATCTACGAAGTCACCTCCGTTGGGGATGTGGTGACCGAACTCGCCGGTGCCGGTAACGATACGGTCTGGACCTCGCTCGTGAACTACGCCCTGGGTGCCAACCTCGACAATCTGTATTTCGGCGGTAGCGGCAATTTCAGGGCCACCGGTAACGCGCTCGCCAACACGCTCGTGGGTGCTGCGGGTAACGACATTCTCATTGGCGGTAACGGTGACGATACGATGGCCGGCGGTATTGGCAACGATACCTACGAAGTCACCTCCGCTGGGGACGTGGTGACCGAACTCGCCGGTGCCGGTAACGATACGGTCTGGACCTCGCTCTCGAGCTACACCCTGGGCGCCACCGTCGAGAGTCTGTTCTTCGGCGGCAGCGGCAACTTCGCGGGCACGGGTAACGCGCTCAACAACACGATCGTGGGTGGTGCGGGTAACGACGTGCTCACCGGTGGTGGTGGTAACGACCTGTTGAGTACCGGTATCGCCGGCAACGATACCTTCGTGTTTGCTGCTGCGGGTTTCGGCACCGATGCGATCTTTGGATTCGGAGCCAATCCGGCTGCAGGGCAGGACGTGCTCGATATCGCGGGGTTGGGGATCACCAGTGCGACGTTCGCGGCCAACGTGAGCATAACGGCCGACGGGGCCGATACGCTGGTGGGGATCGGGGCGGACACCATCCGCCTTGTGGGTGTCGCCAGCGCGACCGTCGATCAGACGGACTTCCATTTGGCGGGATAAGGAGGCCTTCTCGATACAGTTGAACTGAAAGTAATTGGGTGTGTGGCGGTTGCCACACACCTTTTTTGTACGCCAGGAAGGTCAGCCGTCACGCCCGGAGGTCCGGGGGTGGAAAGCCAGAATTACGCATCGTAAAGAAAACCTGACGAAATTCACGGATTAACCCCGTGAAATCGCCGCTTCTTCAATATCGTAATAAAACTCTTACGCATCATTATATTTTTCCCCACTTCCAGCGCTCTGGCCCGCTTGTTTCACCGCTCCATGCAGGGTGTCATGCGCGCCATGCCTGTCGTGCAGGTGCATAACAAAAAGGAGGCGCAATGAACGCCGTATTCCATCTCCATCTCTCTGCGAGGGGCGGTTTTCCTGCCTTTCCCGTCGATGATCCGCAAGGGTCTGACCCATTTTTTGCAGCCGCCCGAGCCTCTCGGGGCGGACACAGGCAATCCCGGCCATAGACACGCTTGTCCAGCGGGTCTGGCAGCAGGGGGTTACGGGTGTACAATGCGCCGCGTTTTACCTGTGACCTCCTGCGCATCTGCGCAAACCTCAAGGCTATCCGCCTTGTTCACTCCGTCGCGTCACGAGCGTGTCGGGTTCGATTTCGTCACAGATAAAAACAAACAGGTGACGCATGACCGTTGTAAATACGCTGAACTCCTGGTGCCTGCGCTGGGGTTTGATCGGTGCCGCTTAACGCCTTTCTTGAGCAGCAACGTCTACTGAACATCATCAAACCTTGCGTGAGACCCTTTTCATGAGTGGACAACACCCGCAATCAGGCGAGCTGAAACGCGGCCTGAAAAATCGCCACATTCAATTGATCGCCCTCGGCGGCGCGATCGGTACCGGCTTGTTCCTCGGCTCGGCCGGGGTACTGAAATCCGCCGGCCCGTCGATGATCCTCGGCTACGCCATCTGCGGCTTCATCGCCTTCATGATCATGCGCCAACTGGGCGAAATGATCGTCGAAGATCCGGTTGCAGGCTCCTTCAGCCATTTTGCGCACAAGTACTGGGGCGGCTTTGCCGGCTTCCTGTCGGGCTGGAACTGCTGGATCCTGTACATTCTGGTGGGCATGTCGGAGCTGACCGCGGTCGGCAAGTACATCCACTACTGGGCGCCGGACATCCCGACCTGGGTCTCCGCAGCGGCCTTCTTCGTGCTGATCAACGCGATCAACCTGGCCAACGTCAAAGTCTTTGGCGAGGCCGAGTTCTGGTTCGCGATCATCAAGGTCGTGGCGATCGTCGGCATGATTGCCCTGGGCAGCTACCTGCTGGTCAGCGGCAACGGCGGCCCGCAGGCAGCGGTCAGCAACCTGTGGTCCCACGGTGGCTTCTTCCCGAACGGCGTCAGCGGTCTGGTGATGGCCATGGCTTTCATCATGTTTTCCTTCGGTGGCCTGGAAATGCTCGGTTTCACCGCTGCCGAAGCCGACAAACCGAAAACCGTGATTCCGAAAGCCATCAACCAGGTGATCTACCGGATTCTGATTTTCTACATCGGTGCCCTGGTCATCCTGCTGTCGTTGACGCCGTGGGACAGCCTGCTGACCACCTTGAACGCCTCCGGTGATTCCTACAGCGGCAGCCCGTTCGTGCAAGTGTTCTCGATGCTGGGCAGCAACACCGCCGCGCACATCCTCAACTTCGTGGTCCTGACCGCGGCGTTGTCGGTGTACAACAGCGGCACCTACTGCAACAGCCGCATGCTGCTGGGCATGGCCGAGCAGGGCGATGCGCCGAAGGGCCTGGCGAAGATCGACAAGCGCGGCGTGCCAGTGCGTTCGATCCTGGCCTCGGCCGCCGTGACCCTGATCGCGGTACTGCTGAACTACCTGATCCCGCAAAACGCGCTGGAGCTGCTGATGTCGCTGGTAGTGGCCACCCTGGTGATCAACTGGGCGATGATCAGCTACTCACACTTCAAGTTCCGCCAGCACATGAACAAGACCAGGCAGACGCCGCTGTTCAAGGCCCTGTGGTACCCGTACGGCAACTACATCTGCCTGGTGTTCGTGGTGTTCATCCTTGGCGTGATGCTGTTGATTCCAGGGATCCAGACATCGGTCTACGCGATTCCGGTGTGGCTCGTGTTCATGTGGGTCTGCTACGGCATCAAGAACAAGCGTAGTGCTCAGCGTGCCTTGCAGGCCGCAGTGGAGTAACTCCGCGCAGAAACAACAAACCCGGCCAAGTGCCGGGTTTGTTGTTTTCAGGCTTCACACAAATCCCTTTGTGGGAGCGGGCTTGCTCGCGAATGCTGAGTGTCAGTCGACCTGAATGCTGACGGTTAAACCGCTTTCGCGAGCAAGCCCGCTCCCACATTGGTTCTGCTGCGTTCCTGACACTCATTCGCGGTATCCTGCACGCTCTGAATACGGACGCTTTTCCATGCTGGTGATTTCCAACAACGTGCAGCTGCCGGATGCCGAGATCGAGTTGACGGCCATTCGCGCGCAAGGCGCCGGTGGGCAGAACGTCAACAAGGTCTCCAGTGCCGTGCACCTGCGCTTCGACATTCCGGCGTCGTCCTTGCCCGAGTTCTATAAGGAGCGGCTGCTGGCGTTGCGCGACAGCCGCATCACCAGCGATGGCGTGCTGATCATCAAGGCCCAGCAATATCGGACGCAGGAAGCCAACCGTGCTGATGCGCTGGAGCGTCTGGTCGAGCTAATCTTCAGCGCCACCAAAGTGGAAAAGAAGCGCCGTCCGACCAAGCCGACCCTCGGCTCAAAGAAGCGCCGCCTCGAATCCAAGACCAAGCGCGGCAGCATCAAGGCCGGGCGTGGCAAGGTGGATTTTTAAGATCTGGAGTCTTGGAATTTATTCCATTTCATCAGATTTCATCAGGAGTGGGTATTTTATTCATCTCGCCCCCCCCACTTAAATGAATGCCCCGGATTTCGAAATACATGTGCAGATGAAAAAAAGCTGCAGATATAAAATTTTAATTTCTTATAGCTCATCGGTATAACTGACTGTCATTTCTGACAGTTGTTCTGGATTACTGCAAGGGATTTACTGAGCTCTGTTTTATTAATCGAGCAAAAATAGATGAATAACTCATTTAAACCCAGTGAGCAAAAAACCGGGCGTGGCACTCCCGATAATTCTTTTGGTGTTCGCAGTGAGGTCTATCTATATGGAGCAGGAAATCAGCGTCTTCAGGCGCGGGCCGTAACTGTTCTCACTGATCCGCACAGGATTGTTTGCGGCGCAACCTCTGAAAAACTGCAAGAAACTTACTTGTTCATGCTGGATGAGCGGGGCGGTGTTGATGAAAGTTTCGGTGTTGCAGGTGCTGCTGTTTTCAAGCTGTCAGAGTTTTTCCCAGGCTGGGGTTTGGCTCAGCCCTACAGCGTAAAATTTGATACTGAACATCGTAAGTATGTAGTGGGGTTCTTTGCTCGCAAAGAAGGCTTTAATCGTGCTACCGGACTGGCTCGATTTAACTTGAATGGGGAGCTTGATGAGAGTTTTGGCAACAAAGGTGTCACGCTGTAGAGTCGAGAGGTGAAATATGTTGCTCCTGCCAATTCAGATGCTAAGAAGGCGGAGCAAGTTCTGACTGACAAAGGCCGCGACTACCACGGGTCTATGGAGTTATTGGACGATGGCGGCGTGTTGCTTCTAACTACGCTTGACGTCAGAGGCCTTTATGATAATGCGTTTGTGGTCAAAGTCAAAAGTAGCGGTATGCTGGACGAGGGGTTTGGTGATGGCGGGTGGCGATTAGTTTATCGAGGTCCGAGTGTTGCAGTCACAGGAGAGGATTTGGTTCGGCAAGGCGATAGTTGTCTCGTCGCGGCTTCAGAGGGTGTTGGTGATAAGAGTTGGTTTGTTTGCAGGTATGATGCTGATGGTAATGTTGATTCTGATTTTGGAGTCGATGGTTATTATGATGGAGAGCCTTCGGTTAAAGACGTAATTCTAAAGCGGGACGATCGTTCTCATTTTTATATGGTGGGTACTTCGAGTAATACGATTCCGCAGTATCTATTTCTCAAGCTTCAACGTCGCGGGCTGAATGGTGAGGAAGATCCTCATTTTGGGTGGCAGGGATGGGGGGCGGATATTGGTAATGCATTCAGTGATATTTATGTGTTGAAAGCAGCCCTTTATAATTCGGCGTCAACCGTTGTGGTGGCGGGTTATGCTTATTTGCGTGGGGGAACAAGCAGCCAGGCATTCATTGCCAGTATTGAACAGGACATGGGTTGGGATTCGGCATTTGGTGGTGACGGGAAAGTGTTATTTCCCCAAGAGAAAATAATTCATGATCTTGTGGTTCAGGAGGATCGAAAGATTGTCTTAATTTCCAGTCGAAATAGGGAGCCCGATAGCTTTGCCATCGTCCGTTTGCATGGTTAAGGCCTAAGAGCTTAAGTTGTATATTGGCCGTTCAGCATCGGCTGAATGGCCAATAGTGTGCGATTACTGAAAGTGGTGTTTTGGCGCAATTCGGTACAAATACAAACTCAGGATCAAGCCACTCAGCGAGGCAATGGCGGCGAACAGGAAGATCGAAGCAAAACCAAAGCCCGCCGCAATCGCCCCGGCCAGCGGCCCGGTGATCCCCAGCGACAAATCGATGAACAGCGAATAGGCGCCGACCGCCGCGCCACGACTTGAGGCGGGCACCAGGTTGACCGCTTCCACGCCGAGCGCCGGAAACACCAGTGAAAAGCCGAAGCCGCTCAGCGCCGCGCCCGCCAGAGCCCAATGGGCATCGGGTGCCAGCCACAGCAACAGCAAGCCCAGGGTTTCCACCGACAGGCAGGCAATGGCCACGCGAAAGCCGCCGAGGCGGTTGATCAGGTTGCCGAACAGCAAACGCGCACCGATGAAGCTGGCGCCGAACAGGCTCAGGCACAGCACCGCGTTGTCCCAGTGTTGCGTGGCGTAATACAGGGTGATGAAAGTGGCGATGGTGCCAAAGCCGATGGAGCCCAGGGCCAGGCCACAGCCGTGGGGCAAGACTCGCCCCAGTACATGCATGAACGGCAGACGCTCGCCGGCAACGATCGGCGCGGCGGTTTTCGGCCAGGCCAGCAGCAGGCCGAGAACGGCCAGCAAAACAATGCTCACGCCCATGCTCCACAAACCCAGTTGATGGACGATCAACACACCCAAGGGGGCTCCGACGGCCAGTGCGCCATAGCTGGCGATACCGTTCCAGGAGATAACCTTGGCCGTGTTCGCCGCGCCGACCCGGCCGATGCCCCAGCCAATCGAGCCCGAGCCCACCAGGCTTTCCGCGCTGCCGAGAACCAGGCGACCGATCAACAGGCTGATCAGACTCAAAGTCGGCAGGCTCTGGGTCCAGGCCGAGATCAACATGAACACGCCGCTCAGGCCGCAACCGGCCAGGCCATACATCACGGCCAGTTTGCTGCCCTTGTTGTCGATGATCCTCCCGGCATAGGGGCGGCTGAGCAGGGTGGCCAGGTATTGCACGCTGATCACCAGCCCCGCGACCACCGCGCCGAAGCCCAGGTCGCTGTGGACGTAACCGGGCAATACGGCCAGGGGGATGCCGATGTTCAGGTAGCCGATGAAGGTGAAAAGGACGATGGAAACGACTTGCAGCGTGACCGCCAGGGGGCGCTGGTTTTCAGGCATGGGTAAAGGTCCACGGTAAAGCAGGATAGATAGGCTGCTTATGATAGCGGTGTGGACGGTCACAGTTTGTGAAAAAGTAAAACTATTTGCCGGGCGGCGTCATTCAGGCTTGGCAGGCGCGACCAGTTGCGTGGTGACCAGGGCGGCCAGTGCATTTTCCTGGGTGCCGAAGCGGGCGAGCAAGGCGGCTTGTTTCTCGGGGGAGAGGCGATTCCAGATCCCGATCATTTTCTCGGCGGTGCCGATCAGGACGCTGGCCTGCTTTTCATCAAAGGTTTCGCTGAGTTCATCGGTCATGGTGCAGGCTCGCGTTTCAGGCAGTGTGGAAAGCGCATGGTAGCGCTTTCCACACGGTCTGTACGGCGGGTGTTTCAGTCTTCGTTGTCAGCCTGGCGGCTGCCAGTGGCTTCTTTCGGCTCGGGCTGTTGGGCTCCGGCTTGCTGCGTGGTCGTCTGCTCAGGTACGTGCAGGCTTGGGAAGGGGAGATTAGGAATCTCGTGCATGGTTGCGCTCCTCGCTAAGTCTGTTGATAGATCTGGTAGATCCGCGCTTTGAAAAAGCCTGGGCAGGATACAGCACTGAAAATGACAAACGGACTTTTATATCCATTTGTTTCGATGGAAGGGGTTGTAAAGACAGGTCTAGAAGGGGGGCAACACACCGCAAATGTCGGAGCGGGCTTGCTCGCGAATGCGGTGTGTCAGTCGACATTTGCATCGCTTGACACACCGCA
>NZ_JBWKWD010000051.1:0-19393 GCF_059422045.1 Pseudomonas sp. GW821-FHT02A08
CTCCTACAGCTAACCGCAATCCCCTGTAGGAGCTGTCGAGCGAAGCGAGGCTGCGATCTTTTAGTAGCCACAAAAAAGCCCCTCTTTCGAGGGGCTCCTTGTGCAGCGTTTTCAGCCAACCCGCATCAGGTCATCTGAATGATGGTCTGCATGATGGTGCTCTGGGTGGAGATGGTCTTGGCGTTCGCCTGGTAGTTGCTCTGCGCCTTGATCAGGTCGACCAGTTCGTTGGTCAGGTTGACGTTGGACTCTTCCAGGGAGTTGGAAACGATCGAACCCAGGGTGCCTGTCTCCGGCGCATCGTAGCCCGGAATACCCGAGGTGTAGGTTTCCTTCCAACTGGACCCACCCACCGGCTGCAGACCTTGTTCGTTGGTGAAACTGGCCAACGAAATCTGGCCGATTGGCTTGGTCTGGTTGTTGCTGAAGTTGGCCAGCAGTACGCCGCTGCCATCGATGGTCAGGTTGGTGATCTGGCCAGTGGCATAACCGTTCTGCGATGGAATCGAACGCGCGGTGTCGGCGTTGAACTGGGTGGTGTTGCCCATGGCAATGGTCAGGCCCGCCGGATCGGCTGCCGCGCCGTTGGCTGTCCAGACACCATTGGTGACGGTACCCGGCGTCCAGTTGCTGATTTTCAGGTCATTGCTGAAGGTCGATGTTGGCGGGGTCGTCGGCGGCGTCACTGGCGTGCTGACCGAAACCAGTTTGCCGGATGTATCAAATGTCATGGTCGAAGCAATTGGATCGACCGCACCCGTGCCGGTAGGCGAGGAGCCGTCCGGGTTGCGGCCATCGATCAGAGTGTAGGTATCCCAAGTGTTCGGCCCGGTCTTGACCATGTATTGATCCATGGTGTGCTGGTTACCCTGAGTGTCGAAAATCGGGGTACTGAACTGCTTGGTGAAAGTTGCCTGTTTGGTCGGATCGAATTTGTTGGTGGCAACCGACTGGTCAATCACCACGGCCGTAGAATTCAGGTTGATCGTCGACGAAACGGTGCTAGTGGATTTCGGCGCCAGATTGGAGGTGTCGATCCGCAGGTCGGTCAACACGCCGTTGAGGATCTTGCCATTGGAGTCCACACCATAACCCTGCAGACGGGCCGTACCGTCGCTGTTCGTCACGTAGCCATCCTTGTCGGTCTTGAACGTACCGGCACGGGTGTAGGTCAGCGAACCGTTGTTGCTCAGGACGAAGAAGCCATTGCCCTGGATACCCATGTCGAGCACGTTGCCGGTGTTATTCACGTCACCCTGGCCGAACTGCTGGGAAATGTTGGCCAGGCGCACGCCGTTGCCGACGGTCTTGCTGCCGGTGCCCAGGCGAGTTGCCGAGTACACATCTTCGAATTCTGCACGGGACGATTTGAAACCGGTGGTCGCGACGTTGGCGATGTTGTTGCCGGTCACGTCCAGTTGTTTGTTGGATGCAAAGAGACCGCTAAGGCCGATATTAAAAGACATAATCCACTCCTTTGTGCCGGGTTAGTCGGCCTTACATGCCAATGGTTTGTACTTTGGACAGAGCGACGGTGCCCAGCCCGGCCAGATTAAGCATCAACTCACCGCCAGTCTGGCTGATGGTCACGCTGTTGACGGTCGCTGGCAGGTTGGTGATCAGCGCCACGGACTTCCCATCGATCGTGCTGGTAGCGCCGAAGGTGTAAGTGCCTGCCGCTACCGTTTCGCCCGCGTCATTCTTGCCGTCCCAGATGAAACTGGCGTTGCCTGCCTTCTGAGCGCCCAGGTCGATGGTACGTACGGTCTTGCCGCTCGCATCAGTGATCTTCAGGGTGGCGGCGGCCACCGACGATGGCACCACTACCGTACCGCTGAGGCTCTTCGACGTGTCGACCACAGCCTTGTCACCGGGTGCAATGACTGAACGCCCCACCAGCGACGAAGCCTGCAAGGCCTGGGACGAGTTGTAGTTGCTGGCCAGCCCGCTCACGGTGTCGTTGAGCGTGGTGATGCCTTCCAGGCTGCTGAACTGCGCCAACTGGGCCACGAAAGCACCGTTGTCCTGCGGCTCCAGCGGGTTCTGATTTTTCAGCTGGGTCACCAGCAACTGAAGGAATGCATCCTTGCCCAGGGCTTTGTTGCCCGTGGCGCTGTTGGTGGCCGATGCAAGACCATCAGTCGTGGTGGTGGTCTTGATCGAGGAGTTGGCCAGGATGTCCTTGAGGCTCAAACCACTGGTGGAATCGGTAACACTCATCTGAGTCGCCCCTTATCACTGACCGAGAGTCAGGACTTTCTGCATCATGGTTTTGGCGGTGTTCATCATTTCGGCGTTGGTCTGGAACGAGCGGCTCGCGGAAATCATGTCGGCCATTTCCTCCACCACGTTGACGTTCGGGTAGTAGACGTAACCCTTGGCATCGGCCGCCGGATGGTTCGGCTCGTAGCGCGCTTCAAGATTGCTCTGGTCTTCGACCACACCCAGCACCTGCACGCCCTGACCGGCGGCGTCCTGGCTCTGGAATAGCGAATCGCTGCCGCCGCTCTGCCCGCCCTGGAACATGGTGGCGAACACCGGGTGGCGCGCACGGTAGGTCTGGTCGATGCTCGATGAGACGGTCTCGGCGTTGGCGATGTTCGAAGCGACGGTGTTCAAGCGCGTGGTCTGCGCACTCATGCCGCTACCGGCAATGTTGAAAACACTGGATAGAGACATGGCTTACTCTCCACGCAGGGCTGACACCAGCCCTTTGAATTTGCTGTTGAGCAGGGTGAAGCTGGCCTGGAAGCCGATCGCATTTTCCGCGTAGTTCGACTGTTCCAGCTGGGCGTCCACGGTGTTCTGGTCGATCGACGGTTGCATCGGCGTGCGATACAGCAACGACTCGTCGCCATTGCCCAGGCCTTCAGCCTCGATATGACGGCTGTTGGTCATGTTCAAGGCGAAGGTGCCGCTTTTGGTTTTCTCGTTCTGCTCGGCGAGCACTTTCGAGAAGTCCAGGTCCCGAGCCTTGTAGTTCGGGGTATCGGCGTTGGCAATGTTGTTGGCCAGGACTTCGGCACGCTGGGCGCGGAAGCCCAGGGCTTGTTCGTGGATACCGAGCGCTTTATCGAAGCTGATGCTCATGTCGGGAAACCTTCGGGTGACCTGATTTTTCGTAGGTTCAACTTAGCAAGCCCCATGCCAATTCGAAAAAGCCCGGAAACCGGGGCTTTGCCGGCCATGGCAATGCGGCAATGCCAGAAAAGCGGCAACGGTTTTCCGCCGCCTGCCGCTTTTCTGCCGCTTTCCCGAGCTCCGCACACCCTCTCCTGGATCGAGCACCGTCCCCTGTAGGAGCTGCCGAAGGCTGCGATCTTTTGATCTTGATCTTAAAAAACAAATCAAAAACAAGATCAAAAGATCGCAGCCTTCGGCAGCTCCTACATGATGCAAAAGCGGCGCGCATAAAAAAGGAGTCCCTGAGGACTCCCGTTTTTTATGCGCGCCGCTTCTGCATCATTTCGCCTGGTAAATGATCCCCGGGCTGCACTGGACCATCTGGTAATGATCCGGCAAGCCGTTCAGCGCTTCGGAGGCACCGAGGAACAGGTAACCACCCGGCTTCAACGTGCTGTGGATACGCAGCAGGATGTCCTTCTTCACCTCGGCGGAGAAGTAGATCAACACGTTGCGGCAGAACACGATGTCGAATTTGCCGAGGCTCGCGTAGCTGTCCAGCAGGTTGAATGAACGGAACTCCACACGGCTCTTGATCGGTGCCTTGATCGCCCAGCGCCCCGGTCCTTTCGGGTCGAAATAACGCTGCAGGCGCTCGGGCGACAGACCGCGGCCGATGGCCAGGCTGTCGTACTCGCCGGTCTTGCAGTTGTTCAGCATGGTGCCGGACAGGTCGGTGGCAACAATCTGCACCCCCATCCGCAACTGACCCATGTTGACCCGCTCGAACTCGTCGATGGACATCGACAGCGAATACGGTTCCTGGCCCGACGAACACGCCGCCGACCAGATGCGCAGGCGCTGGCCGGGACTGGCCTTGATGGCTTCGGGCAGTACCTTGTTCTTCAAGACTTCAAACGGGTAGGTGTCACGAAACCACAGGGTTTCGTTGGTGGTCATGGCATCCACCACCTGCTCGCGCAAACCGCTGCGCGGCTGGGTCTGCATGCGCTGAACCAGTTCTCCCAAAGACTTGATGCCTTGCTGTTCCATCAGTTTGTTGAGACGGCTGGAGACCAGGTACTGCTTGTTTTCACCGAGCAAAATGCCACAGGCTTTTTCCAGGAATACCCGGAACTGTTCGAAATCCAAATTACCCGTAGACAATGATGCCGCCTCTTAAATCGTGTTGACTGCCAGGGGCGCGGGCCCCTGGCTGATATCTGCTGCTTTGATCCGGTCGACTACCCGGGATGCCAGGTCATCAGGACGGAACTTGGCCAGGAAGTCATCGGCACCGACCTTCTTGACCATCGCCTGATTGAATACCCCCGACAACGAAGTATGCAGGATGATATGAAGCTTTTGCATGCGCGGGTCGTTGCGGATTTCCGCCGTCAGGGTGTACCCGTCCATCTCCGGCATCTCGATGTCGGAGATCATCATCAGGAACTCTTCTTCCGGTTTCTTGCCCTCGTCGACCAGTTTGCGCAGGTAGTCCAGCGCTTGCCGCCCGTCGTTCAACGCCACCACTTCGACGCCGACCGTCTGCAGGCAACGCGTGACCTGCTTGCGCGCCACCGACGAATCGTCGACCGTCAGCACGCGCAACGAAAGCGCCTTGTGCTGGGTTTCGACATCCACCACGCCCACGGAAATCGCTTCCGGCGTCGGTGCCACTTCCGCCAGCACCTTCTCGACGTCGATGATTTCGACCAACTGATTGTCGACCCGCGTCACCGCCGTCAGGTAGTGATCGCGCCCGGTGCCCTTGGGCGGCGGGTGGATCTCCTCCCAGTTCATGTTGACGATGCGTTCCACCGAGCGGACCAGGAAACCCTGGGTCTTGGTGTTGTACTCCGTGATGATCACGAAGGGGTTGTGCTTGTCCTTCAACGCGCCGGAGCCGGTCGCCATCGCCAGATCAAGGATCGGAATGGTCGCCCCCCGGATGTTCGCCACGCCGCACACGACAGGACTGGACTTGGGCATCAGCGTCAGTTTGGGACATTGCAACACCTCCCGAACCTTGAATACGTTGATCCCGTACAGCTGCTGGCCGTCGAGACGGAACAACAACAGCTCAAGGCGATTCTGCCCCACCAGTTGCGTGCGCTGGTTTACCGAATCCATTACACCAGCCATGCCCAGACTCCTAAACCAACGCCAAGTGTTGTTGCGACGCGCCTTCATCACTAAACGGCACGGCGCTTGCTTTTTTAATCGTTATGAACACAGAACCGACATTTTTTCGACGCCTGACCACACCCTACCGCAAATGGCTCGGTGTGCTGGCGACCGTTTGCCTGTTCAACGCTGGCAGCCCTGCCCTTGCTGACGCGGTTACCTTGCCTGACATGCTTATCGGCGTCACTCAGGGCTTTCTTGAATTCACCGTAGAAGACTATCTGGCTACCAGTCAAACGGAAGGTCGCTACGAGATCCAGGTCAACCCGCTCGATCCGCGCATGCACATGCCCATGTGCGACAAGGAATTGACAGCAACGCTCGAGAGTCCCAAGCCGCTGGGACGGGTCACGGTCAAGGTTCGCTGCGAGGGCGCGTCTCCCTGGACCGTCTTCGTACCCGCTCAAGTCCGCCTGTTTCGCGATGTCGTGACCAGCGCCCGGCCACTGCGCCGCGCCGCCATTGTCGAGCCTTTGGATGTGGTCCTGCGCGAGCGCGATATCAGTCTCATCAGCCAGGGCTACCTGACCTCCCTGGATCAGGTGATCGGGCAGCGACTGACCCGACCAATGGTCGCCGATCAGGTGATTACCCTGGTGAACATCGAACAGGCCGAAGTCATCCGCAAGGGCGATCAGGTGGTGATCACCGCCCGCAGCGGTACCCTCAGCGTGCGCATGCCGGGCGAAGCGCTGTCAAACGGCAGCCTGAGCGAACAGATCCGGGTGAAAAACCTCAATTCCCAACGAGTCATCAAGGCGCAGGTCATAGCGCCGGGGCAGGTGGAAGTGTCCATGTAAGGTTCTCTGTTCATCGGAATGTGGCGCTTGCCGCGGCTGTTCCCTAGACTGTGCTCCATGCAGGGCAAGCGCTGGCGCGCGCAAGGTTCATTGATAAATGAGCCTAAAGTTTTCCAGGGAATGGCCGAAACCATGGCAAGCGTCCAAATTCCCAGAGGTTTTTTATCATGGTCATCGATTTCAGCCGTTTGAACAGCTCCTCGTCCCTGACGGGCAGTACACGTACCAGCGCCAGCAAGGAAAGCGCCGAGGCCGGCAAATCCGCGCCGCTGGAGTCCGCGGCCGAACAGGCCGGTACCGTCAAAAGCGGGGAATCGGTACATCTCAGCGATGAGGCTCAACAGTTGCAGAAGGTCACTGACAAGCTGCGTGATCAGCCTGCCGTCGACAACGCCCGCGTGGCCGAGTTGAAAGCAGCGATTGCCGATGGCAGCTATAAAGTCGACAGCAACCGTGTAGCCAGCAAACTGCTCAACTTCGAAGCCCAGCGCTAGGCCACCGCCGGCGCCAGGCTTTTGGACGCTTAAAACCCAAGGCCAGCCATGCACGACACAAATTTACTGCAACTGATCACCGACGACTTTGCTCCAGCGCAACAACTGCTGGAATTACTGCAGACCGAATCCCTCGCCTTGCATGGCCGTGACATGCCATTGCTCGAGAACATCCTGGCGCAGAAACAAGCGTTGGTCGTTTTGCTCGAACAGCATGGCCGCAAGCGCAGTGAAATCCTCGCCAGCCTCAACCTGCCGACCAACCGTGGCGGCCTGGAGCAACTGGCCGGCCAGTCGAGCATTGGCGAGCAGTTGCTGGCGCAAAGTGACGTGCTGACCGATCTCCTGGCCCAGTGCCAGGCCATCAACGCCAACAACGGCCAGTCGATCCTCACTCAGCAGGCTGCGACGGCCACCCAGCTGAAAATCCTCACCGGCGGTGAAACCCCGGCGCTTTACGATGCCAGCGGAACATTCTCCAAGCTTGCCAAGCCGCGCCCGCTCAGTCAGGCATGAGCCAGTCAATGCCCCCGCTCTATCAAGAGGCGCAACATACTGGCAAACTGCTAGCCTGCCGTAGTCAAATTTTGTCTGGAGATTGATTAACCGTGTCCAATGCCTTATCCGTGGATGATGCTCCGCAGCCACCCAAGGTGCTCTCCACGCCCTTGGAAATCTCCAGCAACCTGCGCCAGCTGCTCGAAAGCCATGACCCGCTGATTATCACGTTCCACGAGCGCAGCCAGCGCTTCCAGAGCTACCTGGTGGACCTGGACCGTGACAGCAACATGATTGCCCTGGACGAAATGATTCCCCGTGATGGCGAGCGTTACCTGCTGGCGGGCGAGCCGTTCAGGGTCGAAGGCTTCCACGAAGGCGTACGCATTGCCTGGGAAAGCAACGGCCGGTTGAACATCGACGAATCCGGTGGCAGCCGCTGCTACCGCGGCTCCCTGCCCGATGAAGTGGTGTACCACCAGCGCCGCAATGCATTCCGCGCCGCGCTGAAGCTGGCACAACTGGTCAACGTCAACCTCGACGGCGAAAAGCTCAAGGCGTTGATCAGCGGCAAGTTGCTGGACATTTCCGCTACCGGCTGCAAACTGCGCTTCGACGGCGACATCACCGGCAGCCTGCAACTGGGTCAGGTCTACGACCGCTTCAGCGCCGACCTGCCCTTCGGCAAGATGACCGCGCCGGTCGAGTTGCGTTACCTGCACTTCGAAGAAAGGATCTCCACCACCTTCGCCGGCGTTCGCTTCCACAACATGAGCGGGCTGGTGCAGCGTCAGGTCGAACGCTTCGTCTACCAGTTGCAACGCGAAGCACGCCGGTTCGACAAAGACGATCTCTGATAGAGCGCCTCAACAAAAAACGGGCAGTCCCTTGCGGTGACTGCCCGTTTTTTTATGCCCCGGATTTAAGGCCTGGCCTCGCTGAAGTTAGGGTCCCGCCCTGTATCAGGGTCTTGCGGTGGCTGATCGGTTTCAGCCTCGGTGACAGTTTCAGATTCTGACTCAGGCTCTGGCCCGGTACTCACCGGGTTTTGCATCTGATCCTGCACCACCTGCTCATCAACACGCGGGTCGAGGCAGGCCACCAGCGGTGAACTCGTCATGTTGTCCGGCATGGCCACGTGATGCAGCGGCGCATCTTCCACCTGATGCAGGTTGGTCACCGCTTTCGGGCGAATCCGCCATACCAGCACCAACGCAAAGAAACTGAAAAACGCATAAAGCATCTGGCTGCCGAACAGCTTCATCAGCACGCCGGCCACCAGCGGCCCGATACTCGCGCCAACGCCGTAGGTCACCAGCAACATTGCCGTCAGGGACACCCGGCGATCGCCTTCGACGTGGTCATTGGAGAACGCCACCGCCAACGGATACAGGCAGAACTGCACCAGCGAACAGATAAAACCGGCGATAAACAGAACCTCCAGCGGCACCTGCGGCATGATCGCCAGCGGCAGCGCAGCCAAGGCCAGGCTGAAAGCGAAACTGCGGATCAACACAGCCCGATCGTAGCGGTCGGACAACCAGCCCAACGGCCACTGCACCAGCAACCCGGCAAAAATGCAGCTACCCATGAACAGACCGACCTGCTCCGTGGATAACCCTTGCTGCGAGGCATACAGCGGCGCCAGACCATAGAACGAACCGACGATCAGGCCGGCCCCGAGCACCGTACTCAATGACTGCGGCACGCGCTTGATAAAGAACCGTGGCTCCATCGGAGCCGGATGCAGTGGCGCCGGGTGGATCCGTCGGGTCAGGGCCACCGGCACCAGACACAAGGCGAAGCACAGGGCGACCAACATCAGCAGCTCCAGCCCCAACGCAGGATGCATGACCAGAATCAGTTGCCCCATTACCAGCCCCAGGTAGGAGGCGATCATGTAACCGCTGAACACCAACCCGCGCTGCCTGGCTTCGGCCTGCTCGTTCAGCCAGCTCTCGATCACCATGTACTGGCACATCATGCCGAGGCCGACGATCACCCGCAGGAACAGCCAGGCCGGCAGCCAATCGACCAGGCCATGGCCCAACACCGCCGCGCCGACGATCCCGGCACAAGCCGAATAGGCCCGGATATGCCCGACCCGGGCAATCAACCGGTGACCGATCTTGCCCCCCAGCACCAGGCCGAAGTAGTTGGCGGCCATCAACGCACCGACCCACAGGCTGTCGACATGGTCGGCCGCCAGGCGCAAGCCCAGGTAAGTACTCAACAGGCCCGAGCCGATCAACATCATCAGCGAGGCGAAATACAGCGCTCGAAAGGATTTCCAGATTTGGCGCATCGGCGTTCCGAGCGGCTCCTTGCAGTGAGAATCGGCTATCGCTAAACGATAGCCGGATGTCGACGGATCGTCAGGCCTGGGCTGCTAAAACACGCCGTTCCCAGGGAGTAATTTCATCATGGAAGCTGGTCAGCTCCAGGGTCTTCGAAGCCATGTAGCCTTCGATGAATTCCGCGCCGAACAGTTCCTTGGCCAACTGGCTACGTTTCAGACGCTCAAGTGCCGCATGCAAGGTACACGGCAACGAAAGATTGTCCGGCACTTCGAACTCACCCTGGATCGGCGCGCTCGGCTCCAATGCCTTCTCGATGCCATGCACCCCCGCCGCCAGGCTTGCGGCAATCGCCAGATACGGGTTGGCATCGGCTCCCGGCAGGCGGTTCTCGACCCGACGGGCGACCGGCAAACTGGCCGGAATGCGCAGGCCCGCCGCCCGGTTATCGTAGGACCAGCAGGCATTATTCGGTGAGGCGTAAGGGTGGCACAAGCGCTGGTAGGAGTTCACGTTCGGCGCAAACAACGCGGTGAAATCGGCCATGCACGTTTGCTGACCGGCAATGAAGTGGCGGAAGGTGGCCGTCTCCTGCCCCGTCTCGTCGCTGAACACGTTACGCCCCGAATCGATCTCGACCACGCTCTGGTGGATATGCATCGAACTGCCCGGTGTATGCGCCAAGGGCTTGGCCATGCACACCACGCTCAGGCCGTGCTTGAGGGCCACTTCCTTGAGCAAGTGCTTGAACAGGAACGTCTGGTCGGCCAGCAACAGCGGATCACCGTGCAGCAGATTGATCTCGAACTGGCTGACGCCCATTTCGTGCATGAAGGTATCGCGAGGCAGCCCCAGGGCCGCCATGCATTCGTAGACTTCATTGAAGAACGGCCGCAGGCCGTTATTGGAGCTGACACTGAACGCCGACTGACCGTCTTCGCGGCGACCATCCAGCCCCAGCGGCGGCTGGAACGACTGAGTCGGGTCGGTGTTGGGCGCAAAAACGAAGAATTCAAGCTCGGTCGCCACCACGGGCGCCAGGCCACGGGCCGCGTAACGCGCAATCACGGTCTTGAGCAGACCACGGGTCGACAGGCCGCAACTGGTGGTGGTGCCCAGTTCCACCGCATCGCAAATAGCGAAGGCCCGCGGTGGATTGCTCCAGGGCAAGCGGTGGATTTGTGCAGGGTCCGGGATCAGCGCCAGGTCGCCATCGTCGCTGCCGTAAAACCGCGCCGGCGGATATCCGCCCATGATGCATTGCAGCAGCACGCCCCGCGCCATCTGCAAACGTCGACCGTCGAGAAAGCCCTCGGCGGTCATCACTTTGCCCCGTGGAACGCCATTCAAATCCGGCGTGACACATTCAACTTCATCAATGCCCGTCAATCGCTGCGCGAGTGAACTCAGGCCAACGGTCGTCATGACGCAATCCTTGTTATTGTGCGGGCCGTGAACGGCGACCGTACAAAATAGGCTCCACGTGTTCGGAATTTCAAGCAGCGTCGATAAATATGCTGCCGGTCAGGGCAGGTAAAGGCGGAACACCCCACCGCCCAATGGACCGCCATTGCTGATTTCGGTACGTCCACTCACGCCGTTGCGCTGATGCAGCGCGGCAATTCGCCCGGCAAAGTACAGGCCCAGCCCGGTGCTGCCAGTGCTTTGATTGATGCCCTGCACGTAATCGGCCTGGCGCTCGATCATCTGCACCGGATACCCCTCGCCATCGTCATTGATGGTCAACACCAGTTGCCCGGCTTCGTCGCTGACGCTGATCAGAACGGCATGCCGCGCAAAGCGAATGGCGTTGTTGATGCAGTTGGCCAATACCGACGCGATCAACTCACGGTCGAAGAAACCCAGCGGGCTCAGCGGGTCCACTTCAAAGGTGGCCATGATGCCGCGACTGGCGAACACCTCCTGGTGGCAAGCCAGTTGCGCTTCGATGAAGTCGTCCAGCTCATGGTAGGCCGGTTGCAGCGGCATCTGGTTGACCCCGAGCTTGTACAGCCCCAGCAACTGCACCAGCATGCCGTTGAGGTGGGCGAACTCGAAGTCGATCACGCCCTGCTCCGGAGCCTGCCGCATCGACTCCGGCAACCGCCCCAGCCACTGGCTGTGGGCCTGCATCAGCATGGCCAGCGAGTTCTTCATGTCGTGCACGGTAGAGGCGATCACCGTGGAGAAATCCAGTGCCTGCTCGTTTTCGTTCATTGGCCAAGCGCCTTGCTTTTCAGCTTCTGGTAACGCGGATAGCGCGCATCGGTGTCGGGCATCAGGCCGACCATTTTCAGGCAGGTACGACACTCTTCCAGCTCCGCCGAAGGAACGCTGGTATCGGTGCCGTGCAACAACGACTGCGCCATGTTCAGGGCGATACTGATGTTCTTCGGTTGCATCGCCAGGGCTTTGCGGAATACCTGCCGGGCTTCCACCAGGTTGCCGGTCTTGTAGACGCGCACGCCCTGACGGTTGAGCTCCGCGGCGGCGTTGCCGGAGTTGAGGATACTCGGGTCGTCGGTCTGCTTGGCGATGTCCTTCATGACCACCGGATCGTCGCCGTAGATTTCCACGCAGTTTTTCAGCATCGCGGTACCGGCCTCGGTCTGCCCGAGCATTTTCAGCTGCTTGGCCACCAGCAAGGCCGCTTCGGCGCTCATGAATTGCTCCATGCCGTCCAGACGCAGCAAGGCTTGCTCGGTGAGCTTGTCCGCCGTCTCGGCGTCGTTGAGCAACAGGCTGGTGGCCTTCATCAGGCGCGCGCGGATTTGCAGGCCCGGATCGGAGGGGTTTTCCTTGGCCACGGCGCTCAATGTGGTGTTGATTTCCAGGCGGGTGCGCGTGTCCAGGCCCCGTTCGCTGCCCTTGCTGATCAAGGCGTGGGCCAGGCCGAGGTTGCTCTCGGCATCCTTGAACCGTGACTGCGCGCCCTGGCTCACTGCCTGGCGATAGGCCTTGGCCGCCGTGTCGAAGTCCTCGTTGGTCATCGCCAGCTTACCGAGCAGTGCCTGGCGACGCA
Organism: Pseudomonas sp. GW821-FHT02A08; assembly: GCF_059422045.1. NCBI lineage: Bacteria > Pseudomonadati > Pseudomonadota > Gammaproteobacteria > Pseudomonadales > Pseudomonadaceae > Pseudomonas > Pseudomonas sp. GW821-FHT02A08. Next base: position 12,422 of record NZ_JBWKWD010000051.1, read on the forward strand.
CCGCCAGCGGCGACAGGCGAATCGCCTCTTCCAGGACGCGCTGCGCTCCCTTGGTATCCCCTTCGGCGACCAGTACATCCGCCATGCCGTCATACAGCGACGGCATCATCGGGAAGACTTTCAGGGCTTTTTCATAAATGCCCTTGGCCTGCCCGACCTGACCGCGCTTGAACAGCAACTTGCCCAACCCGGCAAACGCCCATGGCAACGGGCGGTCGGCGATGATGCCGTCATAGAGGCGCTCCAGCGCTTCGTTCTGATTCAGGTCGCGCAAGGCATCGGCGCGATAACGCAAGCACAGCGGCGAATAGCGGATGTCTTGCTTGCACAGGGCGATGCAGGCGTTGAGCACCTCCATCGGCTTGCCGCGATCCAGGGCCTGCAGGATCGGCTTGAGCAAGGTCTTGCGCTGCTCCAGGCGCTCCAGGCGCTGGGCCAGGCTGGAACGGTTGAACGGCTTGGTCAGGTAGGCATCGGGCTCATGCTCCAGCGCACTGAGCACCATGGCCTGGCTGGTTTCGGCGGTGACCATGACGAACACCGCTTCATGGCTGATCAGCTTTTCTTCCATCAGGTCTTCGAGCACCTGCTGGCCATTCTTCTTGCCGTCCCCCAGGTGAAAGTCCTGCAGGATGAAGTCGTATTGCTTCTGCGAGCACATTTTCAGCGCCTGCTCGCCGGTATCGGCAGTGTCCACTTCCTTGACGCCCAGTTCACGCAGCATCGACCTGACCGAACTGCGGAAGTCCGAGAAATCATCGACGATCAGAAAACGCTTTTGGTGATACGACAGCATCGAAGATTTCCAGGCAATTTAAGAAGAAGAACCCAAAGGCAAATACACGGACGGACTCAGCTTCGCAGCCCTTGATTTGGCGCGCAGATGATAGCTGGTAGCCCTTAGCCATCAAACACCTTCTGAACGCCAATCAACACATGCATCGACCTCAAGAAAAGGCTCGTAACTGCCCGTGTTATCGGCCAGCCATGGCATTCCCTTGAGAACCTTCCTCAACGCTCACGCTGAATATGTGAAAGCGTTACTGAAAACGAGAGCGGCCAGTGCTGCTCACTGATTTCTTCAAGCTCCGGCTTGCAGGTGGGCTCGGCCAGGCAGGTTTCGCCAACAAATTGACTAAGTCGAAGTTAGCCCTCCTAACTGCACACCATTTGTCGGTTAATTGACGATTTTGATCAGGATCAGACTTTAGTCGCATGCCAACTGTGGCGAGTCTAATACCTTGATTTTCGAGGGTTACCCCCTTCCTTGAAATCATCAGCAAGGCCTATCCGCACGGGGCTTGTATCGAGGACTGACGGATGGTCAGGCTGGCAGCACTCCGGGCTGACCTAGACTCCGTTGAGAGGCACGCGGGAGCACATCATCATGCGTATTCCATTAATAATTATTCGTATTTATCTTCTTGCTCGGGCTTTGCCTGCCTTTTGGAAACGTTCGCCCCCCCTGCCGGTGCGGTTGATGGAAACGACCCCGGGGCCGCTGGTTGCCAATGCCTGGGCGGGCACCATCACGGCCTCCCGGCGTTCAAATCTGTCCTTCAATCACGGCGACCCAGTGAGCAAGTTGCTGACCCAGGAAGGCAAGCGGGTGGAGGCCATCGTTGGTTTTTCAAGGGGGTCAGGAAGATGATGACTGACCAGGAAAAGCCAATAGGCGTGATGTTGATCGATTGTCGCCCCCTCGTGCTTAAGGGCCTTCACGACTTGATTGATGCCAGAAAGCCCCGAATGGAAGTGACAGCGCAGGCCACCACCTACACCAATGCGCTGAATCTTGCCGATCAGTTACGGCCCAATGTCATTTTCTTCAGTTTCTTTCCGGATGCGCTGAATCCTCTGGATGTCGTCGCGGGACTCACCCGTAGCGCCGAAATGAAAGTGTTGCTGCTCAAGGGTCTGTACGAAGCCGTCCCCGCGGCCCAGGCGATAGAGGCTGGCGCCCGCGGTATAGTGCTGGCGGAAGACCCGACGGAATCGATTATCCAGGCCATCCTCAATGTTCACCATAGCGACTTCGCAATGGATAGAGCCTGGGCCGGCGGCCTTTCCGGCTATGCCGTGAGCGGGCACATACCCATCAAATGCAATCTGGAGCGGGCGAAACAGGCGCGGTTGACGCTGCGCGAGAGAGAACTGATTCGCGCCATCGTGGGCGAACCGTCCGCCAAGTATGTGAGCATCGCCGGGCGCCTGGGGATCAGCGAGCACACCGTGCACAACCACCTCAGCAACATCTATCAAAAGCTTAATCTCATCAACCGCATCGACTTGCTGATGTATGCACTGAAACACGGGCTCACCAACGAAGCACCGACCGAGTCCGCCTGGGTGGAACTGGAATGAGTTTCAAGTCGATACAAAACGGTCTGCTTCTCACTTTTAGAGGGTAGACCGCCACTGTTTCGCCATCCTTGTCGGCAGGCCGGGACAGAGTGTCCCGCAATACTGATGCCGCTCCTGGTAAATCCTGCCACGCCCACCTGCACCTACCCGCCACGCTCTTCAAGCCTTGTGCTGCTCGCCGGTTCACAGCGCATGCGATCATGGAGATCTCGTGCATCTGAACGGCAAAAAGAATGCGAGGGTGGTTTCCTAGGCCACCCTCGCATCCGTTCACGCGCGCAAAACCTCAGGCACTGCCAAAAAAGATGTCGGTACTCTGTAGATCGACTCCGACCAAGGTGATGGTCGTTGTTTGTCCGCCAGTCTCGGCAACCGTCACGACGCTGTCCGCGCCGGTGTTGTTGATCGATTGGACAACTGCGTTCGGGTCGCCGTTGAGCACCAGCTTGTCTTGCACGCCAGGGCCCGTATCGAAGCCGGTGACCTGGTACAGGTTCCCATTGACTGACAGATCGATGTTGAAGGCATCTCGCTCACCGAGCGTGCCCACCAGCGTGAAGTCGAAGGCTGCGTTGGCCGGGTCGTTGGCGAAAAGGTTGGCGTCAAAACTACTCGTCGCCGAGTCCCCATCCTTGTCCGTCAACGTCGCGCTGAACGCCAGCTGGACATCGCTGGCCAGGCTCTCGCTCTGCTGAATGAACTGGATCACCGGGATCTTGACATCGCCCCGGCCCATCGTCAGCTGAACAGCGTCGATCAGTGACGCACCCTCCTTCTGGACGAGGAAGGACACCTGCCCACCAGCCTCCGGCGTCAGGGTGTTCACCTCGACGAGGCTCGAATTCGAGCCATCGGCGTAGTAGATCCTGTAGTACAGGTCCTCGGTCGCCGTGTTGTAGCCCGCCACGGAGTTGTCGATGAAGACCTTCATGCCCGTCAGCAGGCTCTCTGGATTGATGACGAAACTTTCATCGGCGGCGCTGATTGCCGCCAGGTTATCGCCCTGGAAAACGTTGTTGGCGACGCCGATGCCGGACGTGCTGACGTTCATCGCCGCCGGGTCTATGTACGACGGCAGGGGGTTGGTCTGTAGCGCGGCTTCGGTGGGGTCGGGTGCTCCGAGCCCGATGCCGGTCAGGATGTCCGCGGTCGACGCCAGCGCCTTCGCGGAAAAGAACACGATCTCCTCGGATGTCGAAGGAATAGCCGGGTTACTCGTCTGCGGAATCAACAACGTGCGCACCGAATCCGGGCCACTGGCAGCGAGCGAGCCATTGGCACTGCTTAGCACGATCGTCGAACTGAAGCCTTGCACCAGATCCAGTGCATAGCGGCCATCGGCATAGGCGGTCAGCGTGTAGTCGACGGTGGTGTTCGCCGTTGCGGCGTTGTTGTCGAAATCACCGGTCAAGGTTCCCGCGAACTGGTACGCGCCATTGGCATCCGGTGATGGCGCCAGCTCAGTGAGCGTGCCGGTCCCGGTCGTGGTCGTGTTGTCGGGCCGGACGAGGGTGAACTGGTTATTGACCAACGAGATATCCAGACCGGCCGCACCCAGCCCGTCGGCTCCCGTCGCCATGTTCCAGAACCCGGATTGCGCCAGGACGCTACCGGTCCCGATCAGGTTGCCGAAACTGAGTGCCGGCCCGTCGTCCTTGAACACCAGGTTCTGCCCTATGTTCAGGGTCGCCAGGGCGCTGTCGCCGTCCCCGTCGGTCTTGGTCGCGGTCAGCGTCACCAGGTTGTCCGAGGTCAACGACTTCGAATCATCGGGATTGCTTGGGTCGGAATGCACCACGGCCCTGAGTTGGTCGAGCGTAACGCTGCCATTGGCGGCCACGCTGACCGTGAACACCAGCAAGTTGCCCGTGGCTGTGCGACCTTCCACTACGGTGCCATTGAGCGACAGATTCACCGCCTGGCCCGAGGCCGAATCGGTCAGCCCGCAGGCCCCGGCCACCACACCCAGTGCATAGCTCAGCGTGCCGGCTCCATCGGCGCCAAACGCCGAGTTGAAGTTGGCGGCGAAGCTCTGGGTGGCGTTGGTCGCCAGCAGCGTCTCGTCCACTGTCAGCGTCGGTTCCACGCCGGTGGTGGTAATGCTCGGTCCGTCGTCCTTGAACACCAGGTTCTGCCCGATGTTCAGGGTCGCCAAGGCACTGTCGCCCTCTTTGTCGGTAATGGTTGCGGTCAGCGTCACCAGGTTGTCCGAGGTCAATGTCTTCGAATCATCGGGATTGGTTGTGTCGGGATGCACCACGGCGCGGATCTGGTCGAGCGTGACGCTGCCATTGGCGGTGACGCTAGCCGTGAACACCAGCAGGTTGGTAAGGGCCGTGCGGCCTTCGACTACTGCGCCATTGAGCGACAGGTTCACTGCCTCGCCCGAGGCCGTGTCCGTCAGCCCGGAAGCTCCCGCTACCACGCCCAACGCATAGGTCAGGGTGCCGGCACCATCGGCGCCAAACGCCGAGTTGAAGTTGGCGGCGAAGCTCTGGGTGGCGTTGGTCGCCAGCAGCGTTTCGTCCACCGTCAGCGTTGGTTCCGTGCCGGTGGTGCTGATGCTCGGCCCGTCGTCCTTGAACACCAGGTTCTGCCCGATGTTCAGGGTTGCGTTGGCGCTGTCGCCGTCCCCGTCGGTCTTGGTCGCGATCAATGTCACCAGGTTGTCCGAGGTCAGGCTCGTCGAATCATCCGGATTGGTTGGGTCGGGATGCACCACGGCGCGGATCTGGTCCAGCGTGACGCTGCCATTGGCGGCCACGCTGACCGTGAACACCAGCAGGTCGCTCGTGGCCGTACGGCCTTCCACTACAGAGCCATTGAGCGACAGGTTCACCACCTCGCCCGTGGCCGTGTCCGTTAGCCCCGAAGCTCCCGCTACCACGTCCAGCGCATAGGTCAGGGTGCCGGCCCCATCGGCGCCAAACGCCGAGTTGAAGTTGGCGGCAAAGCTCTGGGTGGCGTTGGTCGCCAGCAGCGTTTCGTCCACCGTCAGCGTCGGTTCCGTACCGGTGGTGCTGATGCTCGGCCCGTCGTCCTTGAACACCAGGTTCTGCCCGATGTTCAGCGTCGCCAAGGCGCTGTCGCCGTCCCCGTCGGTCTTGGTCGCGGTCAACGTCACCAGATTGTCCGAAGTCAGGCTCGTCGAATCATCGGGATCGTTTGCGTCGGGATGCACCACCGCGCGGATCTGGTCGAGCGTGACGTTGCCATCGGCGGCGACACTGACCGTGAACACCAGCAGGTTATCTGTGGCCGTACGCCCTTCCACCACCGCGCCATTGAGCGACAGGTTCACCGCCTGGCCCGTGGCCGTGTCGATCAGCCCGGAGGCCCCGGTGACTACGCCTAGCGCATAGGTCAGCGTGCCCGCACCATCAGCACCAGACTCTGAATTGAAATTGGCGGCAAAGCTCTGGGTCGCGTCGGTTGCCAGCAGCGTTTCGTCCACCGTCAGCGTCGGCTCCGTACCGGTGGTGCTGATGCTCGGCCCGTCGTCCTTGAACACCAGGTTCTGCCCGATGTTGAGGGTCGCCAGGGCACTGTCGCCGTCCCCGTCGGTCTTGGTCGCGGTCAACGTCACCAGATTGTCCGAGGTCAACGTCGTCGAATCATCGGGATTGGTTGCGTCGGGATGCACCACGGCGCGGATCTGGTCCAGCGTGACGTTGCCATCGGCAGCGACGCTGACGGTGAACACCAGCAGGTCGCTCGTGGCCGTGCGGCCTTCGACCACGGTGCCATTGAGCGACAGGTTCACCGTCTGGCCCGAGGCCGTGTCGATCAGCCCGCAAGCTCCGGCCACCACGCCCAACGCATAGGTCAGGGTGCCGGCACCATCGGCGCCAAACGCCGAGTTGAAGTTGGCGGCAAAGCTCTGGGTGTCATTATTCGCCAGCGCCGTTTCGTCCACCGTCAGCGTCGGCTCCGTGCCGGTGGTGGTGATGCTCGGGCCGTCGTCCTTGAACACCAGGTTCTGCCCGATGTTCAGGGTCGCCAGGGCGCTGTCGCCGTCCCCGTCGGTCTTGATCGCGGTCAGTGTCACCAGGTTGTCCGAGGTCAACGTCGTCGAATCATCGGGATTGGTTGTGTTGGAATGCACCACGGCGCGGATCTGGTCGAGCGTGACGCTGCCATTGGCGGCCACACTGACCGTAAACACCAGCAGGCCGCTCGTGGCCGTACGCCCTTCGACCACCGCACCATTGAGCGACAGGTTCACCGCCTGACCCGTCTCCGTGTCCGTCAATCCGGAAGCCCCCGACACCACGCCCAGTGCATAGGTCAGCGTGCCAGCCCCATCGGCGCCAAACGCCGAATTGAAATTGGCGGCAAAGCTCTGGTTGGCGTCGGTGCCCAGTACTGTCTCGTCCACCGTCAGCGTCGGTTCCACGCCGGTGGTGGTGATGCTCGGCCCGTCGTCCTTGAACACCAGGTTCTGCCCGATGTTCAGGGTCGCCAGGGCGCTGTCGCCGTCTCTGTCGGTCTTGATCGCGGTCAGCGTCACCAGGTTGTCCGAGGTCAGGCTCGTCGAATCATCGGGATTGGTTGTGTTGGAATGCACCACGGCGCGGATCTGGTCGAGCGTGACGCTGCCATTGGCGG
>NZ_JBWKWD010000051.1:19489-39430 GCF_059422045.1 Pseudomonas sp. GW821-FHT02A08
GCGGCGACGCTGACCGTGAACACCAGCAGGCCGCTCGTGGCCGTACGCCCTTCGACCACCGCACCATTGAGCGACAGGTTCACCGCCTGGCCCGTCTCCGTGTCCGTCAATCCGCAAGCCCCCGCCACCACGCCCAGTGCATAAGTCAGCGTGCCAGCCCCATCGGCGCCAAACGCCGAGTTGAAGTTGGCGGCAAAGCTCTGGTTGGCGTCGGTGCCCAGTACTGTCTCGTCCACCGTCAGCGTCGGCTCTGCGCCGGTGATGCTGATGCTCGGCCCGTCGTCATCGAAGATGATCCTGGAGCCGATTTCGGCTTTCGAAACGGAGGCCTGGACCAGCGTGAAACCACCGATATCAAAATCGGCGTGCTCATTGCCCTTGGCATTGACGGCCGCCCCGTTCTCGACGAGCACGCGGTTGTGGTCCGACGTAGTGGTGTATTCAATCTGGTAGCCGGCTTTGACACCGGTGATGGTTGCAACCCCTGCTGCGAAGCTGATGGTAATGGCCGGATCATTCACCGAGCCGTTCGAATTCTCGATCACCTGCCCGATACTGTTGAAGACACGAACATTGGTGATGGACACCGACGCATCATTGCCATACCCATTGATGAAATTCACGCCAGGCTCGGCAGCGGTGCTGAATGCGCTGACCCTCACCACGGCACTCTTGCCGCTTTGCAGCTGCACAATGTCGAAACTGGCCGATTTCGCATTGAAGACGCCAGTAAAATCGACGTTGGATTCAACATCGGCTTCGTTCTGGTCCAGGTTGGGAATGGTCACATTCTGCCTGGCACCCGTGACGAACGAAAAGCGGATGCCCTCTTGCTCCACAATCATCTGATTGTTGGTGCCGAAGGTGGTCGGCCCCCCCGCCTGGCTGGTATTGATCGTGTCGCCAGTCGTTATATTGAAGCCGCTTGACTGGTCTGCCGGGTCCTTGCCAGTGGCGATGATGGTGGGATCCGTGATCCGCAACACACCACCGACATCGACAACGTTCGGGTTCGCCTTCGTGAACATCAGGAACAGGTTCTGACCGGAGGGTGCGTTAGCCAGACTGAATTCCAGGTCCTGGCTGGCGCCGACGAAAACCTTATCCGCCAGATTGAGCGAATCATCGGCATTCGTCATGACGGGATGTTTGAGCGGTTGGTACTCCACAGTCCAGATCTTGCCGCCCGTAACCGGCGATCCGGTTTCTTCAATATAGGCAGCGAACACGATTGCGCCGGTTGCGCTCCCGGCTCGGCCCAAGACAATGTTGTTGTTCGTATCCGTATAGAGAAGGATGCTGGTGCCATCGAGGGTATCGAGCCCGCTGTCCAGGCCATTGAGCGGTGCGCCAGAGCTGCCGACGAAGCTGATATCGGTAATGCTCGCTCCGGGGTCAGCGGTGATGGTGAATGCATTGCTGCCAGTGTTGCCAACGGCACCGGTATAGCCACTCAAAGCCGCGCCCGTTGCGGTACCTGCCCCCAGAGCAGTCAAACGGGTAGTGAAGGTCGAAGGCAGGGACGCCACCAGAATATCGTTGTCGTCAACGTCCCCAGCAGGGGCTGGAGTGGCAGTGGCGTTCTGCAACCCGGCCGTTTCGTCCAGCGTGACGTCCTCGCCGGTCGCAACGACGCCCAAAACGCTGTCCGTAAACGAGGCTGTCGCCACGGCGTCGTCACCCGTGCCGACCACGCCATCGGCGCCCGCAGCGGCCGCGGTGAGCAGAAACGTAGCGCCTGCCGAGTCGTCGGGATTCACGTACCACGAGGTGGTGACACTGCCGTTGACCTGGCCGTCGAGATCGCCTGCGCCGCCGTCGGTCACGGACCAGGGCTCGTGCCCCGCGCCGGTGTTGGTATCGAGCACATCGTCGGGCGTGCCCCACACACCATCCGCACCAGCACCGATGGCGTGGTCCACTTCGAGCGTCACTGTGCTGCCGGCGGCGAAACCGCTGGCCGTGATAATGGCAGTGCTGCCGGGGGCGTAGTCTTCAAGGTTGGTGGTGACGGTCGGAATGTAGGTAAAAGTCCAGTCGTGGTTGACGGGTGAAGGATGGTCAACGGCGTTACTGGCCAGGTCATTCGTTGGCGATGAGGTTTTCTTGCGCATAGTCATGACTTTCTCCTGAGCGGGTCCAGTCATCGGGGGTCGACCTTGGACCATTTTCTGATCTATTGGTCACAACTATGAACAAGCACCACAGGCGGCACATCGGCGGATACTCCCAGACGGGATGGGAGATTCAGACTACGTGGGAGAGGAGAAGGAAAGTCGCGAGGGTAGAGTGGGTGGCTTCGATAAATCCCGGGCACCTGAATTTGTCGAACTTTATCTACGAGTCGCGAAAAGGAAGCGTTGAAACAGGCGGGGAGATGCGAAATATGGTGTCCCAGGGCAGGTTCGAACTGCCAACCTTCCCCTTAGGAGGGGGATGCTCTATCCAATTGAGCTACTGAGACACAGGTTGACCGCGACGATACGCGGTGCAATGGACGGCGTGCATGTTAACGGCCGGGCCGGCTTTTGTCATGTCGTCCGTAGGCTTTTTAAGTGTAGGCAGACGCCTTGACCGGGTGCGGACCTGTTTACCGTGCAAATTGCATCACTGCAAAAAGCCATCATTGCAAAATGCAATATGACGTTTTACCAAAAATAACTTAATTCATTGTTTTTAAAGAATTTAATTGCCGATAGACTCTGGCATGCGAGCTGCTTCTGCTGTTCTTACAGAACAACCGAGGCCCGCCCCAATGAAGAGCGCCCTTTCACTCTCCTATGCCATCGCACTGGCGGTTTTAGCGGGAGTTCATTTTGTTCCCGAGAGCAGCGCTACGCAGGTTGCCCAACGTATGCCGCATTACCTTCAGATGCATAAGGCGCCGCAGCTGGCAGTGACCAGCGACCGGCACGGCTTTGTCAGCCAGGAAAACATCCTGATGCCAGCTCCGCCTGCCGAACGATTGGTATTTTGAATGACCCTCACCAGGAGTACAGCATGTCCAGATCAGCCGCGAGTTTCTTCATCCTCGCCTTGTTGAGCGGCATTTTTCATCTGTCATTGACCCAGGACATGGTCGTCACCCTCCCCCTGATCGCCTGTGGCGTATTCAGCGCGCTGTTCGTGCTCGCAATGATCGCCGGGCGCAAGATCAAGTTTGATCCGGTTCTGCGTTGATCCCGACATGGCAGACCCGTTGCAAGGGCCTGCCATCCATCCTGAATTCACCCCCTCCATACGACTCCCCCTAGTAAATCGGCCATTTGCCACTATTCTGTAAAAAGTAAGGAACAGGGATCGAGTTCACTTTTTCCTGCCCGCCGGAAACCTTTCGTCGGGTGGAGAAAGCACGAAGTGATACGGCCTGGTCGAACTTTTCAAACCAGTCCGCATTTCTGATAATTGGTGCTGGCAGAACGCCTTTATCCAGTTCAATATTTGTCACAGAATTGACGCCAAGGATATGGCTATTTTGAGGCATGATGCGCGCCACTATCAATTCAGGTTGAACATTTGGTCAGAGCGCTTGTCCTACCAGACATCCTGCGGCCAATCCCGAAAACCGCTCCCCTGAACTAACCGGTTAAATATATGCGCCCATTGAAACAGGCAATTTATTCCAGCCGTACGGCTGACAAGTTCGTCGTACGTCTGCCAGACGGAATGCGTGAACGCATTGCCGAGGTGGCTCGCAATCATCATCGCAGCATGAACTCCGAAATCATTGCACGCCTTGAGCAGAGTCTTATTCAGGAAGGCGCACTGGGAGAAGAGTTGAGCATGCGCCTGGACAGCCCGGAGCTTTCCCTGCACGAGCGGGAATTGCTGCAGCGCTTCCGCCAACTCTCCCATCGACAGCAGAACGCCCTGGTTTCGCTGATCGCCCATGACGCTGAAATGGCCGCCGACGCGTCCTGATTCAGCCAGAAAGCCCAAGCCAGCCTGATCGCTGGCTTTTTTTTGGGTTCTTTCACTGGTTTAAGCATGGGCACGGCTCCTACAGCTTCCCAGGAATGCGTGAAGAACCTTTTTTTGCCTGAAATCCGGGCACAAAAAACCCGCCAGAAGGCGGGTTTTCAGTGAACAGGACGTCAGAGCAGGAAAATTGTCGCCAACCCCAGGAAGATGAAGAAGCCGCCGCTGTCGGTCATGGCCGTGATCATCACACTGGCACCCATCGCCGGGTCGCGCCCCATCTTCGCCAGGGTCATCGGGATCAAAACCCCCATCAACGCCGCCAGCAACAGGTTGAGCGTCATCGCGGCGGTCATCACCACACCCAATGACCAACTGCCATAGAGCAGGTAGGCAACCACACCGATCACCCCGCCCCAGATCACGCCATTGATCAGCGCTACCGCCAATTCCTTGCGCATCAGGCGCGAGGTGTTGCCGGTGCTCACCTGGTCCAGCGCCATGGCCCGAACAATCATGGTGATGGTCTGGTTACCCGAGTTACCACCGATCCCCGCCACGATCGGCATCAACGCCGCAAGCGCCACGAGTTTCTCGATCGAGCCTTCAAACAAACCGATCACCCGAGAAGCCACGAACGCGGTAATCAGGTTGATCGCCAGCCAGGCCCAACGGTTACGCAGGGATTTCCAGACCGACGCAAAAATGTCTTCTTCTTCACGCAGACCCGCCATGTTGAGAACTTCGCTTTCGCTCTCTTCACGGATCAGGTCGACCATTTCATCGATGGTCAGACGACCGATCAGCTTACCGTTCTTGTCGACCACGGGCGCCGAGATCAAGTCGTAACGCTCGAACGCCTGGGCAGCATCGTAGGCGTCTTCGTCCGGGTGGAAACTCACCGGGTCGCTGGCCATCACCTCGGCAACCTGTTTGTCGGGGTCGTTGACCAGCAAACGCTTGATCGGCAACACGCCCTTGAGGACGCCGTCGTAATCGACCACGAACAGTTTGTCGGTGTGGCCCGGCAACTCCTTGAGACGGCGCAGGTAACGCAAGACCACTTCAAGGCTGACATCCTCACGGATGGTCACCATCTCGAAGTCCATCAACGCACCGACCTGCTCCTCGTCGTAGGACAGTGCCGAACGCACGCGCTCGCGTTGTTGCTGGTCCAGGGTCTCCATGAGCTCATGGACGACGTCTCGCGGCAGCTCGGAGGCCAGATCAGCGAGTTCGTCGGCGTCCATGTCCTTGGCCGCCGCCAGGAGCTCGTGATCGTCCATGTCGGCGATCAGCGATTCACGGACCGAATCGGATACTTCAAGGAGGATGTCGCCGTCACGATCGGCCTTGACCAGCTGCCATAGCGTCAGACGATCGTCCAGCGGCAAGGCTTCAAGGATATAGGCGACGTCGGCGGAGTGCAGGTCATCGAGCTTGCGTTGCAACTCGACGAGGTTCTGCCGGTGGACCAGGTTCTCGACCCGGTCATGATGCGGGCCTTCCTGGCGGTGAGTCAGGTCTTCTACAACTCGTTGGCGCTGCAGCAACTCGACCACCTGGGCCAGGCGATCCTGCAAGCTTTCCTGCGTTTTCTTTACTTCGATTTCAGACATAGGCGAACTCCACTCCCAGCAGCGGGGCACGCCGGAAGGATCAATCAGTCAATTCATGATTGGTGAAACGGGGTACTGAGTAACTACTGGGTAAGTCCATGGAGGTATTCCACAAGCCCCGGCGGGGCTGACGGGCGCAATGATACACCGCCTGACGGTTTTAAACGTTAAAAAATCTCGGCTGAAACAAGCGCTTGCACAACAAACCTGAGCATCGTCCTGATCCAGGAAAATGCGACGACGCATCCAGAAAAGAAAACACACCTCCTTTTCGAAAATTGTAGTCGCTACCCTTGAAAAGGAACGTCACGGAGGACGCCGGGGAGCGTGTAGAGACGATCATCAATCAGCGAGTGGTCGCCGGCATGAGCCAGCAAGACGTCGAAAGCGCCCTCGGCAAGCCGGACAGGATCAGTATTCGCAATTCAGCCACAAGCTAGCGCTACGACACCTGGCGAGGTCGTAGCGCAAACGTGGAGTTCGACGAGGGGGGCAGCAGAAAGGAAAAACCAAATTCCAGACGGCAAAAAGCCCGCATGAAATGCGGGCTTTCTGTTGTATGGTGCACTCGACAGGATTCGAACCTGTGACCGCTCGGTTCGTAGCCGAGTACTCTATCCAGCTGAGCTACGAGTGCAATTTGTGTTTTTAGACCAGATCACAACTGGTTGAAGCCAAGTTACCTGCATTGCTGCAACTAACTCTTAAATGGTGCACTCGACAGGATTCGAACCTGTGACCGCTCGGTTCGTAGCCGAGTACTCTATCCAGCTGAGCTACGAGTGCACATTTGTTGCCGCGCATTATAGGCCGTCTAATCTCTATGTCAAACACTTTTTCTAGTAATTTCAACAACTTACCGAAGAAGCCAGATTACAACGTACTAAGCAAATAATGGCGGAGAACGGGGGATTCGAACCCCCGACACCCTTTTGAGGTGTACTCCCTTAGCAGGGGAGCGCCTTCGGCCACTCGGCCAGCTCTCCGCAACACGGGGCGTATATTAACCAGCTTCTTCCCCGTTTGCAAACATAAAAAACGATAAAAATTAATGGCTTGGTTCTTCGTCCTTCTCTTTCTTGATACGCAGGTAAATTTCTTCCCGGTGAACAGCTACCTCTTTGGGGGCATTAACACCGATGCGCACTTGATTTCCTTTGACGCCGAGCACGGTCACGGTGATTTCGCCATCACCGATAATCAGGCTTTCTGCGCACCGACGAGTCAGAATCAGCATACCTTTCTCCTCACGCATTACATTTCAGGGACAACAGTCTGCAAAAAAAAGGCACTCGACCCACAACCGGAGCGGTCGCAGCCCTACATGCCTGAGTATTGACTAGCGCGAGCAAAAGAACAGCCTCGGGGGTCACGCCATTCAAAAAAACAAAAGGCGCGGTCAGACCGCGCCTTTTGGCAAACGCATCACTCGCCCTGGCGGGCCGGCGCGTCCAGTTCGAAAGCCGTGTGCAGAGCGCGCACAGCCAGCTCCAGGTACTTCTCTTCGATCACTACGGAGACTTTGATTTCCGATGTCGAGATCATCTGGATGTTGATGCTTTCCTTGGCCAGGGATTCGAACATGCGGCTGGCCACGCCTGCGTGAGAACGCATGCCAACGCCGACGATCGACACCTTGGCAATCTTGGTGTCGCCAACGACTTCACGGGCACCCAGTTCGCTAGCGGTTTTTTCCAGCACGGTTTGCGCCGCCTGGTAGTCATTGCGATGCACGGTGAAGGTGAAGTCTGTGGTGTTATCGTGCGCAACGTTCTGCACGATCATATCGACTTCGATGTTCGCGGCACTGATCGGACCGAGAATCTTGAATGCAACGCCCGGGATGTCTGGCACGCCACGGATGGTCAGCTTGGCTTCATCGCGGTTGAAAGCGATACCGGAAATGATCGGCTGTTCCATGGTTTCCTCTTCATCAATAGTAATGAGGGTGCCCGGACCCTCCTTGAAGCTGTGCAGTACGCGCAGCGGAACGTTGTACTTGCCGGCGAACTCGACCGCGCGGATCTGCAATACCTTGGAACCGAGGCTGGCCATTTCCAGCATCTCTTCGAAGGTGATCTTGTCCAGGCGCTGAGCCACGGACACCACACGCGGGTCGGTGGTGTAGACGCCGTCGACGTCGGTGTAGATCTGGCATTCGTCAGCCTTCAGGGCTGCCGCCAGCGCCACACCGGTAGTGTCGGAACCGCCACGACCGAGGGTGGTGATGTTGCCGTGTTCGTCGACGCCCTGGAAACCGGCGACCACCACCACACGACCTGCCTTCAGGTCACCACGAATCTTCTGGTCATCAATCTGCAAGATACGCGCTTTATTGTGCGCGCTATCCGTCAGAATCCGCACCTGGTTGCCGGTGTACGACACCGCCGGCACGCCACGCTTGATCAGCGCCATGGCCAACAGGGCAATCGTCACCTGCTCACCGGTGGAGACGATCACGTCCAGCTCACGCGGAACCGGTTGGCCGTCGCCACTGATTTGCTTGGCCAGATCGATCAGACGGTTGGTTTCGCCGCTCATTGCAGACAGCACAACCACCAGGTCATCGCCGGCATCGCGGAATTTCTTAACCTTGTCGGCGACCTGCTCGATTCTCTCGACAGTGCCGACCGAGGTGCCTCCAAATTTCTGTACGATCAAAGCCATTTCAAAGCCGCCTCTGCCCATGAAGGGCGCCCAAATAATCACTCAAACAGCGTTGCGGCCCGCCACTGGACGACGAGCCGCAAGCACTGCCTTATAGACCCTGCTCTACAAACGGAACAGTCAGGGCCAGTGCCGCGTCCAGTGCGCCAGCGTCGGTACCACCGCCCTGCGCCATGTCTGGACGACCACCGCCCTTCCCGCCCACTGCCGCAGCGGCTTGCTTCATCAAATCACCGGCTTTGAGTTGGCCAGTCAGGTCTTTGGTTACGCCTGCAACCAGAACGACCTTTTCCTCATGGACACTGCCGAGCAGGATCACTGCGCGGCCGAGTTTGTTTTTCAGTTGATCGACCAGCGCCAGCAGCGCCTTGCCATCCTGACCGTCCAGACGCACGGCCAGCACTTTCACGTCCTTGACGTCCAGCGCCTGGGCCGACAGATCGTCGCCCGCGGCACTGGCTGCCTTGGCTTGCAACTGCTCGAGTTGCTTCTCCAGCAGACGGTTGCGCTCCAGCACAGCCGACAGCTTGTCGATCAGGTTGTCACGGCTGCCCTTGACCAGGCTGGCCGCTTCCTTGAGTTGTTCTTCCGCCGCGTTCAAGTAGGCCAGCGCCGCGGCACCGGTGACTGCCTCGATACGACGCACGCCCGATGCCACACCGCCTTCGCTGATGATTTTCAGCAGGCCAATGTCGCCTGTACGGTTGGCGTGGATACCGCCACACAGCTCGACGGAGAAATCGCCCATGCTCAGTACACGCACGTTGTCGCCGTATTTCTCGCCGAACAGCGCCATGGCGCCTTTCTGCTTGGCGGTTTCGATATCGGTCTCTTCGGTTTCAACCTCGGAGTTCCTGCGGATCTCGGCGTTGACGATTTCTTCCAGCGCCTTGATCTGCTCAGGCTTGATGGCTTCGAAGTGACTGAAGTCAAAACGCAGGCGCTGGCTGTCGACCAACGAGCCTTTCTGTTGAACGTGATCGCCCAGCACCTGGCGCAATGCAGCGTGCAGCAGGTGAGTCGCGGAGTGGTTCAACGACGTGGCGTGACGCACCTCGGCGTCAACGTGGGTCTCGACCGGCGCACCGACGATCAGGCTACCCGAATCCAGGATACCGTGGTGCAGGAATGCACCGCCGGTCTTGGTGGTATCACGCACGTCGAAACGCGCGCTGCCCGCCTGCAGGTAACCGCAATCGCCGACCTGGCCACCGGACTCGGCGTAGAACGGCGTCTTGTCGAGAACGATCACGCCCTCGTCGCCTTCGCTCAATACGTCGACCGACTGGCCATCTTTATACAGCGCAACGATTTTTGCCAAACCACGGGTATCGGTGTAGCCGGTGAACTCGGTGTCCACATCGACCTTGACCAGGCTGTTGTAGTCCATGCCGAAGGAGCTGGCGGAACGGGCACGGACGCGCTGGGCTTCCATCTCGCGTTCGAAGCCTTCTTCGTCAATGGTCAGGCTGCGCTCGCGAGCGATGTCGCCGGTCAGGTCCATCGGGAAACCGTAGGTGTCGTAGAGTTTGAACACCACGTCGCCCGGCACCACGTCGCCCTTGAGTTCAGCCAGATCCTGTTCGAGGATCTTCAGGCCCTGCTCCAGGGTCTTGGCGAATTGCTCTTCTTCGGCCTTCAGCACGCGTTCGATGTGCGCCTGCTGGGATTTCAGCTCCGGGAACGCCTCGCCCATCTCGGCGACCAGGGCCGCGACGATCTGGTAAAAGAAGCTGCCCTTGGCGCCCAGCTTGTTACCGTGACGGCAGGCGCGACGGATGATCCGGCGCAGCACGTAGCCACGGCCTTCGTTGGACGGCAGCACGCCGTCGGCGACCAGGAAGCCGCAGGAACGGATGTGGTCAGCCACCACTTTCAACGAAGCCTGGGCGTCGTTGGTGCAGCCGATGGCCTTGGCCGAAGCGCTCAGCAGGCTCTGGAACAGGTCGATTTCATAGTTCGAGTGAACGTGCTGCAGCACGGCACTGATCCGCTCCAGGCCCATGCCGGTGTCGACCGACGGCGCTGGCAACGGGTGCAACACGCCATCGGCGGTGCGGTTGAACTGCATGAACACGTTGTTCCAGATTTCGATGTAACGGTCGCCGTCTTCTTCCGGCGAGCCCGGTGGGCCACCCCAGATGTCGGCGCCGTGATCGTAGAAAATCTCGGTGCAAGGACCGCACGGGCCGGTATCGCCCATGGTCCAGAAGTTGTCGGAGGCGTACGGCGCGCCCTTGTTGTCGCCAATGCGCACCATGCGCTCGGCCGGAACGCCGACTTCCTTGGTCCAGATGTCGTACGCCTCGTCATCGCTGGCATAGACGGTGACCCAGAGCTTTTCCTTCGGCAGGTTCAGCCACTTGTCGGAGGTCAGGAAGTTCCAGGCGTAGCTGATGGCATCACGCTTGAAATAATCACCGAAGCTGAAGTTACCCAGCATTTCGAAGAAAGTGTGGTGACGAGCGGTATAACCGACGTTTTCCAGGTCGTTGTGCTTGCCGCCGGCGCGCACGCATTTCTGGCTGCTGACGGCGCGGGTGTACGCGCGCTTTTCCTGGCCCAGGAAGCAGTCCTTGAACTGGTTCATCCCCGCGTTGGTGAACAGCAGGGTTGGGTCGTTGCCCGGAATCAAAGAGCTGGAGGCTACACGGGTGTGGCCTTGCTCTTCGAAGAAGCGAAGGAAGGCTTCACGGATTTCTGCGCTTTTCATTAGGTTCTTCCACGGAGGCTGCGGCCAAAGGCCTGTTCGAAACGTCAACAGACGAAGCGACGGCAAAGGGCCGCATTATATCGGCCCTGCGCGCGGGGTACAGCGTGTTTATACGATAGAAACGGTCAATTGGAGCGCTAACGCTATCACTTGCGCGAAAAGTCGACGAATGTCGCGACGACTTGCTCGATTTGCCCACGGCTGACGTCCATGTGCGTGACCATGCGCAAACGCGCGGCCGCACTGAGCTTGATCCCGCGCTCGGCGGCAAAGGCCTTGAGCGCTTCGGCCTGGTCGCCCATTTGCACATATACCATATTGGTCTGCACCGGCTCGACCTCGAAGCCCGCAGCACGCAGGCCTTCGGCCAGCCACTGCGCGTTGGCATGGTCGTCGGCCAGGCGCTGAACGTTGTGATCCAGTGCATACAGGCCCGCCGCCGCGAGAATACCGGCCTGACGCATGCCGCCACCGACCATCTTGCGCAAGCGCCGGGCCTTGCCGATCAACTCAACCGAGCCGCACAGCACCGAACCGACCGGTGCGCCCAGGCCTTTGGACAGGCACACCGAGACGGAATCGAAATACCGGGTGATTTCCCGGGCATCCACACCCAGTTTCACTGCCGCGTTGTACAGACGTGCGCCGTCCAGGTGCAGTTGCAAGCCGTGTTTGCGGGTAAAGCTTCGGGCCCGGGCCAGGTATTCCAGTGGCAGGACCTTGCCTTGCATGGTGTTTTCCAGCGCCAGCAAACGGGTGCGGGCGAAATGGAAGTCGTCCGGCTTGATCGCGGCGGCAACCTGCGCCAGGTCCAGCGAACCATCGGCCTGTACTTCCAGCGGCTGTGGCTGGATCGAACCCAGCACCGCTGCGCCACCCCCTTCGTACTTATAAGTGTGGGCCTGCTGGCCGACGATGTACTCGTCACCGCGCTCGCAATGGGCCATCAATCCCAGCAGGTTACTCATGGTGCCGGTCGGCACGAACAGCGCCGCGGCAAAACCGAGCCGTTTTGCCAATTCAGCTTCCAGACGATTGACCGTCGGATCTTCGCCATACACGTCGTCGCCGGTGGCGGCTTTGGCCATCGCGTCGAGCATGCCGGCGCAGGGTTGGGTGACGGTGTCGCTGCGAAGATCGATAACGCTCATGAAACTGGCCTCGGTAAGCAGGGGAAATCCCTTTCAGGAAAGAATTACTGCGGGCATGGCGACGATTAATCAACCCTTGAATGAGTAAAAGGCGAATTGCGCCCATGTGGGAGCGGGCTTGCTCGCGAAGACGGATTAACATCCAACGCAAATGTCGACTGTCAGTCCGTCTTCGCGAGCAAGCCCACTCCCACAGGTTCCACACCTTGACTGGCCGGTATTGGCCATGCGCATACCGCAAATATGTGATAAAAACGCTGCGCCGCCAAACATTCCGGCGGCAAAAAACGTTCTCAGGGCGGGGTGCAACTCCCCACCGGCGGTAATTGCGCGCAATGCGCATAGCCCGCGAGCGCTTGATGGCAGCACGGCTTCGGCGGTGCCTGACAGCAAGGTCAGCAGACCCGGTGTGATCCCGGGGCCGACGGTCATAGTCCGGATGAAGAGAGAACGGGATTGACGCCGCCTGGCTCTATACCAAAGCGCCGTCCGTAGGCACTCGTGCCTGCGTACCCTCAGATCCCCTTCGATTCATAACGCCCTGTTTTTCACACAAACAGGAGTCAGAACATGCAACCCACCGCTATCGACAGCAAAAGCAAACACCATCAGGGCGAGCGCGTCGCGTTCATCCAGGCCTGCTGGCACAAGGAAATCGTCGATCAGAGCCGTAAAGGTTTCCTCGCCGAAATGATTGCCCAGGGTTATCAGGAGTCCGACATCGACTTCTTCGAAGTCGGCGGCGCCTTTGAAATGCCCCTGCACGCCAAGTTGCTGGCCAAGACCGGTCGTTATTCCGGCATCGTCGCGGCAGCCCTGGTGGTGGACGGCGGCATCTACCGTCACGAGTTCGTCGCCCAGTCGGTGGTCAGCGGCCTGATGCAGGTGCAACTGGAAACCGAAGTGCCGGTGTTCTCGGTGTCCCTGACCCCGCACCACTTCCATGCCGGCGAAGAGCACCAGAAGTTCTTCTTCGAGCATTTCGTGCATAAAGGTCAGGAAGCGGCGAAGACTTGCGCGGATACGCTGATGAAGATCCGTTCGCTACGTCGCACTGAACCGCGCGCAGTAGCGGTCTAAAGGCGAAGTGAGGTCTATGGCCTCACCCAAAACCAAATGTGGGAGCGGGCTTGCTCGCGAAAGCGGTGTAACAGTCACATCGATGCTGGATGTGCCACCGCCTTCGCGAGCAAGCCCGCTCCCACAATGGCTTGGTGTTGTGCTTAAGCCAGGTTCTCGTCGGTAGTCGGCACGACCAGGATGCCGGCACGCAAACCATTCTTCACCTTGGGGTTCGGGAAGATGATCCGGGCGCCCTCCTCCTCGATGATCCAGCGGGTATTGGCGATGTCTTCCGCCAGCAGGTAACCCACTTCCAGCTCCGAAAAGTTCTCGATGTCCGCCGGCAGGTTCAGGCGGAAGCTGTCGCTGTGCTTGATGATTTCCCGCGCCACGCTGTACAGCTGCAAACCGTCCAGCGCCTCCTCAGTCAGTTCCGGCTCGGTGCCCTCGATGATCTGCTTGAGGCGTATCTCCAGCAGCGACACGTTGACCCCGGCGTTCTGCCCGAACGGCCGTGCCTTGCCCAACTCCAGGGTAAAGGCCTCGGCACCGAGCTTGTCGTAGGTGTAGGCGCTGAACACGATGGACGGTTTGTTCTGCAACAACACCGCTTCCATGCCGGCAGCACGCAGGCGTGCCAGTTCCTGACGCGAATGCTGGCGGTCTTCCTTCCACGGATACAGGGCGAACTGCTCGATTTTCGAGCCACGAATCGCTGTGTGCAGGTCGTAATGCAGACGCTGACGATCCGGCAGGCTGAAGAAACTCGCCGCCAAACGCTCAAGTTCACAGGCACGCAGGGCTTCGGAGCCGCTGCTTTGTTCGTGACGGCCATTGAACAGCCGATTGACGTCCTGCTCGACGAAACGCTCGCCCTTGCGAATCGCTTCCGGGTTGCCGAACAGGAACAGAATACGTGCGCGCGGCTTCAGGTCGCCGCGGGCAATGTCGTGCAACAGGCGATCGAGCAACTCGATCGGCGCTGTTTCGTTGCCGTGGATCCCTGCCGACAGCAGCAGGTCCAGGCCATTGTCACGCGCTTCCGGTGGCCGGACTTCCAGCGCACCTTCGCTCAACCAGCGCATGCGCACGCCTTCGACAGTCAGTTGAGTCTTCTCCGCCGGTTCGCGGCCGGCGAGGGTCAGTTCAAGCAGTTTGCCGAGGGCGAGCATAGAGCGGATTCCTTAGTGGTCGTGGTTGCAATCCGGGCCGTGAACATGTTCCTCGTCGTCGCCGAGGTCAGCCGGTTCCATCTCCAGTTGCAGACTTACCAGATTAGTCGCCAATGGGCGCAGCAGCAGGTTGGCGTATTCGGCATCGCCTTCTTCGACGTCCACGCCGATCAGCAACTGACCACGGCCATCCTGCTGGATCCACAGCTCTTTGCCTTGCCACAGGACCGCGACGCGGGTGCAGACAGTCTCCAGTTGCTTGCCGTCGGTGTCTTCAAGGATCAGCTGCAGGGAATCGCTCATGTTTTACGCTCTCGTTTGAGATGAAGCGGTGCGCCGCCCTCTCGGGCAGTGCACCGTCGATCAATTGATCTGGAATGGATAAACCGCGCCCAGTTTAAGGATTTGCGTCAGTTCATCCAGTGCCGTCCGGCACTCAAGCAGCAATTGCGGGTCCGCCAGATCGTTTTCGGTCATGCGGTCGCGGTAGTGCTTCTCGACCCATTCGGTCAGTGTGCCGTACAACGGTGCCGTCATGATAACCCCTGGGTTGACGGCCGCCAGTTCGGTTTCGTTGAGTGCGACGCGCAACCGCAGGCAAGCCGGGCCACCGCCGTTCTGCATGCTCTGCTTGAGATCGAAGACTTTCACTTCGCGGATCAGGCCGCCGGCGCTGGTCAAACCCTGCAAGTATTGCCAGACACGCTCGTTGCCACGGCATTCTTCCGGCACGATCAACAGCATGGAGCCGTCAGGGCGCGACAGCAGCTGGCTATTGAACAGGTAGGAACGAACGGCATCCTCCACGCTTACCGCGGAACGCGGTACGCAGACTGACTGAAATTTCCCGCCAACCTTGGCGAGTTTGCTCTGCAGTTCCGCGAGCATTTTCTCGGTCTCGAGGAACGCATCCTCGTGATAGAACAGCACTTCACCATTACCGACGGCGATCACGTCGTTGTGGAACACGCCCTGATCGATCACCGACGGGTTCTGCTGGGCGTAGACCACGCCGTCATCGCTCAAGCCGTGCAGTCGGGCAACGGCCTGGGACGCTTCGAGGGTCTGGCGCGCCGGGTACTTCTGCGGTGCCGGGTAGCGGGTGTCGAACGCGCTGCGACCGAACACGAAGAACTCGACACCGGCTTCGCCGTATTCACGGCAGAAACGGGTGTGGTTGGCCGCGCCTTCGTCACCGAACTGCGCCACGGCCGGCAAGGCGGCGTGGTGAGCGAAGTGTTTCTGATCAGCGAACATCGCACCCAGCACGCGGCTGGTGGTCGGGTGTTCGATGCTGCGGTGATATTTGCAGTTGAGGTTGGCAGCGGTGAAATGCACACGGCCGTCAGCGGTGTCAGCGCTCGGGCTGACGGTGGCGGCGTTGGCCACCCACATGCTCGAGGCCGAGCAACTGGCCACCAGCAGCGGCATCGCGTCTTTGGCAGCGCGCTCGATCACTTGAGCGTCGGTGCCGCCAAAACCCAGGCGACGCAGTGCGGCCACATCCGGGCGCTCCTGCGGTGCCAGCACGCCTTGCTGGAAACCCATTTCCATCAGCGCTTTCATCTTCGCCAGGCCTTGCAGCGCTGCTTCCTTGGGGTTGGAAGACTGCTGGCTGTTGCTCTGGGACGCGACGTTGCCGTAGGACAGGCCGCCGTAGTTATGGGTCGGCCCCACTAGACCGTCAAAATTGACTTCATAGGATTTCATCAGCGAGGCTCCACGAAAATCTGTTGTTATAGGCATCAATAAAAATGACTGGAATGCAATCTGTGTAGCAGCTGCCGAAGGCTGCGTTCGGCTGCGCAGCAGCCGCGATTGCGGTATCCATGATTCTGATCCGCAAACACGGTGTACCGATTTACGACTGCTTCGCAGCCGAACGCAGCCTTCGGCAGCTGCTACATAAAGCCCTACGAAAGCTTCACACCTGGGGTCAGCGCGCTTGGCAACACCAGGCTCGGCGTTTCCAGCGAGGCCACCGGGTACGCGCAGTAATCCGCCGCGTAGTAGGCGCTGGCGCGGTGGTTGCCCGAGGCGCCGACGCCGCCGAACGGCGCGCTGCTTGCGGCACCGGTCAGCTGCTTGTTCCAGTTGACGATACCGGCGCGGCTTTCCAGCCAGAATTGCTGGTAACGCGCTTCGGAGTCCGACAGCAGACCGGCGGCCAAGCCGTACGCGGTGTCGTTGGCTTCAGCGATCGCCGCTTCAAAATCAGCGTAGCGGATCACCTGCAGCAACGGGCCGAACAGCTCTTCGTCAGGACGATCGGCAACGGCGCTCACGTCCAGGATGCCCGGTGTCAGCAAGGCCGATTGAGCCTGAGGCTGAGTCATTTCCAACAGCGCCACGGCGCCATTGGCCAGCAGGTGTTCCTGCGCATCCATCAGTGCTTTTGCAGCGCCAAGGGAAACCACCGAGCCCATGAACGGCGCCGGCTGTTGATCGAAGGCACCGACTTCAATTGTCGCGCTGACGGCCACCAGGCGCGCCAGCAGCGAGTCGCCCCAGGCGCCCTGCGGCACCAGCAAGCGGCGGGCACAGGTGCAACGCTGGCCGGCGGAGATGAACGCCGACTGAATGATGGTGTACACCGCGGCATCGAGGTCGGCGACCTGATCGACCACCAGCGGGTTGTTACCGCCCATTTCCAGCGCGAGAATCTTGTCCGGACGACCGGCGAAT
Organism: Pseudomonas sp. GW821-FHT02A08; assembly: GCF_059422045.1. Classification (NCBI taxonomy): domain Bacteria; kingdom Pseudomonadati; phylum Pseudomonadota; class Gammaproteobacteria; order Pseudomonadales; family Pseudomonadaceae; genus Pseudomonas; species Pseudomonas sp. GW821-FHT02A08. The sequence continues at coordinate 36,477 of NZ_JBWKWD010000051.1, forward strand.
TGCTGGTGCAGGTGATTGCCGGTACGGCTGGAACCGGTGAAGAACAGGCCGTCGATGCCCGGGTTCGCCGCCAGGGCGATACCGGTTTCGCGAGCGCCTTGCAGCAGGTTCAACACGCCCGCCGGCAGACCGGCCTCGATCCAGCACTTGACCGTCAGTTCGGCCACTTTCGGTGTCAGTTCGCTTGGCTTGAACAGCACGCTGTTACCCGCCAGCAGTGCCGGCACGATGTGGCCGTTCGGCAGGTGACCCGGGAAGTTGTAAGGACCGAATACCGCGACTACACCGTGGGGCTTGTGGCGCAGCACAGCGGTAGCGTCGCCCAGCGGGCCGCTCTTCTCGCCGGTACGTTCGCGGTAGCTCTGCACCGAGATCGCGATCTTGTTGACCATGCTGGTGACTTCGGTCGCCGCTTCCCACAGGGGTTTGCCGGTTTCCTCGCCGATGGTGCGGGCCAGTTCGTCCGCATGATTCTTCAGCGCGGCAGCAAAGGCTTCCAGCACCGAGATACGCTCTTGCAGGGTACGCCGCGCCCAGCCCGGGAACGCCTGACGCGCCGCCTGCACAGCCGACTCGACCTGAGCGGCGGTGGCACCGACGCCGGACCACAGCACCTGCTGGGTCACCGGGTTCAGCGACTCGAAGGCTTCGCCCTGACCTGCCAGCCATTCACCTGCAATGTAAAGCGACTTCATTATTTCGACTCCCGAGCTGCGGACAACGCCACGGCGCGCACTTGATCGCCAGCGTTGAGTTGAAGACGTTTGGCGGTCTGCGGATCGACCACCAGGGTGCCGGCGGCCAGACGTGCCGGCGCAGCAGTGATGCGGCAGTCCTCGCGCTTGCGGTTGTGGATGATGAATGGCGTGGCATCGTCACCCGGTGTGCCGACGGCCAGCACCAGTGCCTGGCTGTCACGCACGGCGCGGATCTTGCCGGTTTCGCACTCGATCGCAGGACCTGCGTCGAAGATATCGACGTAACCCTGGTAGCTGAAACCTTCGCTCTTGAGCATGGCCAGTGCCGGCTCGGTGTCCGGGTGAACCTGACCGATCACGTTGCGCGCATCCAGCGACAGGAAGCAGGTGTACAGCGGGAATTTCGGCATCAGTTCGGCGATGAATGCCTTGTTGCCCACGCCGGTCAGGTAGTCGGCCTGGCTGAATTCCATCTTGAAGAAATGCCGGCCCAGGCTTTCCCAGAACGGCGAACGCCCGGCCTCGTCGGAAACACCGCGCATCTCGGCAATGATCTTATTGCCGAACAGTTGAGGGAATTCGGCGATGAACAGCATTCGTGCCTTGGACAGCATGCGGCCATTGAGGCCGCTGCGGTAATCGGCGTGCAGGAACAGCGAGCACAGCTCCGAGTTACCGGTCAGATCGTTGGCCAGGAACAGTGTCGGGATTTCACGATAGATGTTCAGCTCTTGGGAAGCGCTAACGGTCAGACCGACCCGGAAGTTGTACCAGGGCTCACGCAGGCCGACGGCGCCGGCAATGGCGGAAATGCCCACCACGCGACCGTCGTCATCTTCGAGCACGAACAGGTAGTCCGCATCGCCCCGCCCGGCTTCGCCGCGAAAGGTCTTCTCGGCCCAGCCGACCCGGTGGGCCAGCCGCTCTTCGTTGGCCGGCAAGGTGGTCAGGCCGGTGCCGGTGCTGCGGGCCAGGTCGATCAGAGCGGGTAAATCGCTGCTGCGTACGGGACGAACGATCATGCTATCTCCTCAAACGGGCCGCTTGCGCCACCCGTGAAACTCGCTGCTTTCTAAGCATTCTTTAAAGCAGGTGTTAAACCGCCACCAGGCGCACGCTGGCACCTTCACCGACGCCCAGGGCTTCGGCCGCTTCCAGATCCAGGGTCACCGGTTTGCCCGGCGCGTAATCGAGCTCGAGCATCACAGCGCGGTAATCCTGCAACTGGGCATTGGCGACCAGGTACTGGCGACCGACACCTTTAACCGGCTCGCCGATCTTCACCGGCACCACGCGGCTCTGGGCGATCGAGCGGATCCCCGAGACGCGGGCATGCAGGGTCGGGCCGCCGTCGAAAATGTCGATGTAGTGATCGGTTTCGAAGCCTTCGCGCATCAGGATGTCGAAGGTGATCTGCGCCCGCGGGTGCACCTGGCCCATCGCTTCTTGCGCGGAGTCCGGCAGCAGGGGCACGTAGATCGGGTAATGCGGCATCAGTTCGGCGAGGAACGTACGGCTCTTCAGGCCGCACAGACGCTCGGCTTCAGCGTAGTTGAGGTCGAAAAAGTTGCGCCCGATGGCATCCCAGAATGGCGAGTCGCCGTTTTCATCGCTGTAACCGACGATCTCGGTCACCACCGAATCGGCAAAACGCTCCGGATGGCTGGCCACGAACAGCAAACGGCCACGGGAATTGAGTTCCGACCACGGCGAACCCACCAGATCGCGCTGCACGTAGAAGCTGGTCAGCAAGCTGTTGCCGGTCAGGTCATGGCACTGCGAGAGCACGTGGATCTTGTTGTGAATCTTCAGCTCACGCGAAGCGTGCACGAACGTTTCGTTGCGGAAGCTGTAGAACGGCTCGGAATAACCGGCCGATGCCACGATGGCCGAGCAACCGACCAGCTTGCCGGTGGCAGAGTCTTCGAGGACGAAAAAATAGCTTTCCTCACCGTTGAAACTCACTTCGGCGGCGAACGAAGCTTCGCTTGCCGCGATCTTGTCGCTCAGGCGTTCAACGTCATCCGGCAAGGAAGTGACACCAATCGGGCTGTCCGCAGCCAGACGCTGTACCTCGCCCAGATCAGCCATTTGCGCGGGGCGCATCACCAGCATGGTGTCACTCCTTAATCTCAGAACTTACAGAAGAAAAATCCCGGGCCTACACAGAGATCAGTGTGGGAGCGGGCTTGCTCGCGAAAGCGGTGGGTCAGACAGTAAAAATGTTGACTGATACACCGCTTTCGCGAGCAAGCC
>NZ_JBWKWD010000052.1:0-37715 GCF_059422045.1 Pseudomonas sp. GW821-FHT02A08
TTGTTTACCAAGGAGTTTTCCGTTTCGACTGCGCCGGAAGTGGGGCGAATTATAGGCCTCCAGAATCTGCCGTCAACCACTATTTACGCCTTTTTGGCAGAAGAGCCCTCTTTAGCCTTCAGACGCGGGATTCGACGAGCCAAAGGCGGTAGACGCAGCACTAGCAGCAATGCCCCCATGGATGCATAGATCACCCATTCCTTGAGGTCGGCACGCACAATCCAGAGCATATGCAGTAATCCAAGCCCGAGAATGACATAAGCCAGGCGATGCAACTTCTTCCAGCGGGAACCCAATCGTCGCTGACTGTATCGATTGGAAGTCACCGCCAATGCCAGCAAACCAAGAAAACCCAGAACCCCGACAATAATGTAAGGCCGCTTGCGCAACTCGACACCCAGCTGCGACCAGTCAAACCCCAGAATGAATGCCAAATAGGCGCTCAAATGCAGGACCACATAAGCGAAGCACCAAAGACCCAATTGCCGCCGGACAACAATCCACCCCGCCCAACCAATGAGCTTGTGCAGCGGTGTAACGCTCAATGTAATGAGCAACAGAACAAGCGCCCCCAATCCCAACCGGTCAACCAGCACCTTGCCTGGATCAGGCCCCAGCACATCTTCCCAAGCCTGATACAACCACAGTAGCGGCCACACCATCGCAGCTAAAAAAACTCCTGCACGCCAAAGCGGATATCGCATCAGTAGTTCTTCCGCAGATCGAGCCCTGTATATAGAGAAGCAACTTCATCCGCGTAGCCATTGAACATTTGCGTGTCACGTACATTCGGCTTGAACAGACCACTCGGCAAACGCCGCTCACGCGCCTGCGTCCAGCGCGGATGGTCAACAGTCGGGTTCACATTGGCGTAGAAGCCATACTCGTCCGCCGCAATACTCTGCCAGGTAGTCTTTGGCTGCTCATTGACCAGACTGATGCGCACGATGGACTTGATACTCTTGAAACCATATTTCCAGGGCACCACCAGACGCAACGGCGCGCCGTTTTGATTAGGCAACTCACGCCCGTACATGCCTACCGCAAGAATCGCCAACGGGTTCATCGCCTCATCCAGTCGCAACCCTTCCACATAGGGCCAGTCGATCAGGGCAAAGCCGGAGCGCTGACCCGGCATGCTTTTGGGATCCTGCAGGGTTTCGAAGCGGATGAATCTGGCTTTCGAGGTCGGCTCGACTTCCTTGAGCAAGGCCGATAGGGGAAAACCGATCCAGGGAATGACCATCGACCAGGCTTCCACACAGCGCAAACGGTAGATTCTTTCCTCTAGCTGATACGGCTTCATGAAGTCTTCAAGCGCATACCGCCCGGGCTTGCCCACCTCCCCGTCCACCACCACCGACCACGGTTCCGTCTTCAGCGATCCGGCATTGGCAGCCGGATCGCCTTTCTCGGTGCCGAACTCGTAGAAGTTGTTGTAGTGAGTTGCGTCCTTGAAGGGTGTGATTGCCTCATCCTTGACGCTGACCACGCCCCACTGGGTGGCCGGAAGTTTTTCGCTGAACCAGGCAGGCGCCTTGCCGGACTCGACATCCGGGTAGCGCGCACTGTCGCCAGCGCTGGCCCATTGCGGCAGGCTGCCCAGGGCGAAGCCGGCAACCGTGGCACCGAGCACATTGCGCCGAGATAGATAGAGGGATTCAGGCGTGACGTCCGACTCATGGCAGTCGGACGCTTTGGAGACTTTGATCAGCATGGTTACTCCGCAGCTCTGGAGGACAGATGCACCCATAGACTGCGGAGTATGAGGGAAATTACACGCTCTTGTTACGACGAAGACGTAACAGGTATTGAACCGGACCGGAGGCTGCATAGGCGAGAAACACCAGCAGCAGGATGCGCGGCGGATCACTGAACACCACTGCGAACACCAGCACCACAGCGAGGATTGCCACGAACGGCACACGGCCTTTCAGGTCCAGCTCCTTGAAGCTGTTGTACTTGATGTTGCTGACCATCAGCATGCCGGCCGCCGCCACCATCAGCGCAACCAGGAAGGACATCTTGGAACCCTGGATGCCGTAGTCACTGAACGCCCAGACGATACCTGCAACCACACCCGCAGCGGCAGGACTGGCCAGACCGATGAAGTAGCGCTTGTCCGCGGTGCCGACCTGGGTGTTGAAGCGCGCAAGGCGCAACGCAGCGCCCGCTACATAGATGAAGGCGACCATCCAGCCAACCTTGCCCATGTCACCCAAGGCCCAACCGAAGGCCAGCAATGCCGGGGCAACACCAAAGGCAACCATGTCCGACAGCGAGTCGTACTCGGCACCAAAGGCGCTCTGGGTATTGGTCATGCGAGCCACGCGCCCATCAAGACCATCGAGCACCATGGCGACAAAGATCGCGATGGCCGCGAACGCGAAATACTTGCTCGCATTGGCCGAGTCACCGGCACTCAGGGCCGCCTGGGCGCTCATCGAGTTGATAATGGAATAGAACCCTGCGAACAGGTTCGCAGTGGTGAACAGATTTGGCAGCAGATAGATACCACGATGCCGGACTTTACGACCTTCAGCGTCATGCCCTTCCTCGACATGTTCATCGATGGGCAACAGGCTTTCGGCGTCAGAAGCCTGGTTTGGCTCTTCGGGGCGTTCGCTCATGGACATTACCTTGCAACGGGGTGGAAAGTTTGGACAGGTGTCTGGGACGACGGTTCGGCCGCAAACGATGCAGCTTTATACCAGAACCGGCCCCCCAAACGAAAAAACGCGGCCTAAGCCGCGTTTTTCGTACAAGCGCGTGACTTAGTTTTTAGCTTTGTCGACGATCTTGTTGGCACCGATCCACGGCATCATGGAGCGCAGTTGCTCGCCGATGATTTCGATACCGTGAGCGGCGTTGTTACGACGCTTGGCGGTCATCGAAGGATAGCCGGTAGCGCCTTCGCTGATGAACATCTTGGCGTATTCGCCGTCCTGAATACGTTTCAGGGCGTTGCGCATGGCCTGACGGGATTCGGCGTTGATCACTTCCGGGCCGGTCACGTACTCGCCGTATTCGGCGTTGTTGGAGATCGAGTAGTTCATGTTGGCGATACCGCCTTCGTACATGAGGTCAACGATCAGTTTCAGTTCGTGCAGGCACTCGAAGTAAGCCATTTCCGGCGCGTAGCCAGCTTCAACCAGGGTTTCGAAACCGGCCTTGACCAGTTCAACGGTACCGCCGCACAGAACGGCTTGCTCGCCGAACAGGTCGGTTTCAGTCTCGTCCTTGAAGGTGGTTTCGATGATGCCGGTACGACCGCCGCCAACGCCGGCAGCGTAGGACAGAGCGACGTTCTTGGCGTTGCCCGAGGCGTCCTGGTAGATAGCGATCAGATCAGGGATACCGCCGCCCTTCACGAACTCGGAACGTACGGTGTGGCCCGGGGCCTTCGGCGCGATCATGATCACGTCGAGGTCAGCGCGCGGCACAACCTGGTTGTAGTGGATCGCGAAGCCGTGGGAGAAGGCCAGGGTGGCGCCTTTCTTGATGTTCGGCTCGATTTCGTTCTTGTACAGGGAGGACTGGAACTCGTCCGGGGTCAGGATCATGACCAGGTCGGCAGCTGCAACGGCAGAAGCAACGTCGGTCACTTTCAGGCCATGGGCTTCAGCCTTGGCAACGGTAGCCGAACCTTTACGCAGGCCAACAGTCACGTCAACGCCGGAGTCTTTCAGGTTGCACGCTTGTGCGTGGCCCTGGGAACCGTAACCGATGATGGCAACTTTCTTGCCCTGGATGATCGACAGGTCGCAGTCTTTATCGTAGAAAACTTTCATGAATTTCCCCTATATCAGGCCGTTCAGGCCGTTCGCTAATTTGGTTTAGATGCTGAGTACTTTGTCGCCGCGGGCAATGCCGGTCACGCCACTACGGACGGTTTCCAGAATCGAGGCGGTGCCGATGGACTGAATGAAGCTGTCGAGCTTGTCGCTGGTACCGGTCAGTTGAACGGTATACACGCTGGCGCTGACATCGACGATCTGTCCACGGTAAATATCGGTAGTGCGCTTGATCTCGGCACGCTGTGCGCCGGTCGCCTTGACCTTGACCAGCATCAGTTCACGCTCGATGTGAGCACTCTCCGACAGGTCGACCAGTTTTACCACTTCGATCAGCTTGTTCAGGTTCTTGGTGATCTGCTCGATGATTTCATCGTGACCGACGGTGGTCAGCGTCAGACGCGACAGGGTCGGGTCCTCGGTTGGCGCCACGGTCAGGCTTTCGATGTTGTAGTTGCGTTGCGAGAACAGGCCAACCACACGAGACAGAGCGCCAGGTTCGTTTTCCAGAAGCAAGGAAATAATGTGCCGCATGATTAGGTACGCTCCGTCTTGCTCAGCCACATATCGCGCATGGAGCCGTCTTTGATCTGCATCGGGTAGACGTGCTCGCTGGTATCGACCGAAATATCGATCACCACCAGGCGATCTTTCATGGCGAACGCTTCTTCCATCTTCGACTTCAAATCTTTCGATTCAGTGATGCGCACGCCAACGTGACCATAGGCTTCAGCCAGCTTGACGAAGTCAGGCAACGATTCCATGTAGGAGTGCGAGTGACGGCTGCCGTAGCTCATGTCCTGCCACTGACGAACCATACCCAGCACGCCGTTGTTCAGGATGACGATTTTCACCGGCAAACCGTACTGCAGGCAGGTGGACAGCTCCTGGATGTTCATCTGGATACTGCCTTCGCCCGTCACACAGGCGACGTCGGCATCCGGATAGCTCAACTGAATGCCCATGGCCGCCGGGAAACCGAAGCCCATGGTGCCCAGGCCACCGGAGTTGATCCAGCGGTTCGGCTTGTTGAACTTGTAGTACTGCGCAGCAAACATCTGGTGCTGGCCCACGTCGGAGGTCACAAAGGCGTCGCCCTTGGTCACTTCGCACAGGGTTTCGATCACGGTCTGCGGCTTGATCTTGCTGCCGTCACCCTTGTCATACGGGAACAGACCGCGATCACCGCGCCACTCGTCAACCTGCTTCCACCAGCTGGCAACGGACTCCTTGTTCGGGGTCTCGCCGATTTCCTTGAGGATCGCGACCATTTCGGTCAGGACACTCTCGACCGGACCCACGATAGGCACATCGGCCTTGATGGTCTTGGAGATCGAAGCCGGGTCGATGTCGATGTGAATGATCTTGGCGTTCGGGCAGAACTTCGACGCGCCGTTGATGACACGGTCGTCGAAACGTGCGCCGACGGCGAGGATCACGTCAGCATGGTGCATCGCCAGGTTGGCGGTGTAGCTGCCGTGCATGCCGAGCATGCCGATGAACTGACGGTCGGTGCCAGGGAAGCCACCGAGGCCCATCAGGGTATTGGTCACTGGCAGGTTGAGCATCTTCGCCAGTTCGGTCAGTGGTGCGGAACCACCACCCAGGATCACGCCGCCGCCCGAGTACAACACAGGACGCTTGGCCGCCAGGAGCATTTCTGCCGCCTTGCGGATTTGACCGGAGTGACCGCGAACAGCCGGGCTGTAGGAGCGCAACTTGGCTTTTTTCGGGAAGACGTATTCGAACTTCTCGGCCGGGTTGGTCATGTCTTTCGGGATATCGACAACGACCGGGCCAGGACGACCGGATTGCGCCAGGTAGAACGCCTTCTTCATGACTTCCGGGATTTCCGACGCGTGCTTGATCATGAAGCTGTGCTTCACGATCGGCCGGGAGATACCGATCATGTCGGTTTCCTGGAACGCATCGGTGCCGACCATGGTGCTAGGCACCTGACCGGAGATGATCACCATCGGAATGGAGTCCATGTAGGCGGTGGCGATACCGGTAATGGCGTTTGTTGCGCCAGGACCGGAAGTCACCAGTACCACACCGGCTTTACCGGTGGCACGGGCGTAGCCGTCAGCCATATGGGTAGCCGCTTGCTCGTGACGAACCAGGATATGGGTCACTTCCGGTTCTTTGAACAGGGCATCGTAGACATGAAGAAGAGCACCACCCGGGTACCCGTAGATATATTTGACGCCTTCGTCACGCAAGAAGCGGACGAGCATCTCACCGCCAGATAAAAGCTCCACGTTGCTCACCTCTAAAACGCCAGAATACCGCCCACGAAAAATGGGACGGGTCTTAATAGGTTTACTTCTCGGCAGAGCATGAGCGACGGTGGTCGCCGACTACGTCAGCACTGACTGAGCAAGTATTGGGATCGTCCCAAGTGTTGCGGGGCTTTCCCACCCAGCGCGAGGTAACGCGTTGCGGGTGTAACAGGTCGACGCGGATATGCGCCTCATGATCTGCTGAGAGGGTCTGCTTCTGGCAGTCCCTGTACAGCGGACTTTGGATTCTTCTGTTTCGTCCTTCGCAAGTCAAGTCGTCTATGTGCTTTATTCTACTAAGCACATGAGAACGCAAGAAAAAACCCGTAAATCAGCCCTGTGTTAGCTTCGATTGCGCAACTTTTGGCAAAAAATTGGCACGCGCATGCACTTACCCCGCAATGGCCGACAAAATAAAGAGATATTGTGAACAACTGCCAACGGGCGCTGGCAGCTTCTGGCTCAGCGAGTTGCTGTGATCAACTGATCAAACTGCTTGAGCAATACCTGCAACTGCCGATCCTTGCCCTGGACATTGCGCCCGGCAAAGACCATTTCAGCCATTTCCTGAATGCCCGAAGCATTGGGTAGCGGCAAATCCTGCTCGAGGATCATCTTCATGCGTGGCAGGAAGATCCATTGCAGCCATTGCTCGAAATCCAGTGTATCGACCGAAAACGGCTCGACACTGCAAAGCGCTTCGGCAGAGGGCGGGACTTCATCCCACCACCCTTGCACCCGCAGCTCGCGCTCGATCAACAACAGTTGATCGGCGATTTTCAGAAAGCGCGAATCCATCACAGCGTTACCTTGGCCTTCTGACGAGCCAATGCCGCGCCCTGGGAATCCCCCTGCTTTTCGCGCGCCTGGCCAATCAGTTCCCACAAGTTGGCCTGAAGGGCTGGACGGCCATTGGCAAGGGTCAGCCCACGGCGAGCGAACTGCTCGGCCTGGGCGGCATCGCCCTGAGCCATGCGCACCTGCGCCAGACGGTAAAGCACCTGCGGCTCACGCGGGGCAACGCGCTGGGCGCGTTCGAGGCTGGAGGAGGCACCGTTGAAATCACCGCTCGCCTGTTGCTGTTGAGCAGTGGTCAGCAAAGCCAATACCGGGCCGTCCAGCTGTTCGTCGGCAGAAAGCCCGCCCGAACTGGCCGATGGAATCCCGCTTGGCGACGACGGCATGCTGTAGCTGCCCTGATTGATCGGCGCCGATTGGACCGGCGACGTGTCAATCGGCCCCGGCGTGATCGGACCTGGAGTAATCGGCGTGGTGCTGATTGGCGTCGAAGTCGTTGCCGCGCCTGGCACCATCACCACTACGCCGCTGTCACCCTGCGGGATCGCCTGGGTTTGCGACTGACCTTGCGCAGGGCGCTTGACGGTCGTCTGACGGAAGCCGCCATTGGCCGAGATCCGCTCACTGTTGGACACGGCGGTGCCGGAATCCACCACCGGAATCGAGCCACGTTGAACGCTAGAACAACCGCTGAGCAAAGCTACGGCGGCAACCGCTGGAATCAACCACTTGTTCACTTGAAACCCTCTTTGCTTAATTCATCCAGCCCTTGACCCAATCCATCACCGACTCGGCAGGGTTTTCACCACCGCAAGCGGCGCCGGGAGGCGGTTCGCTGCCGCGAATATACGGCATCTGCACGGCACCCGGGCAACCGGCGTCAGAACCCTGCCCGGTTCGCGAATCAACCCAGGCCTGAACGACATTATCCGGTTGCGGCATGTCCAGCGGCAACGGGTCGGCCTTGCGCATGAAGCTGGTCCAGACCTGCAAGGCCCCGGTGGCGCCGGTGAATGGCGTCTTGCCGTTGTCGTCGCGACCCAGCCAGACCACCGCCAGCAAGTCCTGGCTGAAACCGGCAAACCAGCTGTCCCGCGAGTCGTTACTGGTACCGGTCTTGCCCGCCAGGGTCAGGGTCCTTGGCAGCACGTTATAGACCGAGCTGCCCGTACCTTCACGCATCACCCGCTGCATGGCGCTCTGGATCAGGTAAATGGAGGCCGGATCGAAACGCTGCTGAATCTGGAACGGATAACGCTTGAGCGGCTCGCCCTCGGCAGTCAGCACGCTACGAATCCCGCGCATCGGCGTATTGAAGCCGCCGTTGGCGAGGGTCTGGTACATGGTCGCGACTTCGATCGGCGTCATGCCGCCAGCGCCGAGCAACATCGACGGGAAGGCCGGGAATTCACGCGTCACACCCAGGCGCTCCACCGTCTTCAGGACGTTCGGCACACCGACCGCCAAACCGAGACGCGCGGTCGACAGGTTGTAGGAATGCGCCAGGCCTTGATAGAGGAAGACGGTGCCGTGGGAGCGACGATCATAGTTCTGCGGCTTCCAGACCTGACCGTCCGCACCTTTGACTGAAAAGGATTCGTCCGACAGCCAACTGGTCAATGTGTACTGGCTGGGCTTCTCCAGCGCGGTCAGGTAAACCGCCGGCTTGATCAGCGAGCCGATCGGCCGCACCGCATCCAGCGCCCGGTTGAACCCGGCAAAACTGGCCTGGCGACTGCCGATCATGGCTTGTACTTCGCCGGTCTCCGGGTTGGTCACGACCATTGCCGCTTCGACGTCATCGGAGCCCTTGCGCCCCGCCAGGCGCTTGAAGGTGTCATTGACCGAGGCTTCAGCCTTCATCTGCAGGATCGGGTCGAAACTGGTGAAAATGCGCAGCCCTTCCTCGGTCAAGTCTTCGTCGCGATAGTCTTCGCGCAACTGACGCTTGACCAGATCGAGGAAGCCGGGGAACGAGCTGTCCGCCAGACTGCCGCGCTTGGTCACGCCCAGCGGCATTTTCTTCGCCGCCTCAACCTGCTCGGCAGTCGCAACGCCCTGCTCTTGCAGCACATCGAGTACCAGGTTGCGTCGTTCGAGGGCACGCTCCGGATAACGACGGGGGTTATAGGAAGAAGGCCCCTTGACCATGCCCACCAGCAGCGCGACCTGATGCAGCTTGAGTTCGGCCAGCGGCTGACTGAAGAAGAACTGGCTAGCCAGACCGAAGCCGTGCACCGCGCGCTGTCCGTCCTGCCCGATAAACACTTCGTTGAGGTAAGCCTCAAGGATTTCGGGCTTGTCGTAATGCAGTTCAAGCAGCAGCGCCATCATCGCTTCGGTGAGCTTGCGGCTCAGGCTGCGCTCGTTGGTCAGGTAGAAGTTCTTGACCAATTGCTGAGTCAGGGTACTGCCGCCCTGACGCATGCGACCGGATGAACCGTTGACCCAGATCGCTCGGGCGATCGACTTCGGCGAAACACCAAAGTGATGATAAAAATCACGGTCCTCGACCGCCACCAGCGTTTCCAGCAGATACGGCGGCACCTGATCGATCTTGATCAGAATCCGGTCTTCGAGGTTTTTCGGGTACAGGCCACCGATCAGCAGCGGCTCCAGGCGCACCACCGACAGTTTCGAGCCTTTTGCCCCCGCCAGCTCGGCCACGTAATCGCCGGAGAAACGCACCCGCACCGGTTGCGCTTGCTCCATGCCTTCATAGAACTGGAAGCCACGGGTGTTCAGGTCAACGGTATTGCCGTTGACCGACGCCGCGCCCGGACCGTTGGCCACGCTTTCACGGCGATAGCCCAGGGCATCGAGCTCGGTCAGAAAATCATCCCTGCTCAGCTTTTGTCCGACGAACAGCTCGAGCGGACGTGCGTAAACCTTGGCCGGAATCGTCCAGCGCTTGCCGGAGAACTTCTCCTGGACGATTGCATCAAGGTAAACGGCGAATCCGGCCAGCACCACAAGGGCGACCAGACTGAGTTTAATGGCCCAGCCCAGCCACGGGCGCAGGCCCCTGGAGGGTGGTTTTTTCGGGGTGCGGGGAGTTCGAGTACGAGTCATGGCGGCGGATTATACGCACTTTATTCATCCTCAACAGGAGCGCTCCGAGGTTTGCGTCAAGCGGACTTGCAGCCATAATGACGGCCTTGAATTTCCCAGACTCTGAAGGATCGCCTGTGAGCCAGTCCCTGATCGCTGCCCTGCAAAACCCTGCCCTCTACCCGCATCCTGTAGAGGGATTCCAGGTCATCGAGACCCATATTTCCTGGGTACTGCTCACCGGCCCCTATGCCTATAAAGTGAAGAAGCCGGTCAATTTCGGTTTTCTCGACTTCACCAGCCTTGAGGCTCGCGAACACTTTTGCACTGAAGAGCTGCGCCTGAACCAGCGCCTGACCGACGACCTGTACCTCGAAGTGCTGCCCGTCACCGGCAGCGCCGAGGCCCCGCAACTGGGCGGCGAAGGCCCGGCCATCGAGTACGTACTGAAGATGCGTCAGTTCCCGCAAACCGGCTTGCTCAGCACCTTGCAAGCCAATGGCGAACTGACCACCGCGCACATCGACGAAATGGCCGAGCAAATCGCCCGCTTCCACCTCAACGCACCGAAAGTGCCGGCCGGGCACGAAGCAGGCACCCCGGAAAGCGTCATGGCGCCGGTGCGGCAGAACTTCGAACAGATCCGTCCGTTCCTCAGCGACAAGGCCGACCTGTTGCAACTCGAGGCCCTGCAAGCCTGGGCCGAAAGCAGCTTCGAGCGCCTCAAGCCGTTGCTCGCCCAGCGCAAGGCCGAAGGTTTCATTCGTGAATGCCACGGCGACATCCACCTGGGTAACGCCACCGTGATCGACGGCAAGGTCGTGATCTTCGACTGCATCGAATTCAACGAACCGTTTCGCTTTACCGACGTTTATGCCGACACCGGTTTCCTGGCGATGGACCTGGAAGATCGCGGCCTGAAGTGCCTGGCACGTCGCTTCATCAGCCAGTACCTGGAGCTGACCGGCGACTATCGCGGCCTCGAACTGTTGAACTTCTATAAAGCCTACCGCGCACTGGTTCGCGCCAAGGTTGCCCTGTTCAGCATGCCGGCCGACGCCACTGCGGTGCAGCGCGCCACGACCCTGCGCCAGTACCGCAACTACGCCAACCTGGCGGAAAGCTACAGCACCATTCCTTCACGCTTCATGGCCATTACCCATGGGGTTTCCGCTGTCGGCAAGAGCCATGTCGCCATGCGCCTGGTCGAAGCCCTGGGCGCGATTCGCCTGCGCTCCGATGTCGAGCGCAAGCGCCTGTTCGGCGAGCAGACCGTCGAGAATGATGTACAGGCCGGCATCTATAGCGCCGACGCCAGCGCGGCGACCTATGCCCGCCTGCACGAAATCGCCGACGTCATTCTGCGCGCGGGCTTCCCGGTGGTGGTCGACGCCACTTACCTCAAGAGTGATCAGCGTGACAGCGCCGCAAAAGTGGCCGAAGCCACGGGCGCACCCTTCCTGATCCTCGACTGCAATGCGCCACAGGCCGTGATCGAAAGCTGGCTGGCCATGCGCCAGGCAGACAAGAAAGACCCGTCCGACGCCACCCTGGCTGTTATCGCCGCCCAGCAAGCCAGCCGTGAAGCGCTGACACCCGCGGAAATCCTCTGCAGCAAACGCGTCCAGACCAATGAAAGCGGCACCCTCGATACCGTTGTGGAACAGATTCGCCAGCGCCTGCCAGGCCTGTAAGAAACTATTTCGGTCGTGAGGTCCCCACTGGCTTCACGACCGTCAAATAGTGGCACTATACTGGCGTCATAAAACCATCAGGTGATGCGACATGAGCCAGCCTAAACTTCTCGACACACCGCTATATGCCCTGCTGCACAAAGACGACATCAAAGGCTTCAACAGTGAACGTCCCAAGGATGGCCCCATCGACATGGTGGGTGGAGATTTCCGGGGGCTGGACCTGCGCGAGCTGAATGCCGACGGTGTGGATTTCAGCGACGCCTACTTCCGTTCCGCTGACTTGCGTGGCATCGATTTTCGCAAGGCGAACCTGGAAGGCGCGAGCCTGGCTCACGCGCAGATCTCCGGTACGTACTTTCCGGTGGAACTCAGTGCCGACGAAATCCTGATGTCGATGAACTTCGGCACGCGATTGCGCTATCGCACCCGCTGATCATCGTCACCGACTGACACGTCCGGCGCCTCTCGTTGCGCTGGAGTGCGGGGATGTTCGCCCTTGATTTCCAGATTCATCCCCGCCTCTTTCTCTTGCGCTCATAGACTTGTTCACGCACTGCCAATACTCGTTTCTTAGAAGCATTTGCGTCGTAAACGAGCAAACATCACGCTTTTCCTGCTGATGGCTACACTCCTCAGAAGATTGCCCACGCTCTCCATTCGGCCATCGCAAGGAGGCTTGATGAATGATGAACTGCAACACCTGAAGAATCTTGGCAAGACGTCAGCGCAATGGCTGCATGCCGTGGGCATCCATAGCGCTTCGGACTTGCGTCGCCTCGGGGCGGTGGATGCTTATCGAGCCGTGCGCACGCGCGGTTTTCGGGCGTCCAAGGTGTTGTTGTACGCGATTGAAGGCGCCCTGATGGACGTTCACTGGAACGATATTCCAGCCGAGCGCAAGGAAGCCCTGAACAAACAACTGGAAGCCATCTCTACACGCCACAAGAATTGATCCGATAAATATTTCTGAAGCTTTGCAGCCTGGAACCCAATGATTACGAGGCCTGCAGACACAAATCCGGCGAATCGCAAAGAATTCGAAAAACAGCGGTTGACTTGGTAATGAGAATCGATATGATTATCACAACTGGTCGCGAGACTGGTCGATATTCTGAAAAGCCCTTGGTTCGGACTCTCGGATTATCTCCTCATCAGGCTAATCACGGTTATTTGACCCGGCTCTTGCCGGGTCTTTTTTTGCCTGTGGAAAAGTACTGCCAGGATGCGGCGATGGATGATCAGGCGCATAAACGCCTAACTTCAAAGGATTCCCGGGCATCGAAGCAACAGGCCAAGTATCCTTGACGACAGGCACTTGTACCCGACGGGCAAGGCAGCCATTTGATAGCATTTAACCCTCAAGCCCGGACATATCCGGTCACGAGCCGCGGGACCGAGGATAGACATGAAGTTGCTTTGCGCAGGTGCCGTGCTGGTCAATGACAGCAGCCGCGGGTTCGACATCGATGGCCAAAAGTTTTTTGCAGTGCGCCGCAGCGGGCAGGTTTATGTCTACATCAACCGCTGCCCGCACCGGGGCGTTGCCCTGGAGTGGCATCCCGACCAGTTTCTCGACCCCAGCAACAGCCTGATCCAGTGCGCCACCCATGGCGCACTGTTCCTGATCGAAGACGGTGAATGCGTCGCCGGCCCTTGCGCGGGGCAAGCCTTGACCCGCGTGGCCTGCCGCGAGGATGAACAAGGGGTCTGGATCAGCCTTTAGCCACCCGGCAACACGTCCAGGCGCCGGTCGACCAGCATTTCTTCGTGGCTCAACCGCACACCGTAAGCCAACACCTCGACCCCACAGGCAATCGCGTCACGCAAGGCCTGTGCATAAGCCGGATCGATTTCTTGCGCCGGGCGCACGGCCTGGATGTCGGTCAGGCAAACACAGTACAACTGCACCGCGCGAATACCGTCCCTGGCCAAGTGCGCCAGCTCCCGCAGATGCTTGGCGCCACGCTGGGTGACCGCATCGGGAAACGCCGCCACCGCCGTACCGTCGAAGCCCAGGGTCACGCTTTTGACTTCGACATAGGCCGGCCCGTCGGGATAATCCAGGCGAAAATCGATACGACTGTTTTCCTGACCATAAGCCACTTCGCGCTTGAGCCCGGTAAACCCGTTCAGCTCGGTAATGACACCCGCCCGCAGCGCCTCTTCGATCAAACCGTTGGCGCGGGCGGTGTTCACGCAAAACAGCCGCCCTTGCGGGGTTTCACCGACCTCCCAGGTGCCGGGCAACTTGCGTTTGGGGTCATTGGAGCGACTGAACCAGACCTGCCCGCCTTCGACCTGACAATTGAGCATCGAGCCTGTGTTCGGGCAGTGAATGGTCAGCAACTCGCCGCCAACGGTTTCGATATCAGCGAGAAAACGCTTGTAACGTCGGATCAGGCGCCCTTCTTCGAGGGGAGGATGAAAACGCATCAGCCTTGCCAGCTCCGCAACCCACGGGCAATGCGCTCGACCGCCTCCTGCAAACGCTCGAGATTTTGCGTGTAGGCGAACCGCACATGATGTCCGGCCTGATAACGCCCGAAGTCCAGCCCCGGGGTGAATGCCACATGTTCGGTTTCGAGAAAATGCTTACAGAACGCGAAGGCATCGCCGCCGAACTTGCTGATATCAGCGTACAAGTAGAACGCCCCTTCCGGCTCTACGGCAATGCCGAAGCCCAATTCGCGCAAGGCCGGCAGCAGGTAGTCCCGACGCCGGCCAAATTCGGCGCGGCGCTCTTCGAGAATGCTGATGGTTGCCGGCTCGAAACAGGCCAACGCAGCGTACTGCGCCATGCTTGGTGCACTGATGTAGAGGTTCTGGGCGAGCTTTTCCAATTCACCGACGGCCGCGTCGGGGGCCACCAGCCATCCGAGCCGCCAACCGGTCATCCCGAAATACTTCGAAAAACTGTTCAGAACAAATGCACTGTCGTCGACTTCCAGCACGCTGGCCGCATCGGTGCCGTAGGTCAGGCCGTGATAAATCTCGTCGACCACCAGATGACCGTGGCGCTCCTTGATCGCGACAGACAGCTTCGCCAGCTCGTCACGGGTCAGGATCGTGCCGGTCGGATTGGCTGGCGACGCCACCAATGCGCCGACGCTGTCGTGGTCCCAATGACGCTCGATCAGGCCAGGCGTCAATTGATAACGCACATCCGGACCCACCGGCACCAGTTGTGCCGCGCCTTCAACCAGTCGCAGGAAATGCCGGTTACAGGGATACCCTGGATCCGCCAGCAGCCAGTGTTTACCAGGGTCGACCAGCAAAGCGCTGGCCAGCAGCAACGCGCCGGAGCCGCCGGGCGTGATGAGGATGCGCCGCGGGTCGATGCTCAAACCGTAACGCTGCTGATAAAAGCCCGAAATGGCCTCACGCAACTCCGGAATGCCGCGCGCGGCGGTGTAACGGGTCTTCCCCGCTGTCAGCGCAGCCTGGCCAGCCTGGATGATCGGTTCGGCGGTGGTGAAGTCCGGCTCGCCGATTTCCAGGTGGATCACATCGTGGCCGGCCGCCTGCAATTCATTGGCCCGCGCCAACAGCGCCATGACATGGAAAGGTTCGATCGCGCGACTGCGGGCACTGTAGGACTGAGCCATTGGCCTTCCTTCAACGGAAAAAAAACCGATTCTACCCAAGCTCAGGAACGAGCGAGAACCTAAAGCGGTCAGAGGCCTTGTAGCCCCGATCACAAACGACTCAAGCGCGCGCGCAAGGTTTGGCTAAAATCAATAATTGAGCAGGGTTCCAGAGCCACCAGACAACGGTTTGTCATCATTGGCAAGCACCATGTACCGCGAGCTCGACATCCGGGAGTAGCGCGGCCCGAATTGATCTGGTAAGTTCGCCCGCTTGCAGCCGCAGGGCCGGCAGGTGTCGGTGATGGAGCAATCCTGCGCAGATGGATTACAAGAGTAGAGGCGGTCTATTTCATGTCCACCCAAGCAAAGCAGCAAAACCAGACGATCAGCGGCTTCGAGCCCTATGTTCAGAAAACCGGTGAAGAGTACATGGGCGAGCCCATGCGCAAGCACTTCACCAAGGTCCTGAATCAGTGGAAAAAAGAGCTGATGGAAGGTGTCGACAAGACCGTGGACCACATGAAGGACGAAGCGGCCAACTTTCCTGATCCGGCAGACCGTGCCAGCCAGGAAGAGGAATTCGCCCTCGAACTGCGTGCCCGCGATCGTGAACGCAAGTTGATCAAGAAGATCGACAAGACACTTCAGTTGATCGAAGACGAAGAGTACGGCTGGTGTGAATCCTGCGGCATCGAGATTGGCGTCAAGCGCCTCGAAGCGCGCCCTACCGCCGACCTGTGCATCGACTGCAAGACCCTGGCGGAAATCAAGGAAAAGCAAGTCGGCAAATAATTGCGACTTGAACGAAGAACGGAGCGTGCGAACGCTCCGTTTTTGTTTCTAAAATTCGCCTCAGCAGCAAACCTGTGGGAGCGGGCTTGCTCGCGAAAGCGGTGCGCCAGCCTATATTGAAGTTGAGGCTGATGGCCTCTTCGCGAGCAAGCCCGCCCCCACAAGGTGGTTAGCGCAAGCCTGGAAAAAGTAACACTGCCCTTATGACTGCCATCGCCTCATCCACCTACATCGGGCGCTTCGCCCCTACACCCAGTGGCCATTTGCATTTCGGTTCTCTGGTCGCAGCGCTGGCCTCTTACCTTGATGCACGCTCGGTGGGCGGACGCTGGCTGATGCGCATGGAAGACCTTGATCCACCCCGCGAGGAGCCCGGCGCCCAGACAGCCATTCTCAAGGCACTGGAAAGCTATGGCTTCGAGTGGGATGGCGACCTGGTTCGCCAAAGCGAGCGGCACGATGCCTACGCCGAGGTGCTCAATCGCCTGTTCAATCACGGTTTGGCCTACGCCTGCACCTGTTCGCGCAAACAGCTGGAACCGTATCACGGAATTTATCCGGGGCTGTGCCGCAATGCCGGCCATGGCGCCGATAATGCCGCCATTCGCCTGCGCGTACCGGAACTGGAATACCACTTCATCGACCGGGTGCAGGGCCAATACCGCCAACATCTGGGCCGGGAAGTCGGCGATTTCGTGATCCGCCGTCGCGACGGGCTCTACGCCTATCAATTGGCCGTGGTCCTGGACGATGCCTGGCAGGGCATCACCGATATCGTTCGGGGTGCCGACCTGCTGGACTCCACACCCCGCCAGCTCTATCTGCAAGAACTGCTCGGCCTGCCGCAACCGCGTTATCTGCATATCCCGCTGATTACCCAGCCTGATGGCCATAAACTCGGGAAATCCTACCGCTCGCCACCGTTGACAGAGGATCAGGCAACGCCCCTGCTACTGCGGGCGCTACGGGCACTGGGACAGAACCCCGGAACCGAACTGACATACGCCACGCCACGGGAAGTGCTGAATTGGGGCATTGCCCACTGGGATGCCTCGCTGATCCCGCGCACACTGACCCTGCCCGAGGCACAGCTATTGTGATCGCACTTGCAGTGGCGCGCCCATCCGTTACCATCGCCGCACGTTTTCGGGCACGCGCATAAAAAAGAGAGGCCGGGATGTACATCTATCGCTTGGTCCTGCTTTTGGTAGTTGGGATTTACCTGTTTTCCCCGGCCATCATGGATTGGTGGATCGACGCCACTGGCGCCTGGTATCGCCCTTATCTGCTCTGGCTGATTCTGATCGTCGTGACCTTCATCCTGCAGAGCCAAAAAGATGCCGATGAGCTTTAGCCTGACCCAGATGATCCTGATCAGCGCCGCGTACCTGGCGGTGCTGTTCGGTGTGGCCTGGATCAGCGAACGGGGCATGATTCCCCGGGCGATCATTCGCCACCCGCTGACTTACACCCTGTCACTGGGCGTCTATGCCAGTGCCTGGGCGTTTTACGGCACCGTGGGCCTGGCCTATCAGTACGGCTACGGCTTTCTGTCCAGCTACCTGGGGGTTTCCGGGGCATTCCTGTTGGCGCCGGTGCTGCTCTACCCGATCCTGAAGATCACCCGCACTTATCAACTGTCGTCGCTGGCGGACCTGTTTGCCTTCCGCTTCCGCAGCACCTGGGCCGGTGCGCTGACCACGATTTTCATGCTGGTCGGCGTACTGCCGCTGCTGGCCTTGCAGATTCAGGCAGTCGCCGACTCCATCAGCATCCTCACCCAAGAGCCGGTACAGCATCGCGTGGCCCTGAGCTTCTGCGCACTGATTACGCTGTTCACGATTTTCTTCGGCTCCCGCCACATCGCCACCCGCGAAAAGCATGAAGGCCTGGTGTTCGCGATTGCCTTCGAGTCGGTGATCAAGCTGATCGCCCTGGGCGGTGTCGGGTTGTATGCGCTTTACGGCGTATTCGATGGCCCGCAACAGCTTGAACTGTGGCTGCTGCAAAACCAGACCGCGCTTGCTGCCCTGCACACGCCGTTGCAGGAAGGCCCGTGGCGTACGCTGCTGCTGGTGTTCTTCGCCTCGGCGATCGTTATGCCGCACATGTATCACATGACCTTTACCGAGAACCTCAACCCGCGCTCGCTGGTCAGTGCGAGCTGGGGCCTGCCGCTGTTCCTGCTGCTGATGAGCCTGGCGGTGCCGCTGATTCTCTGGGCCGGCCTGAAGCTCGGCGCCACCACCAACCCGGAATACTTCACCCTGGGCATCGGCATCGCCGCCAACAGCAAGGCTTTGGCCTTGCTGGCCTATGTCGGCGGGCTGTCCGCCGCCAGCGGCCTGATCATCGTCACCACGCTGGCGCTGTCCGGGATGGCCTTGAACCACCTGGTGCTGCCGCTGTACCAGCCTCCGGCCGAAGGCAACATCTACCGCTGGCTGAAATGGACCCGCCGGGCGCTGATTGTCGCGATCATCATGGCCGGCTACGGCTTCTACCTGATGCTCGGTGCCGAGCAGGACCTGGCCAACCTCGGCATTGTCGCTTTCGTCGCCACGCTGCAGTTCCTGCCGGGTGTACTCTCGGTGTTGTATTGGCCGACCGCCAACCGTCGCGGCTTCATTGCCGGTTTGCTGGCGGGGATTCTGGTGTGGCTGGTGACCATGCTGTTGCCGCTGGTCGGTAACCTGCAAGGCTTCTACATTCCGCTGCTGAACATGATCTATGTGCTGGACGACACCAGCTGGCACATGGCGGCGATTGCCTCGCTGGCGGCCAACGTGCTGATGTTCACCCTGATCTCGTTGTTCACCAACGCCAGCACCGAAGAGGCCAGCGCTGCCGAAGCCTGCGCCGTGGATAACGTTCGCCGCCCGCAACGTCGGGAACTGCACGCCGCCTCGCCCCAGGAGTTCGCCACGCAACTGGCCAAGCCACTGGGTGCAAAAGCCGCACAGAAAGAAGTCGAACAGGCCCTGCGCGACCTCTATCTACCCTTTGACGAACGCCGACCCTATGCCCTGCGCCGCTTGCGTGACCGCATCGAGGCCAACCTCTCCGGCCTGATGGGCCCGAGCGTGGCCCAGGACATGGTCGAGACCTTCCTGCCGTACAAGGCTGGCGGCGAAAATTACGTCACCGAGGACATTCACTTCATCGAAAGCCGTCTCGAGGATTACCACTCGCGCCTGACCGGCCTGGCCGCCGAGCTCGATGCCCTGCGCCGCTACCACCGCCAGACCCTGCAGGAATTGCCGATGGGCGTTTGCTCGCTGGCCAAGGATCAGGAGATCCTCATGTGGAACAAGGCCATGGAGGAACTCACCGGCATCGCCGCGCAGCGCGTGGTCGGTTCGCGCCTGAGTACCATTGCCGACCCATGGAAAGACCTGCTGCAGGGCTTCATCAATCTGCCGGACGAGCACTTGCACAAACAGCACCTGGCCCTCGACGGCCAGACACGCTGGCTGAACCTGCACAAAGCGGCGATCGACGAACCCCTCGCGCCGGGCAACAGTGGCCTGGTGTTGCTGGTGGAAGACCTGACCGAAACCCAGATGCTCGAGGACAAACTGGTACATTCCGAGCGCCTGGCCAGCATCGGTCGACTGGCGGCCGGCGTGGCCCATGAAATCGGCAACCCGATCACCGGTATCGCGTGCCTGGCGCAGAACCTGCGCGAGGAACGCGAAGAAGACGGCGAGCTGAAGGAAATCAGTGGCCAGATCCTCGAGCAGACCAAACGCGTGTCGCGCATCGTCCAGTCGCTGATGAGCTTTGCCCATGCCGGCAGTCACCAGCACAGCGACGAGCCCGTCTGTCTGGCCGAAGTGGCTCAGGATGCCATCGGTTTGCTGGCCCTGAACCGACGCAATTTCGAAGTGCAGTTCTACAACCTGTGCGACCCCGAACACTGGGTCGAAGGCGACCCGCAACGGTTGGCCCAGGTATTGATCAACCTGCTTTCAAACGCCCGTGACGCCTCGCCTCCCGGCAGTGCGGTACGGGTCAAGAGCGAAGCCGGGGAACACACGGTCGATCTGATCGTGGAAGACGAAGGCAGCGGTATTCCGTCGAGCATCATGGACCGATTGTTCGAACCTTTCTTCACCACCAAGGACCCTGGCGAAGGCACCGGTCTGGGCCTTGCACTGGTCTATTCCATCGTTGAAGAGCATTATGGACAAATCACCATCGACAGCCCGGCTGATGTTCAAAGCCAACGCGGCACCCGAATCAGGGTTACCTTGCCGCGTCATGTCGAAGCGACGTCCGCTGTGAACTGAGACCGTCGAGAGTATCGAATCAATGCCGCACATTTTGATCGTCGAAGACGAAACCATTATCCGCTCCGCCTTGCGCCGCCTGCTGGAACGTAACCAGTACCAGGTCAGCGAAGCCGGATCAGTGCAGGAAGCACAAGAACGCTTCACCATTCCCTCGTTCGACCTGATCATCAGTGACCTGCGCCTGCCGGGCGCGCCTGGCACGGAGCTGATCAAGCTTGCCCAGGGCACGCCGGTGCTGATCATGACCAGCTATGCCAGCCTGCGCTCGGCGGTCGACTCGATGAAAATGGGCGCGGTGGACTACATTGCCAAGCCATTCGACCATGACGAAATGCTGCAAGCGGCCGCACGAATCCTGCGCGACCGACAAACGGTACAAGCCGGCGGTGAAGCGGTTACCGGCAAAGCCGCCAATGGCGCGGCGAAATCCGGTACCGACAACAGCAACGGTGAAATCGGCATCATCGGCTCGTGCCCGCCGATGCAGGACCTGTACGGCAAGATCCGCAAAGTCGCTCCAACCGACTCCAACGTGTTGATCCAGGGCGAGTCGGGTACTGGTAAAGAACTGGTGGCGCGCGCCCTGCACAACCTGTCCAAACGCGCCAAGGCGCCGATGATTTCGGTGAACTGCGCGGCCATTCCGGAAAGCCTGATCGAGTCCGAACTGTTCGGCCACGAAAAAGGCGCATTCACCGGCGCCAGCGCCGGGCGCGCTGGTTTGGTGGAAGCGGCGGACGGCGGCACCTTGTTCCTCGACGAAATTGGTGAACTGCCACTGGAAGCCCAGGCTCGCCTGCTACGCGTATTGCAGGAAGGCGAAATTCGTCGCGTGGGCTCGGTGCAGTCGCAAAAAGTCGATGTGCGCCTGATTGCCGCGACTCACCGCGACCTCAAAAGCCTGGCGAAGATCGGCCAGTTCCGTGAAGACTTGTATTACCGCCTCCACGTTATCGCGCTGAAGCTTCCGGCCCTGCGTGAACGCGGTGCGGACGTCAACGAAATCGCCAACGCCTTCCTGACGCGGCAAAGTGCGCGAATCAACCGCACCGACCTGAAGTTCGCCGCGGATGCCGAGCAAGCCATTCGTCACTACTCCTGGCCGGGTAACGTTCGCGAACTGGAAAACGCTGTCGAGCGCGCCGTCATCCTGTGCGAAAGCCCGGAAATTTCCGCCGAGCTGCTGGGTATCGACATCGAACTGGGCGACCTGGAAGACGACGAGTTCATTGGCCTGGCGCCCCAACAGGGCAACGGCGGCACCAGTAACAGCAACCACGAACCGACCGAAGACCTCTCCCTGGAAGACTACTTCCAGCATTTCGTCCTCGAGCATCAGGACCACATGACCGAAACCGAGCTGGCCCGCAAGCTCGGGGTCAGCCGCAAATGCCTGTGGGAGCGCCGTCAGCGCCTGGGTATCCCGCGGCGCAAGACCGGGGTGGCCAGCGAAAGCTGAACCGTACCTGTCCCATGTGCGGGTAACACGTGACTTTGTGAAAAAACTGTTACCTCAGCTTTTTCACGTAACAGAAGCCGGGGCTTACGGTAACGAAGCCCCGGCTTTTTTTGGCCCTCGAAACACCCACCGACCGGTCTAACCCCTTGTTTTATTGGGCCTCGCAAAAGTTGGCACGCACCCTGCTATATGTTTGGTACAAGAACAATAACAAGCAATGCACAAGACAATAAAAATAAGACGAATCGACTCACGCACAATAAAAACAAGACGGCGAGAGGCGCAGCTAACTGATTCTTTTGGAGAGGCGTTGTATTTGGGGCTTGCCCCACGACCAGGCCGAGAACAACAAAAAACTGTCTTAAGACAGAGCCTGTACTGGTTGGATCGAAAGATCACTGCAATTCAGCGACCAAAGCAATCCGTTTGCTCTTGGCTCCCGATTGGGAGGGTCATGAAGGAAAGCTTCATGGCGAGGGCACTCAACAAAAACAAGAAGCCCGAAACCAAAAATAAAAATAGAGCATGCAACTACTTCTTGGGGAGCTTCGGCTCCCCTTGTGGTTTCCGCCGTTTGGCATGTAGCAGCTGCCGAGCAGCGTGAGGCTGCGTTCGGCGGCGAAGCCGTCGTAAATCCAGGCAACTCGTTCCTTCTGACACACCGCAAACTCAGGTTTCACGACGGCTTCGCCGCCGAACGCCGCCTCGCGCTGCTCGACAGCTGCTACAGGCAGCCATTTATGTCGTTAAGTGACATCCTTCACGCGCTTGCGCAGCTTCCTACACCATCCCCCGACTAAATGCTAGAATCCCCGCCCATCATGCGGTCATTCTTCTGTTATGGCCGAATATTCCTTCAAACAGTGCATCCCATGCTGAAGAAGCTGTTCCAGTCATTCCGTTCTCCCAAGCGTCCTACGCAACACATTCGCAGCACGCCTGAAGTGCTCAACAGCGGCCAACATTCGCTGCAGAAGGCGCAATTCAGCCGTTACGCGGTGAATATCGTTGAACGCCTGCAGAGCGCCGGTTATCAGGCTTACCTGGTTGGCGGTTGCGTGCGCGACATGCTGCTGGGTATCACACCGAAAGATTTCGACGTTGCCACCAGCGCCACACCCGAGCAGGTACGGGCCGAATTCCGTAACGCACGAATCATCGGGCGCCGGTTCAAACTGGTGCACATCCACTTCGGCCGCGAAATCATCGAAGTCGCGACCTTCCGCGCCAATCACCCGCAAAACGAAGACGAGGAAGACAGCAACCAGTCTTCACGCAACGAAAGCGGGCGCATCTTGCGCGATAACGTCTATGGCACCCTGGAGGAAGACGCGCAACGTCGCGACTTCACCATCAATGCCCTGTATTACGACCCGGTCAGCGAACGCATCCTCGACTACGCCAACGGCGTACACGACATTCGCAATCACCTGATCCGCCTGATCGGCGATCCGACGCAACGCTACCAGGAAGACCCGGTACGCATGCTGCGGGCCGTGCGTTTCGCCGCCAAGCTGAACTTCGGCATCGAAAAGCACAGCGCCCTGCCGATCCGCGGCCTGGCGCCAATGCTGCGCGAGATACCGTCGGCCCGCCTGTTCGAAGAGGTGCTCAAGCTGTTCCTCTCCGGCCATGCCGCCGATACATTTGAAATGCTGGTCGACCTGCAGTTGTTTGACCCACTGTTCCCGGCCAGCGCCGAAGCACTGGAATACAACCCGACGTACACCCACACCCTGATCAGCGAAGCCCTGATCAATACCGACCTGCGGATCAAGCAGAACAAACCGGTTACCCCGGCGTTCCTGTTTGCAGCCCTGCTCTGGCCTGCCCTGCCGGCCCGTGTCCTGCGCCTGCAGGAGCGTGGCATGCCGCCGATTCCGGCGATGCAGGAAGCGGCACACGAACTGATTGCCGAGCAGTGCCAGCGCATCGCGATTCCGAAACGCTTCACCATGCCGATCCGCGAGATCTGGGACATGCAGGAACGCCTGCCGCGCCGCAGCGGCAAGCGTGCCGATCTGCTGCTGGACAATCCACGCTTCCGCGCCGGCTACGACTTCCTGCTGCTACGCGAAAGCGCCGGCGAGCAGACCGATGGCCTGGGCGAATGGTGGACGGACTATCAGGACGCCAACGAAAGCGAGCGTCGTGACATGATTCGCGACCTCAGTGGCAAGGACGAAGGCACCGGGGCCCCGCGCAAGCGTCGCCGCAGCGGTGGTTCCAAGCGCAAACGCGCCGCCGGCGCTTCGAGCACCACGGGCGAGTAATCCATGGAACGCATCTACATCGGCATGGGCAGCAACCTGGCTGACCCCGCCGAACAATTGCGCAGCGCCGTCGAGGCGCTGGCGCAGTTGCCGCAAACGGAGCTGGTCGGGGTTTCTGCGTTTTATCAAAGCGACTCGCTACTACCCGGACAACCGCGCTACACCAATGCGGTGGCCGCTCTCGACAGCACGCTGGCACCGCTGGCCCTTCTGGATGCCTTGCAGGCCATCGAAAACGGCCAGGGTCGCGAGCGCCTTGAGCGCTGGGGGCCGCGCACGCTGGACCTCGACATCTTGCTGTTCGGTGATCGCCTGATCGACGAACCGCGCCTCACGGTTCCCCATTACCATATGCAGGAGCGGGCCTTCGTGTTGTATCCGATGGCGGAACTGGCCCCCGCGGATCTGTGCCTGGCCGATGGCCGGACCTTGGCCGAACTGCTCAAGGCATGCCCGTTCGTCGGCCTGGAACGCCTGCCTCCGACGTGACACAAATCACCTGTGGGAGCGGCGGTGCGGCGATCCGACTTGCTCGCGAAGACGATTTAACATTCAACATAAAAATTGACTGTCAGGCCGCTTTCGCGAGCAAGCCCGCTCCCACATTGGTTTTGTGTCGAGCGCAAGTTCTGCTGCTGAATCGCATCAGTTACCCCGGTAACACCCCACCCGTAACAATGCGGTAACACACGCAATTGACTTCCCTCGTTCTCCTCACGACTATAGGCGTCCCGCTGCCGCCTACACGGCGTTCAAGGGCGCAATCCAGGCCTTAAAAGCACGACGAAAGAGCGTGCGCCTGTATTCAACGAAGAATCACGCGCGTTACTCGCAGTAGTTTCCACAGCGCCTGAATGAGGAACTTTTCATGCCAGCCATCACCCTGACCACCCTGCAAGGTCTGAAGCAAAAAGGTGAAAAAATCACCATGCTGACCTGCTACGACGCGACCTTCGCCCATGCCTGCAATCAGGCCGGCGTCGAAGTGCTGCTGGTGGGCGACTCCCTCGGCATGGTTTTGCAGGGCCACGACAGCACCTTGCCTGTCACCACCTCCGAAATGGCTTATCACGTGGCCGCCGTCAAACGCGGTAACAGCGATGCCTTGATTCTCGCCGACCTGCCTTTCATGGCCTACGCCACCACCGAGCAAGCCATGACCAACAGCGCCCTGTTGATGCAGGCCGGCGCGCACATGGTCAAGGTCGAAGGAGCGTTGTGGCTGGCCGATTCGATCCGCCTGCTGGCCGAGCGCGGCATCCCTGTCTGCGCGCACATGGGCCTGACGCCGCAGTCGGTGAACATCCTGGGCGGCTACAAGGTCCAGGGCCGCAATGAAAACCAGGCGCGGCAGATGCGTGCCGACGCGATTGCCCTGGAACAGGCTGGCGCGGCAATGCTGCTGCTCGAATGCGTCCCGAGCGAGCTGGCGGAAGAAATCACCCAAGCGGTGAAGATTCCGGTGATTGGTATCGGCGCCGGCAATCGCACCGATGGCCAGGTACTGGTTCTGCACGACATGCTGGGGCTGTCCATTACCGGCCGCGTGCCAAAATTCGTGAAAAACTTCATGACTGGACAGACCAGCATTGAAGCTGCATTGAATGCCTACGTGACTGAAGTCAAAGCAGCAACTTTCCCTGGGATCGAACACGGATTCTCTGCATGAACACCGTAAAAACCGTACGCGAACTGCGGGCCGCCGTGGCCCGTGCCCGTAGCGAAGGCAAGCGCATCGCCTTTGTGCCAACCATGGGCAACCTGCACAGCGGCCACGTGGCGCTGGTGACCAAAGCCTCCCAACGGGCGGACTTCGTGGTTGCGAGCGTTTTCGTCAACCCGCTGCAATTCGGTGCTGGCGAAGACCTCGACAAGTACCCACGCACCCTCGCCGCCGACCAGGAAAAACTGCTCCAGGCCGGTTGCCACTTGCTGTTTGCCCCCACTGTTGAAGAGATGTACCCCGAAGGCATGGCCGGCCAGACCCGCGTCAGCGTCCCGCAATTGTCCGAAGGCCTGTGCGGCGCCAGTCGTCCGGGGCATTTCGAAGGCGTGGCGACGGTGGTCAGCAAGCTGTTCAACATGGTCCAGCCGGACCTGGCGATTTTCGGCGAGAAAGACTTTCAGCAACTGGCGGTGATTCGTGCACTGGTTCATGACCTGAACATGCCGATCCAGATCATCGGTGAGCCCACTGTTCGCGCAACCGATGGCCTGGCGCTGTCGTCGCGCAACGGTTTCCTCAGCGAAGAGCAACGCGCTGTGGCGCCGGTGGTCTACCGCACGCTGAAAGCGATCGGCGAAGCGATCAGGCAGGGCGAACGCGACTACCCGGCGCTGATCGACACCCAGATCAAACAGCTCGAAGCGGCCGGCCTGCGTCCTGACTATCTGGAAATCCGCCATGCCCTGACCTTGCGCCCGGCGACCGCGCAGGATCGTGACCTGGTGATTCTGGTGGCGGCGTTCCTCGGTACGACGCGGTTGATCGACAACCTGCACCTGAACCTCGACGCGCCAGCCTGAACACCACAAAAACAAATGTGGGAGCGGGCTTGCTCGCGAAGGCGGTTTGTCATTCAGCATAGATGTTGACTGCCCCACCGCTTTCGCGAGCAAGCCCGCTCCCACATTAGATCTGCGCCGGTTCCCAAGCTGTATTGCCGCCCACAAAGCCTTCGGGCAAACTGCCCGCCGTTCGATTCCGACCTGGGAAATACTCATGCACGCCATCATGCTCAAAGCCAAGCTGCATCGCGCCGAAGTCACCCACGCTGTACTCGATTACGAAGGCTCCTGCGCCATCGACGGTGAATGGCTGGACCTGTCCGGCATTCGTGAGTACGAACAGATCCAGATCTACAACGTCGACAACGGCGAGCGCTTCACCACCTACGCCATCCGTGGCGAAGAAGGTTCGCGCATGATCTCGGTCAACGGCGCCGCCGCGCACAAGGCCAAGGTTGGCGATCGCGTGATCATCTGCGCTTACGCCCATTACAGCGAAGCCGAACTGCTCAACTTCAAGCCGCGCATGCTCTACATGGCACCGGGCAATGAACTGAGCCACACCAGCAACGCCATTCCGGTCCAGGTCGCCTGATCCGAGTCTTGTCTCTTCCGTTTGTCGGACCATTCCTAACTTCGATGTTAAAAAAGTACCGGAAACAGGTCAGACAAAGTCAAGACAGATCATTGCGCGGGGTTTACTGTATTCGCCCTGCGCCATGAAATCGTGTCGACGCAGTTGACCGGAACGCTCACCCGCAGCGCTCCGGGATTTTTAGTGTTCAAAAGGCCGTTCAAGTAATAAGGAAACCCGCAGCGATGGCGTATTACCGCACTCCTCACGACGTTACCGCTCTGCCTGCCTGGCAAGCGTTGAATGACCACCGCCAAGCCATGCAGGATTTCAGCATGCGCGAAGCCTTCAATGCCGATCCGCAGCGTTTTACTCAATTCACCCTCAGCAGCTGCGGCCTGTTTCTCGACTATTCGAAAAACCTGATCAACGCCGAGACCCGCAATCTGCTGGTGGGCCTGGCCAACGAAGTCGACCTCAAGGGCGCGATCAAATCGCTGTTCGATGGCGAAATCGTCAACTCTTCCGAAGGTCGTCCGGCCCTGCACACCGCCCTGCGCCGCCCGGTCGGCGACAAGCTGTCGGTCAACGGCGTCAACGTGATGCCCGAAGTGCACAAGGTGCTGAACCAGATCACCGACCTCGTCGGCCGTATCCACGACGGTCTGTGGCGCGGTTACACCGAGAAGCCGATCACCGACGTGGTGAACATCGGCATCGGCGGCTCATTCCTCGGCCCTGAGCTGGTGTCCGAAGCCTTGCTGTCCTACGCCCAGAAAGGCGTGCGTTGCCATTACCTGGCGAACATCGACGGCAGCGAGTTCCACGAACTGACCATGAAGCTGCGCGCCGAGACCACGCTGTTCATCGTCTCGTCGAAGTCCTTCAACACCCTCGAAACCCTGAAGAACGCCCAGGCCGCCCGTGCCTGGTATCTGGCCCAGGGTGGTTCGGAAGCCGAGCTGTATCGCCACTTCATCGCGGTATCGAGCAACAACGCCGCCGCAGTAGCGTTCGGCATCCGCGAAGAGAACATCTTCCCGATGTGGGACTGGGTCGGCGGACGCTACTCGCTGTGGTCGGCCATCGGTTTGCCGATTGCCCTGGCCATCGGCATGTCCAACTTCAAGGAATTGCTGTCCGGTGCCTACACCATGGACCAGCACTTCCAGAGCGCACCGTTCGAGCAGAACATGCCGGTGCTGCTGGCCTTGCTCGGCGTGTGGTACGGAAACTTCTGGGGCGCGCAAAGCCACGCGATCCTGCCGTACGATCACTACCTGCGTAACATCACCAAGCACCTGCAACAGCTGGACATGGAATCCAACGGCAAGAGCGTGCGCCAGGACGGCAAGCCGGTTTCCACCGACACAGGGCCGGTGATCTGGGGCGGCGTCGGCTGCAACGGTCAGCATGCCTACCACCAGTTGCTGCACCAGGGCACCCAACTGATCCCGGCCGACTTCATCGTGCCGATCGTCAGCTTCAACCCGGTGTCTGACCACCACCAGTGGCTGTACGCCAACTGCCTGTCGCAGAGCCAGGCGCTGATGCTCGGCAAGACCCTGCCCGAGGCCGAAGCCGAACTGCGCGACAAAGGCATGAGCGAAGACGATGTGCAGAAGCTCGCGCCGCACAAGGTGATCCCGGGCAACCGCCCGAGCAACACCCTGGTGGTCGAGCGCATCAGCCCGCGTCGCCTCGGCGCACTGGTGGCGATGTACGAACACAAAGTCTTCGTGCAAAGCGTGATCTGGGGCATCAATGCCTTCGACCAGTGGGGTGTGGAGCTGGGCAAGGAGCTGGGCAAAGGCGTCTACAACCGCCTGGTCGGCAGCGAAGAAACCCCGGCCGAAGACGCCTCGACCCAAGGGCTGATCAATTACTTCCGTGGTCGTCACCGCGGATGATTTGAAGCCTGCCCACAAAGTGTGTGTTGAGCACAAACTTTGTGGACAATGAATATCCAATGTGGGAGCGGGTTTGCTCGCGAAGACGGTGGTTCAGTCAACCAGAATGTTGAATGTACCGCCCTCTTCGCGAGCAAGCCCGCTCCCACAGTTGTGTTGCATCCGACTTGAACCCATTGACCTCTCGGCGCATCTTTATCCTTGTCGCAAAACAAGCATAAGGAACCGTCATGTTCGATATCAGCACGTTCCCCAAAGCCGATGCCGTCCGCCGGGCTGCACAATTGAGTCAAGACGACTATCAGCGCCTGTACCGCCAATCCGTCGAACACCCCAGCACCTTCTGGGCCGAACAGGCCACGCGCTTTCTCGACTGGAGTGCACCCTGGGAAACCGTCCAGCGCTACAACCTGAAAACCGGTGAAGCCAGCTGGTTTGCCGGTGCGCAATTGAACGTCAGCTACAACTGCATCGACCGGCACCTGGAGAAGCGCGGCGATCAGGTCGCCATCATCTGGGAAGGCGACGACCCTGCCGACTCGACATCGATCACCTACAAAAAACTGCATGAAAACGTCTGCCGCCTGGCCAACGTGCTGAAAAGCCGTGGCGTGAAAAAAGGCGACCGCGTGTGCATCTACATGCCGATGATTCCCGAGGCGGCCTACGCCATGCTGGCCTGTACCCGCATCGGTGCGGTGCACTCGGTGGTGTTCGGCGGCTTTTCCCCGGACTCGTTGCGCGACCGCATTCTCGATGCCGACTGCCGCACCGTGATCACGGCCGATGAAGGCGTGCGCGGCGGCAAGGTCGTGCCACTCAAGCAGAACGTCGACAAGGCGCTGCAAAGCTGCCCGGACGTGAGCACTGTGCTGGTGGTCGAGCGCAGCAAGGGGTCGGTGAACCGGGTCGAAGGACGGGACATCAAGTATCAGCAGGCCCTGAGCGAAGCCAGCGCCGATTGCCCACCCGAGCCGATGGACGCCGAAGACCCGCTGTTCATCCTCTACACCTCCGGCAGCACCGGCAAACCCAAAGGCGTGCTGCACACCACCGGTGGCTACCTGCTGCAAGCTGCGATGACCTTCAAGTACGTATTGGACTACCGCGACGGTGAAGTCTTCTGGTGCACCGCCGACGTCGGCTGGGTCACTGGCCACAGCTACATCGTCTACGGTCCGCTGGCCAACGGCGCAACCACGCTGATCTTCGAAGGCGTGCCGAATTACCCGAGCACCTCGCGCTTCTGGCAAGTGATCGACAAGCACAAGGTGAACATTTTCTACACCGCCCCGACAGCCCTGCGCGCCCTCATGCGCGAAGGCCCGGAACCGTTGAAGCAAACATCCCGCGCCAGCGTCAGGCTACTCGGCACGGTTGGCGAGCCGATCAACCCGGAAGCCTGGGAATGGTATTTCCATGAGGTCGGC
This sequence comes from Pseudomonas sp. GW821-FHT02A08, assembly GCF_059422045.1. Classification (NCBI taxonomy): domain Bacteria; kingdom Pseudomonadati; phylum Pseudomonadota; class Gammaproteobacteria; order Pseudomonadales; family Pseudomonadaceae; genus Pseudomonas; species Pseudomonas sp. GW821-FHT02A08. The sequence continues at coordinate 30,451 of NZ_JBWKWD010000052.1, forward strand.
GAAGAGCGTTGCCCGATCGTCGATACCTGGTGGCAGACCGAAACCGGCGGCATCATGCTCAGCCCGCTGGTCAGTGCCCAGCGGATCAAGCCTGGTTGTGCGACACAACCGATGTTCGGTGTGCAACCGGTATTGCTCGATGAGCAAGGCAGGGAAATCAAAGGTGCCGGCAGCGGTGTACTGGCCATAAAGTCCAGCTGGCCGGCGCAGATCCGCAGTGTCTATCGCGACCCGAAACGCATGGTCGACACCTACTTCAAGCCCTACCCCGGCTACTACTTCACCGGCGATGGCGCGCGACGCGATGAAGATGGCGACTACTGGATCACCGGGCGCATCGACGATGTGATCAACGTGTCCGGGCACCGTATCGGCACCGCCGAAGTGGAAAGCGCCCTGGTGCTGCACGAGAGCATCGCCGAGGCCGCTGCGGTCGGCTACCCCCACGACATCAAGGGCCAGGGCATCTATGTCTTCGTCACACCCATGAATGGCGTCGAAACCAACGATGATCTGAAGAAGGAATTGCTGGCCCTGGTCAGCAAGGAAATCGGCAGCTTCGCCAAACCGGACTTGATCCAGTGGGCGCCGGCCTTGCCGAAAACCCGCTCAGGCAAGATCATGCGGCGCATTTTGCGCAAGATCGCCTGCAACGAACTGGACAACCTGGGCGACACTTCGACCCTGGCTGACCCGAGCGTGGTGCAGGGGCTGATCGACAAACGCCTGAACCGGTAACGTACTGCCCTCTGTAGGAGCGAGCTCGCTCGCGATGAACTCAGGCGCGCCGCGTATATTCAGGAAATACGCGTTATCGTTAACGTCCATCGCGAGCGAGCTCGCTCCTACAGAACCTATTGAGTGGCCATGGAATTCATCCGCACCCGCATCGAAACCCAGATCATGAGCCTGACCGGTTTGTCCTTGGGCAAACTCGACCTGGAAAACCCCAAGGGCGATCCCGGGCTGTTCGGGCCAGACTCGGTGAGCTGGCAAGTCCATGGCGATTTCAGCAGCATGCTGATCGGTGGCATCAGCGCCCTGATGCTGCAGGCCCTGCACCCGCTGGCATTGGCCGGGGTCTGGGACCATTCGAACTTCCGCGAAGACATGCTCGGCCGCTTGCGCCGCACCGGGCAGTTCATCTCCGGCACCACCTTCGGCTCTCGAAAGGATGCCGACTGGCTGATCGAAAAAGTCCGCACCATCCATTTGCAGATCACCGGCACGGCGCCGGACGGACGGGCCTACGCCGCCAGCGATCCCGAGTTGCTGACGTGGGTGCATGTGGCGGAAGTCAGCAACTTCCTCGCCGCGCATTTGCGCTATCGAAATCCGCGCCTGTCCCCGGTCGATCAGGATCGCTACTACGCTGAAATCGCCCTGGTCGCCGAGCGCCTCGGGGCCCTGGATGTGCCCCGTTCGCGGCAGGAAATTGCCGACTACCTTGAGCGCATGCGTCCACAATTGCTGTGCGACGAACGCAGTCGGGAAGTCCTGCGCCTGTTGCTGAACGCCCCCTCCCCCAGTCGCCTGGCCAGGCCTTTCGGCGGTCTGATGATGCAAGCCGGGATCGACCTGCTGCCGGACTGGGCCAGCGACATGCTCGGCGTCAGCCAGAACCCGCTGCAACGCAAGCTGATCCGCGCCAGCGTCAATCGCAGTGCGCCAATGCTGCGCTGGGCGGTGCGTAATGGGTCGGTGCATCGGGCTAAACGGCGGATGGGGATTACTTAGAAAGAACAAAGATCAAAAGCTTCGCGAGCAAGCCCGCTCCCACATTGGACCTATGTTGAACGCGAGTTTTATGTTCACGGAAAATCCGATGTGGGGGCGAGCTTGCTCGCGAAGGCATCGTCTCGGTCCCGCGCCAAAACTGTTAAACTCCCGCGCCCAATTCCCTCCTGCAAGGCGCCCAGCATGTCTTCCTTGAATCAGGCGCTGCGCGCCGCCCTCGATCAACGCCAGGACCTGCTCGCCGAACTGCACCAGCAAGGCACCGATTGCTATCGCCTGTTCCACGGCAGCCAGGAAGGCGCCGGTGGCCTGACCATCGACCGCTACGGTCCGCAACTGATGGTACAGAGCTTCCACCAATCGCTGTTGCGCGAGGAACTGCTGCAACTGCACGAAGCGATCAATCAACACCTGGGTTTTGAAACCCTGCTGGTCTACAACGACCGCTCCCGTGGCAATTCGCGCATCGATCGCGAAGACATCGTCTACCGCGCCGACGAAGCCGCCCTGCAAGATCTGGTCGGCCACGAATGGGGCCTGAACTATCGGGTGCGCGGTCGCCATGCCGGACAGGACCCGCTGCTGTTCCTCGACCTGCGCAACACCCGCGGCTGGGTCAAGGACCACAGCAAGGACAAAAGCGTGCTGAACCTGTTCGCCTACACCTGTGGTGTCGGCCTCAGTGCCGCCGCCGGTGGCGCGCGCGAGGTGTGCAATCTGGACTTCGCCGAAGGCAACCTGGCGGTCGGTCGGGAGAACGGCCAACTCAACCCGCAGTTGCCGACCATGGAATTTATCCAGTCCGACTACTTCCCGGCCATTCGCCAACTGGCCGGCCTGCCGATCAGCCAGCGCCGCGGGCAAAAACTGCCGAGCTATCAGCGCCTGGAACAGCGCCAGTACGATCTGGTGCTGCTGGACCCTCCGGCCTGGGCCAAGAGCGCGTTCGGCACCGTCGACCTGCTGCGCGACTACCAGAGCCTGCTCAAACCGGCCTTGTTGACCACCGCCGACAACGGCGTGCTGATCTGCTGCAATAACCTGGCGAAAGTCAGCATGGACGACTGGCGCGAGCAGGTTTTGCGTTGCGCAGAGAAGGCCGGGCGGCCGGTGCGTGAGTGGAGCGTGATGAAGCCAGGCGCCGACTTCCCGTCGATGGATCAGCAACCACCGCTGAAAACCCTGATTCTGCAGCTCTGAGCGTTGTGGGATTAATCTTAAATTTCCTGAACAGGCCGATCACTTCGGAACCGGAAACGCGTGCCATACTCCAACGCACTCCGAATCAGACAGATGACGCCGCACATGTACAAAGGATTGATTCGCGCCATCGGCGCCTTGTTGACTGCTCTGGCCCTCTACAGCTTGCTGGGTTTTCTGATTTTACCGGGTGTCGCGTTGCGCGTTGCCAACCAGCAACTGGCCAACTACGCCACCACACCCGCCACGATCCAGCGGATCGAATTCAATCCGTTCAGCCTTGAACTGACCCTTTGGGGCTTGAACATCGGCGACCCCGGCAAGGAGCAGGTCGCTTTCGAACGCCTGTACGCCAATCTGCAATTCGACAGCCTGTGGACCAAGGCGGTGCACCTGTCCGATGTCGAACTGGACAAACCCAAGACCGAAATCCTGTTCAGCAAGGACGGCCAACTCAATCTGCTGGGGCTGTTCAAGCTGCCAGCGAGCGAACCCACACCGGCCGACCCTGATGCCAAGCCGTTTCCCCTGCGCATCGAGCGGATCAAACTGGCGGGCGGCGCCGTGCACTTTGAAGATGCCCGGCCCAGCGAGCCCATCGAGTTTCTCTACGACACACTCGATTTCGAGCTGAAGAACCTCAGCACCCTGCCCGATGACAGCGCCGACATGACCCTGGTGGCCGTCGGCCCCAATGGCGGACAGATCGACTGGACCGGCAACTTCAGCCTGATCCCGATCGCCTCCGAAGGTAAGCTGAAAATCACCGATGGCAAGATGAAAGCCTTTTGGCCCTATGTGCGCGATGCCGTGCCACTGGATCTCGAAAACGGCGTCATGAGCATCAGTACCGACTACAAATTCAGCCTGGCCAAGGAAACCGAGCTGCTGCTGAACAATGTAGCGGTCAGCATCGCCCCCTTCGCGATCAAGGCGCCGGATGGCCGGCCGCTGGTAAAGCTCGAGCGCCTGGACGTCAGCGAAACCACCGTGGACCTGGCCAAACAGCAGGTGGTGGTCGGCAAGATCCGCAGCCACAAACTGGAAACCTGGGCCGCGCTGGAACCGGACGGCCAACTCGACTGGCAGAAACTGTTCGCCAGCCAACCGTCAAAATCCACCACCAAAGCCAAGGCGGATGCCGAACCGGTCAGCACTCCGGCGGCGGCAGACTCACCGAAACCTGAACCGGGCGCACCCGACAAACCCTGGCAGGTGCTGCTCAAGGATGTGCAACTGCGCGACTACAAGGTGCATCTGGCTGACCGCAAGGCACAACCCGCCGTCGCCCTGGATCTGGCGCCGCTGAACCTCGACCTGCAAAACTTCGACAGCCTCAACGGTTCACCCTTTACCCTCAAGCTCGATACCGGCGTGGGCAAGCAAGGCAGGATCATGGCCGACGGCGAGGTCAACCTGGCCCCGGTCAGCGCCAGACTGAAGGTACAGACCAAGGACATCGACCTGCGGGTTGCCCAGTCCTACATCACGCCGTTCATTCGCCTGGAGCTGCGCAGCGGCATGCTCGCCAGCGATCTGGCGGTCAACCTGAAAAGCACCGAGCCCCTGGCCTTCAACGTCACCGGCCGCGCCCAGGTCGATCAGTTGCATACCCTGGACACCCTGAAAACCCGCGACTTCCTCAAGTGGCAACAGGTCGTGGTCGAAGGCCTGAACTATCAGCATGGGGACAGCCTGTCGATCGACAAGATCAACCTGTTCCAGCCCTACGCACGCTTCATGATCAACGATGATCGCACCACCAACATCGATGACCTGCTGATTCCGCAACCGGCGGACTCCGGGGCAAAACCGGCGGCAAGCAAACCGGCCAGCAACGAGAAACCGCTGGGCATCCACATCGGCGGCATTTTCATCAATGACGGTTCGGCCAACTTCGCCGACTTCAGCCTGACCCCGAACTTCGCCACCGCCATCCAGCAACTCAACGGGCAGATCGGCACCATCGACAGCCGCCAGCCGAAACCGGCCGGTGTCGACGTCAAGGGCAAGGTCGATCGCTATGCACCGGTGACCATAAAGGGCTCGGTCAATCCGTTCGACCCGATGGCCAGCCTCGACATCGCCACCAGCTTCAAACGCGTGGAACTGACCACGCTCACACCCTATTCCGGCAAATTCGCCGGCTACCGTATCCGCAAGGGCCGGCTCAATCTCGACCTGCACTACCAGATAACCAAGGGTCAGCTCAAAGCTGACAACAAAGTGGTGGTCGAACAACTGCAGCTGGGTGAAAAAGTCGACAGCCCGGATGCCGTGAGCCTGCCGCTGAAACTGGCAATTGCCTTGCTCAAGGACGTCGATGGCAAGATCTCCATCGAACTGCCGGTCACCGGCGACCTGAACAACCCTCAGTTCAGCGTCATGCCGATTATCTGGCAGACCCTGCGCAACCTGATCGTCAAAGCCGCGGCAGCACCGTTCAAACTCATTGGCGGACTGGTCAACGGTGGTGGTTCGGAGGACCTGGGCAGTGTTTCATTCGCAGCAGGTTCCAGCGATTTGAGCAAGGATGCCGAAGGCGCCCTGGACAAACTGTCCAAAGCGCTCAAGGAACGCCCGGCCCTGCGCCTGGAAATCGAAGGCACCGCCGCCCAGAGCAGCGATGGCCCACTGATCGCCGAACAACGCCTGGAACGTGAATACCAGTACAACTACTACAAAATGCTCCAGCGCCGCGGTGACAAGGTCCCGGCCCAGGCTTCGTTGCTGGAAGTGCCGGACGGGGAAAAAGGCCCGCTGCTCGAAGGCATCTACCGCACCCGCCTGAAAACCCAACCCCCTGCCGAATGGAAGGACCTGGGCAAGGAAGAGCGCACTGCGAAAATGCGTGGCGAGGTGATCAAGTTCTGGAGTTCCAGCGACGTGCTATTGCGTCAACTGGGCCAGGAACGTGCCAGCAGCATCAAGGATTACCTGGTCGACAAGGCCCAGCTGGAAGATGACCGGGTGTACTTCATCGACGCCAATCTGGGCGAGGCGCAAAGTGACGGCCGCGTGGTGACGCCGATGCATCTGGATGCCGAGTAATGATATGGCGGCTGGCTGGCCTGATTCTGGCGCTCTGCGCCAGTCAGGCCTGGGCGGCCGATACCCTGCGCTGTGGCAGCCAATTGATCAGCGTCGGCGATCGCTCGAGTGAGGTGGTGCACAAATGCGGTGAACCGGTCAGTCGCGATTTACTGGGGTATAAGCGCAGTGCAGACCGGCGCGAAGAGTTTCAGGTTGAGGAATGGACCTACGGACCGAATGGCGGGATGTATCAATACTTGCGGTTCGAAGGTAATCAGCTGAAACAGATCACCAGCAAACGCGGCAATTGATTAACCACGATTCAATGTGGGAGCGGGCTTGCTCGCGAAGGCAGTCTTTGATTCAACGCATGTGTTGAATGTCAGTCAGCCTTCGCGAGCAAGCCCGCTCCCACATTGGGTTTCAGCGCTATACATAGAACAGGCCCCGGCAAAAATGCACGGGGCCTGTGACGGCCAACATCCTTATGGCCCTTCGCATGAACATTCAGGTTGCAACAGACGCATGACTCTGCCCGTCTGTCGCGCCTTCTCCCGGTCCAGGCGAGAAGTCTTGCCTTACTCGGCTTTCAGGCCGTCAGCGGAGACCGCCTTGACGCCTTTGATTTTCTTGGTAATGGCCACTGCCATTTCTTTTTGCGAATCGGTCACGGCGGTGGTCGACGACAGCGATACCACGCCTTTGTTGGTTTCAACCTTGATGTCGCTACCTGGAATGCCTTTTTCGGTCATCAGGTCAGCTTTGACTTTGGTGGTGATCCAGGTATCGGAAGTGGCTTCTGTAGCCTTGGTCATTTCACCCGCCGCCAGGGTCATGGGAGCCTGGGTGGCTTGAGTAGTCTGGGCGAATGCCGCGTTTGCCATGGTCAGGGTCAGCGCGGTAGCAGCAGCGGCAGTGATAGCGAACTTCTTCATACGAGTAACTCCTGTTTTTCGGAAAGCCTGCCGAGTGTCTTGCCGGCAGGGTTACCAAGGATATTGCGAACGCTGTGCCAACCTTGAATAAGAAATAAAACCCTTAAAATCAATATGTTACAAAATCATCCAATTCCCGGAATCATGCAAAATGCACGACAAGCAGAAACACTGCATGCAAGTTGCGGGTTTATGGAAAGTTCCTAAGGCCCTGAATTTCTGAGCTTTTGACAACCAGCCGACAAACAAAAAACCCCGCAATGGCGGTACAGCTACGCGTTCCTTGTAGCAGCTGCCGAAGGCTGCGTCCGGCTGCGCAGCAGTCGTAAATCCGGCTTGCACGATCTCTCTGACGTACCG
>NZ_JBWKWD010000053.1:0-35633 GCF_059422045.1 Pseudomonas sp. GW821-FHT02A08
GTTCATACATACACCTGCGAACCTGTGGGAGCGGCGGTGCGACGATTCGACTTGCCCGCGATGAGGCCGGTAAAGCCGCTGGAGATTAAAACCCCTCCAGCTCCGCCATCAGATCATTCAGCCGATCCACCTTCTCCTCGGTGATTTCGTTGGCCACCAACCCGTCGATGTACCCGGCCAACTCTTCCACCGTGCTGCATTCGAACATGGCCCGCAGCGGCACATCCCGTTGCAGGGTTTTCTGCACCCGTGACGCGATCTGCGTGGCCAGCAGCGAATGCCCGCCCAATTCGAAGAAATTGTCGCGAACACCCACCTTCTCGACCTTCAACACCTCGGCCCAAATGTCCGCCAGGGTCTGTTCCAGGTCATTGCGCGGCGCCTGGTAATCCTGGCTCTGCATCTGGCCGATCTCCAGCGCCGGCAGGGCCTTGCGGTCCAGTTTGCCGTTGGAGTTTAGCGGCAGCCTGTCCAGCCACAGCCAATGCAGTGGCACCATGTATTCCGGCAATTCGGCGCGCAGGCGTTGCTTGATCCGCTCCAATCCCTCGGCCGGACTCAACGCAACATCCGCCGCGACCAGATAGCCCACCAGATGCTTGCCGTTCGCCCCTTCCTGCACACCCACCGCCGCATCGCGGACTTCCGGTTGTTCATGCAGGCGAGCCTCGATTTCACCCAGCTCGATGCGGTAACCGCGAATCTTCACCTGATGGTCGATGCGCCCCACGTACTCCAACACGCCATCGCTGCGACGTCGAGCCAGGTCGCCGGTGCGATACAGGCGCTCACCCGGTGCGCCGAACGGGTTCGGCACAAACACCGGGGCGGTGCGCAGCGGATCGCCGACATAGCCGCGACCGACCCCGGTCCCCGCCACGCACAGTTCACCCACCGCGCCCAGCGGCACCAGTTCCAGCGCTTCGTCGAGCAGGTACAACCGGTTGTTGTCGGTCGGCGTGCCAATCGGCAGGTAGCTGGCGCGAGTCGAAGCCATATCGACGCGGAAGAACGCCACGTCATCCGAGCACTCCGCCGGACCGTAGGCATTCACCAGGCCGATCTGCGGATAGCGCAGCAACCATTGATGCGCCAGTTCCGGCGGCATCGCCTCACCGGTTGGCAACATCCAGCGCAGGCCGTCAAGGCTCATGCGCTCCTGGGCGAGCATGCCCTGGATCAGCGACGGCACGCTTTCCAGCACGGTAATGCCCTGGCTTTCCACATGGGCCAGCAAGCCTTGGGGATCGTGGGCGATGGCGTTCGGCACGATGTCCACCCGGGCGCCGAACAACGGCGCGGCGAGGAACTGCCAGACCGAAATATCGAAGCTTTGCGACGCGGTTTGGGCGATCACGTCGGCGTCGCTCAGATTCAGGTACGGCACCTTGCTCAACTGGTTATTGAGCATGCCGCGCTGTTCGACCATCACGCCTTTGGGCAAACCGGTGGAGCCGGAGGTGTAGATCACGTAGGCGAGGTTGTCCGGGCCGCTGTAGACGCCAGGATTGTCCGTCGACAGCGCAAGGGCCTGGACCTCCTCCCAGACCAGCAGCCTTGGCCGGTTGGCGCAGCTGATCTCGTCGAGCAAGGCCTGCGCCTGCTCACGACAGGCTTGCGTGCACACCAGCAATGGCGTGCGGCTCAGATCGATGATCCGGCTCAGACGCTGACTCGGCAACCCTGGGTCCAGCGGCAGGTAACCAGCACCCGCCTTGAAGCTGCCGATGATCATTCCCAGCAAATCGAGGCTGCGTTCGGCCAGCAAGGCTACCGGTTGATCTCGCCCGACACCGGCGGCGATCAACCCATGACCGAGACGGTTACTGCGTTGGTTCAGCTCAAGATAACTGTGTTGCCGGTCAAGACAACTGGCGGCAATCCGCTGCGGGTGCCTGGCGACCTGCATTTCAAACAATGCAACGTAGCTCTGCTCCAGCGGATACGGGTGTTCGCTCTGGTTGCAGCCATGGATGAGGAAGTCCTGCTCTTCGGCCCCCAGCAACGGCAGGTCGGCCATGTCGCCATGGAAACCTTCCACCAACGCCAGCAGCAGACGCTTGAACTCACCCAGCATACGCTCGACCGTGGCCTCATCGAAGTAGCGCTGGTCGTAGGACAGGTGCAAGCCCAGGTCATCACCCGGATAGCACACGGCCGTGAGCGGGAAGTTGGTATGGGTTCGGCCCGAATCCGAGGTCGCGTTGAGGCTCTGTGCACGGTCCAGTACGGAGACTTCCACCGGGGCGTTTTCGAACACGAACAGGCTGTCGAACAGCGGCTGGCCTTTGGGCAGTTCGCTTTGCTCCTGGATGTTCACCAGCGGCAGGTATTCGTATTCACGCAGTTGCATGTTGTGCTCGAGCAGACTACTGAGCCACTGGCGCACGCTGCAACGCTGGCCGTCCTCGGGCATTTTCACCCGCAGCGCGATGCTGTTGATGAACAGGCCGACGGTGCGCTGCATCTGCGGCATGTCCACCGGACGCCCGGCCACGGTGACGCCGAACAGCACGTCGCGATCACCGCTCAAGCGCCGCAGCACCAGTGCCCATGCCGCCTGGGCGAAGGTATTGATGGTCAGCTGATGGGCCTGGGCCAGTTCGCGCAATTGCGCGCCGTCCCGGGTATCGAGCCTTGTGTAGCGGTCGCCGACAATCATGCCGCCGCTGTCGCCGGCATGTTCGCGCAGCAATGGCCGGTCGCTCGGGATCGGCGTGGTCCGTTCGAAACCCTGCAGGTTGGTTTTCCACCACTGCCGTGCTTCGGCCAGGCTTTGATGCTGCAGCCAGCCGATGTAGTCGCGATAACGTGGCGGCACCTCCAGCTGCGCTTCCCGCCCTTCGTCGAGGGCGCTGTAGATCTCGAAGAAATCGTTCATCAGCAGCGAACGGCACCAGGCATCGATGAGGATGTGGTGGTTGCTCATCATGAACCAGTAGCGCGCCGCGCCCACACGGATCAAACGCAAGTGGAACGGCGCCTGGTTGAGCAGATCGAACCCGGCCTCGCGTTCGGTCTTGAGCAAGGTTTGCAGCTTCGGCTCTTGCTCGGCTTCGGCAAGATCGCTCCAGTCGAGGTACTCGATCGGCGTGCTGCCCGGTTTGTGGATCACTTGCAGCATGTCTTCGCCCACGTTCCAGCAGAACGACGCGCGCAACGCTTCGTGGCGGGCGATCACCGCTTGCCAGGCCTGGGCGAAACGCTGCGGGTCGAGTTCGCTATTGATACGGTAGCGGTCCTGCATGTAATACAGGCCGGTGCCCGGCTCCAGCAAGGTGTGCAGCAGCATGCCTTCCTGCATCGGGGTTAGCGGGTAGACGTCTTCGATGACAGCGGCCGGGACCGGCAGCGTATCCAGTTGCGTCTGGTTGAGATTCGCCAGCGGGAAGTCCGACGGCGTCAGGCCACCGGCGTCGTCGCGCAGGCAATGCTCGATCAGGCTGCTCAACTCACCGAGGTAGGCATCGGCCAACTCGTTGATGGTTTGCCCATCGAAGCGTTCGGCGCTGAAAGTCCAGCGCAGTACCAGTTCACCGCCATACACCTGACCGTCGACGCTCAGCTCGTTGGGCAGCGGGGCATTGCCATCGTGGGCCGCGCCAATGGCTTCATCCAGTGGATGGAACAGCGCGTCCGCCCCGAAGATCTGATCGAACTGACCGAGGTAGTTGAAGGTGATCGGCGCCACCGGCAACTGCGCCATGCTGTGGCGACTCTGGTCATCGGCGAGGTAGCGCAGCACGCCATAGCCCAGACCTTTGTGCGGTACGGCACGCAATTGCTCCTTGATTGCCTTGATCGACGCGCCCTGCCCGGCGGCTTCTTCGATGTTCAACGGGGTCAGGCACAGGGGATAGGCGCTGGTGAACCAGCCGACGGTGCGGGTCAGGTCGATCTCGTCGAACAGCGCTTCGCGGCCGTGGCCTTCCAGTTGAATCAGCGCCGATGGCTGACCGCTCCAGCGGCACAGCACGCGGGCCAAAGCGGTCAGCAGCAAGTCGTTGACCTGGGTGCGATAGGCACTCGGTGCCTGTTGCAGTAACTGCCGGGTACGCTCGCTGTCGAGGCGCACGCTGACGGTTTGCCCATGCCGGTTCTGCCACCCGCCCTCGGGGTGATCGCAGGGCAAGTCGGCAGTGGCCCCGGCCAGTTGCGCCTGCCACCAGCCCAGTTCTTCACGCAGGGACTCGCTGCCGGCGTAGGCCTGCAAGCGTGCGGCCCAGTCCTTGAAGGCGCTGGTTTTCGCCGGCAGTTTCACCGACTGCTGCGCGTCCAGTTGGCGATACACGGTTTGCAGATCGTCCAGCAGCACGCGCCATGAAACGCCATCGACCACCAAATGGTGAATCGCGATGAACAGCCGTTGCTGACCGTCGGGACCATCGACCAGCAACACGCGCAGCAACGGCCCTTCGTCAAGATCGAGGCTGCGCTGGGCATCGGCGAACAAGGCCGCGCATTTGTCCATGGACGAAACGCGCACCTGCCACAACACCGGCGCCTCGGAAATCGCCTGGTGTGTGGCCTGCCATTGGCCGGCGACCTTGCTGAAACGCAGGCGCAAGGCGTCGTGCTGTTCGATCAGCGCCAGCAGCGCTTGCTCCAGACGATGGGGTTCAAGGGCGGCGGTCGGCTGCAGCAACAATGCCTGGTTCCAGTGCTGGCGTTGCGGGATGTCGGTGTCGAAGAACCAGTGCTGGATTGGCGTCAGGCGCGATTCACCCATGAGCAAGCCTTGCTCGGCGCTGACCTGCTCGCTGCGGGTGGCGACGGCGGCGAGGGTCTGCACGGTCTGGTGCTGGAACAGGTCGCGAGGGCTGAAGTGGATGCCCTGCTGCCGTGCCCGGCTGACCACCTGGATCGACAGGATCGAGTCGCCGCCCAGTTCGAAGAAGTTGTCATTGAGGCCAACCTGTCCGACGTTGAGCACTTCGCACCAGATCTGCGCCAGCGTGACTTCAAGCTCGTTGCTCGGCGCCACGTACTGCTGACGGTTCAGCTCAGGGTCCGGTGCCGGCAGAGCACGGCGGTCGAGCTTGCCGTTGGCGGTCAGAGGCATGCTGGCCAGCAGGATCAGGTGCGTGGGCACCATGTAGTCTGGCAGTTGCGATTTCAGATGCGTTTTGAGCGCTTCACGCAGTTCAGCCTGCTGCGCTTCGCCAAACTCTGCGACGTCAGTCACCAGATAGCCGACCAATTGCTTGCCACTCGGTGCATCGAGCGCCAGCACCACCGCCTCACGGATCGATTCGTGCTCCAGCAGACGGGTTTCGATTTCACCGAGCTCGATACGGAAGCCGCGAATCTTCACTTGATGGTCGATGCGACCGAGGTATTCCACCAGGCCGTCGGCGCGCTGGCGCACCAGGTCGCCAGTACGGTAGATGCGTCCACCGCTGGCGACAAACGGATCGGCCACAAAGCGCTCCGCAGTCATGCCCGGACGCTGGTGATAACCCTGGGCCAGACCCGCGCCACCGACATACAACTCACCTGTCGCGCCTTGCGGCACCAACGCCAGGTCGGCGTCGAGAATGTAGGCCGCGCGGTCGCCGATCACGCTGCCGATCGGTACGCTGCCGGCCCCCTCTTCCAGTACTTCAGGGGCAAGACTGGCCAGCGGCATGACCACGGTTTCGGTCGGGCCGTAGGCGTTGAAGAACTGGCTCGGTTTGAAGGCTGCGCGAATGCGCGCCAGGTGCTCACCGGTCAGCGCTTCGCCGCCGGTGATGATCATGCGCACCGGCAGGGTTTCATTTTGCGTTGCCAGCCATTGCGCCAACTGGCTGCCGTAGCTCGGCGTGAAACCGAGGACGCTGATGTGATGACGGCGGATCAGGCCACAGATTTCTTCCGCGTCCCACTGCCCTTGAGCCCGCAGCACCACTTGCGCACCGCTGAGCAGCGGCACCAGCAAACGCTCGGTGGCGGCGTCGAAGTTGATCGAATAGAAGTGCAGCTCGCAGTCGTCGGGGCGCATGCTGAAGCGCTCGATCACGGCGCGGCAATGCATGGCGATTTCGCCGTGAGACACCACCACGCCTTTCGGCTTGCCGGTCGAGCCCGAGGTGTAAATCAGGTAGGCCTGATGTTGCGGCAGGCTGATCAATGGCAACTCGGTGGCCGGATAGCCGGCCAGTGCAGCGGCGTCCTCTTCAAGACACCAGCGACCGACGCTCGCCGGCAACTCGCCCAGGGCCTTGAACATCGTCGCATCGCTGAGCAGCAGACCGATGCCGCTGTCTTCGATCATGTAATGCAAGCGGTCCAGCGGGTACTCCGGATCCAGCGGTACATAAGCGCCGCCGGCCTTGAGGATCGCCAGCAGGCCGACGACCATCTCCAGCGAGCGCTCCAGTGCCAGGCCCACGCGAACCTGCGGCCCAACGCCACGCTCGCGCAGCATCCAGGCCAGGCGATTGGCGCGGCTGTCGAGTTCGGCGTAGCTCAAAGTCTGCCCGGCGAAGGTCAGGGCCGGAGCGTCTCGGCGAATCAAGGCTTGCTCGGCGAACAAATGATGAATGCATTGATCCAGTCGATGCTCGCCGGGCTCGACGCCGAGGCTGTCGAGCAGATGTTGTTGTTCGCCACTCGCCAGCAGCGGCAACTCGCTCAAGCGCTGTTGCGGATCGGCAATCAGGGCCTCCAGCAGGTTGCGCCAATGCCCGGCCATGCGTGCAATGCGCGGTTCGTCGAACAGATCGGTGCTGTAGGTCAGGCAGCAACCCAGGCGATGGTCGAGGTCAGTGACTTCCAGGTTGAGGTCGAACTTGGTCGCGCGGGCATCGTTGGCCAGGTACTCGACCGTCATGCCGGCCAGGGTTCGGCTTTGCTGGAACTCCCAGCGCTGCACGTTGCACATCACCTGGAACAACGGGTTGCAGGCCGCGCTGCGGGGTGGTTGCAGGGCTTCCACCAGATGATCGAACGGAAGGTCCTGATGGGACTGGCCTTCGATCACCGTATGACGCACCTGCTCGAACAGCTCGCCGACAGACATCTGCCCGTCGAGCCGGCAGCGCAGCACTTGGGTGTTGAGGAACGCACCGATCAGCCCTTCGCTTTCCGGACGAATGCGGTTGGCTACCGGGGCGCCGATGCGCAAATCGGTCTGGCCGCTGTAGCGGTACAGCAGCGTCGCCAGGGCGGCGGTCATGGTCATGAACAGGGTCAGGCCGTGTTGCGCGTTGAAGGCGCGGACCCGTGCAGCGAGGTCGTCGCTCAGGTCGAACCGGTACAACTCACCCTGATGGCTTTGCACCGGCGGACGCGGACGGTCGGCCGGCAACTCCAGCAACGGGTGTTCGCGGCCCAGTTGCGTGGTCCAGTAATCGAGCTGGCGCTGACGCTCACCGGACTCCAGCCACTGACGCTGCCACACGCTGTAATCCAGATACTGCACCGGCAATGGCGCCAGCGGTGATTCACGATCATCGACGAACGCTTCGTACAGCGCGCTCAGTTCCCGGGCAAAAATGTCCATCGCCCAGCCTTCGGTAACAATGTGGTGCAGGGTCAGAACGAAGTAGTGTTCCTGTTCGGCGGTCTTGACCAGGCAGGCGCGCAACAGCGGCCCGGCTTCCAGATCGAACGGCTGGTGCGCTTCGTCGTCGGCCAGTTGCTGGACCTGCCACTCGCGGACTTCGGCATCCAGCGCGGTGAAATCCTTCCATGCCATGCGCACGCCGGTTTGCGTGTGCACCTGTTGGCGGGCGACGCCGTCGATGCTCGGGAACGTGGTGCGCAGGGTTTCGTGACGCAGGATCAGGGCTTGCAGCGCCGCCTCGAAACGCGCCACGTCGAGCACGCCGCGCAGCCGTGCCATGCCACCGACGTTGTAGGCCGGGCTGTCGGGCTCCATCTGCCAGAGGAACCACATGCGCTGCTGGGAATAGGACAGCGGCACCGGCTGGCTGCGATCGACTTTCTCAATCGGCGGCTGTTTATTGGTGCTGCCGCTGGCCTTGATCAGGCGAACCTGTTCGGCAAAGGCACCGAGTTCGCTGTGTTCGAACAGCGCCCGCAGCGGCAACTCGACGTCGCAGGCCTGGCGGGCACGGGAGATGATTTGCGTGGCCAGCAACGAATGGCCGCCGAGGGCAAAAAAATCATCGCCCAAACCGACTTGCGCCAGGCCCAGCACTTCGCGCCAGATGCCGGCGATGCATTGCTCCAGTTCTGTCACGGGTTCAACGTGTTCGCGCACCTGCCACTGCGGATCCGGCAAGGCGCGCCGGTCGAGTTTGCCGCTCGGGCCGAGGGGCATTTGCTCCAGACGCATCAGTTGCGCCGGGACCATGTATTCGGGCAGTTCGGCGGCCAATGCGCTTTTCAGGCGCGCAGATTGCTCGGCTTCGTCCCCGGCATGGTCCGTTGCGGTGTAGTAACCGATCAACTGCGCCCCGGCCACGATGTCGCGCACCAGCACCACGGCTTGCGCAACGCCGTCCTGGGCGAGCAGCCTCGCCTGGATTTCTTCCGGCTCGACCCGGAACCCGCGCAACTTGACCTGCTGATCGAGACGGCCGAGGTATTCGATCACGCCGTCCACCGTCCAGCGCGCCCGGTCGCCAGTGCGATACAAGCGTGCGCCCGACTCGCCCAACGGATCGACCACGAAGCGTTCGGCGGTCAACGCCGGGCGACCGAGGTAACCACGGGCCAGGCCAACACCGCTGATGCACAACTCACCCGGTACGCCGACCGGAACCGGATTGAGATCGCTATCGAGCACACGGCAGATCACATTGCCCAGCGGCCGGCCAATCGGCGAGCGCTCGCCGTCGGCGCTGGAGCACTGCCAGTGGGTGACGTTGATCGCGGTTTCGGTCGGGCCGTAGCGGTTGTGCAGTTGCACCGCCGGCAGTTGCGTCAGCACCCGGTTGCGCAGCTGGGCCGGCAAGGCTTCGCCCCCGGAGAACACCCGACGCAGGCTGGTGCATTCAGCGCTCAGCGGTTCTTCGATGAACAGCGAAAGCAGCGGCGGCACGAAGTGCAACGTGGTCACGCCGTACGCTTGCACCAGCTGCGCGATACGATGTGGATCGCGGTGTTCGCCGGGACCGGCGATCAGCAAACGTGCGCCAGTGATCAGCGGCCAGAAGCACTCCCACACCGACACGTCGAAACTGATCGGCGCCTTTTGCATCAGCACGTCGGTTTCGTTCAGGCGATAAGTGTCCTGCATCCATTGCAGGCGCTCGGCCAGCGCCGCGTGGGTGTTGCCGACGCCTTTGGGTTGGCCGGTGGAACCGGAGGTGTAAATCACATAGGCGAGGTTGTCGCCGTGCAGATGGAGCCCTGGCGCATGGCTCGGCCAGCTCTCCAGATGCAGGGCATCCATCGCGATCACGCTGACGCCATCAGTCGCTGGCAGGCGCTCAAGCAATCGGGTTTGTGTCAGCAGCAATTGAACACCGCTGTCGCTGAGCATGTAGGCCAGGCGCTCGGCAGGGTAATCCGCATCCAGCGGCACGTAGGCGCCACCGGCCTTGATGATCGCCAGCAGGCCGATCAGCAGTTGCGGCGAACGCTCGCAGGCGATGGCCACGCAGACGTCCGGGCCGACACCTTTGTCGCGCAGGTAATGCGCCAGACGGTTCGCCCGGGTGTGCAGCTCGGCGAAGTCCATCTGGCCGCCGTCCCACATCAGCGCGGTACGCTGCGGGGTCTGGCGTGTCTGCTCGCTGAGCCATTGCGGTAGCCATTGGCTGGCCGCTGCGCAGGGTGCGGTGGCCCAGTCTGATTGTTGAAGGTGTTCGGCGGCGGTCAACAGTGGCAGGTCACCGATGGTGGTGTCCGGGTGCTCGCAGACAGCCCGCAGCAGGTTGCTGAAATGCTCGGCCAGACGCTCGATGGTCGCCGCGTCGAACAATTCGCTGGCGTAGTCGAAGGACAAGGTCAGGCGACCGTTGCGGTCTTCTTCGCTGTGCAACTGCAAATCGAACTTGGCTTCGCGGCTATGCCACGGCAGCTCTTCGGCCAACAACCCCGGCAGGCGTTTCAAGGCGCTGAGGTCCCGTTGCTGATGGTTGAACATGACCTGGAACAGGCCCTGCTCGCGGGCCTGGGGGAAGGCTTGCAGCAGTTGCTCGAACGGCAGGTCCTGATGCCCTTGCGCACCCAACGCCGCCTGACGGGTCTGCGCCAGTAGCTCAACGAATGTCAGGCGTGAGTCCACCTCGGCACGCAGCACCTGGGTATTGATGAAAAAACCGATCAGGCCTTGGGTTTCCAGGCGCGGACGGTTGGCATTGGGCACGCCGATGCGGATATCACGCTGGCCGCTGTAGCGATGCAACAAGGTCTGGAACGCCGCCAGCAACAGCATGAAGGTGGTCGATTCATGGGCCTGGGCGGTCTGACGAATCGCATTGCTCAGGGCCGCGCCCAGACGCACGGTGTGGCGAGCGGCGCTGTGCAGTTGTTGGGCAGCGCGTGGATGGTCGGTGGCCAGGCTCAGGGTTGGATGCTCATCACCCAAGCGGTCTTTCCAATAAGCCAGTTGACGCTCGCCCTCCCCTTGCGCCAGCCATTGCCGCTGCCAGTTGCCGTAATCGGCATACTGCGTCGGCAATGGCGCCAGCTCCGCTTGCCAGCCCTGGGAGGCGGCCGCATACAGGCGCGAGAACTCGTCGATCAACACATTCAACGACCAGCCGTCAGCGATGATGTGGTGCATCGTCACCAACAACTGATGGTCTTCGTCGTCGAGGCGCACCAGCGTCACCCACATCAACGGGCCTTTCTCCAGATCGAACCGGGTCCGCGCTTCGTCCTCGCGGATCTGTTGTGCCCGGGCCTCTCGCTCGGTGGCTGGCAGGTCACTGATGTCGATCAGTTGCAGGTTGAACCCGGCCGTCGCAACGACCTGTTGCAGCGCCACGCCGTCACGTTCGAAAAATCGCGTGCGCAGGGATTCGTGGCGCTCGATCAACTGCTGGAAGCTGGCGCGCAAGGCGTCCTCATCCAGCTCGCCGCGCAGGCTCAAGCCGCCGGGAATGTTGTAGGCGCTGCTGTACGGGTCGAGTTGCCAGGTGATCCACAGGCGGTTTTGTGCCAGGGATTGCGGCATCGGTTGCTGGCGCGACAGCGCAGTGATCACGCCCTGGGCCATGCCACCGTCCTGTTGCAGTCGGCTCACGACATCGGCAAAAGCGCCGAGGGTCGGGGCTTCGAACAGCAGGCGCAGGTTCAACTCCAGACCGAGCTCTTCACGCAGACGCGCCACTACCTGCGTCGCCGCAATGGAGTTACCGCCGAGCAGGAAGAAATGGTCGTCTGCACCCACCTGTGCCACTTGCAACTGCTCACACCAGATCCGGCCGATCAGGCTTTGCAGCTCGGAGCCCGACTCGATCTGGCCTGCACTTTCGGTGACGGCCGACGGGAACATCGCGTAGCTGTCGAGGCTACCGTCCGCCAGGCGATTGCGACACGCCGAGCGTTGCAGTTTGCCACTGGAGGTCTTGGGCAGCGCGCCCGGATTGAGCAGCACTACCACGTCCGGCGCTTGCTGATACGCCTCGGCGACGGCTTGTCGAATGGCTTTGATCAAGGATTCCGGCGGCAGGATTTTCTGCACGCTGCGGCTGATCTCGGCAGCGATGCCGATGCCTTCCTGTCCATCAACCGTGACGGCGAAGGCGGCAACCCGGCCTTTGCGCACCACTTCCACTTCGCGCTCGACAGTCTGCTCGATGTCCTGCGGGTACAGGTTGTGCCCGCGCACGATCAGCATGTCCTTCAGGCGCCCGGTGATGAACAGCTCGCCGTTGCGCAGGAAACCCAGGTCCCCGGTGCGCAACCAGGTCTGACCGGCGTGCCGGACGAAGGTCTTGGCGGACGCCTCGGGGTTTCGCCAGTAGCCCGAGGAGATACTCGGCCCGCTGGCCCAGACTTCGCCGACGACGTTGTCGGTGTGTTCGGTGAGCGAGACCGGATCGATGATCAGCACGGCGTGACCCGGTTGGCTGATACCGCAACTCATGACCGGGCTACCCTCACCTTCTTCGACACGGTTCTGCGCCAGGGCCTGATCGTCCACCCGCAGGTTGCCGATGCCTTTACCGCGCGCGGTGCCGGCCACGAACAAGGTGGCTTCGGCCAGTCCATAGGAGGCCATGAAACTGTCCGCGCCGAAGCCGCAGGTCGCGAACTTCCCGGCGAAGCGTTCCAGGGTGTCGAGGCGAATCGGTTCGGAGCCGGAATACGCCACGCGCCAGCCACTCAGGTCGAGCCGTTCCAGGGCCGACTCGCTGACCCGCTCGCTGCACAAGCGAAAGGCAAAATCCGGCCCGCCACTGATGGTGCCGCCGTATTCACTGATCGCCTCCAGCCAGCGCAACGGCCGGCCGAGGAAGTACGCCGGGGACATCAACACGCAAGGCACGCCGCTGAAAACCGGCTGCAGCAGGCCGCCGATCAGGCCCATGTCGTGGTACAGCGGCAGCCAGCTGACGATGACGTCGTCGGGGTTCAGGTCAATGCCGAAACCGTGGCGAATCAGCAATTCGTTGGCCACCAGATTGCCATGGCTGACTTGCACGCCTTTGGGTAGCGCGGTGGAACCGGAGGTGTATTGCAGGAAGGCGATGTGATCGTCCTGCAAGTCCACCGCGACCCAGCGCTCGGCCAGTGCACCGTCGAGGGTATCGACACACACCAGTGGCGGTGCCCCTTCGATCTGCTGCAACCCATCGCGCAGCCCGGCGCTGGTCAGCAGCAAGCGCGGCTGGGCATCGCTGATGATCGACAGCAGGCGTTCCTGGTGATGACGGCGTGTCGACTCCGGCGGATAGGCTGGCACCGCGATCACCCCGGCGTACAGGCAACCGAAGAACGCCGCGACGTAATCCGGGCCGCTGGGGAACAACAACACCGCGCGGTCGCCAACATCCGCCCGGGCCTGCAACGCGCCGGCAATCGTCCGCGCCCGCAGGTCCAGTTCGCGATAGCTGAGCACTACGGCCTGTTCCGGGGTCTCGGCGAGAAAGCGCAGGGCCACCCGATCCGGCGTCAGGGCCGCGCGGCGCTGAAGGGCTTGGACCATTGTGCTGGGGAGTTCGAACGCGTCGGTCATGAGGTTTCCTGCCTGAATTCGGCTTGGTAGGAGCGAGCTTGCTCGCGAAAATCCGGAGAACACCGCGGGGTGTCGGGCGCCCATCGTCATCGTTGACGACCATCGTCGGAACGCCGCCCGGAGCGAGCTCGCTCCTACGGGGTGATGAGGGTTGCGCTGTGCAATTCACCAATGAGAACGGATGACGTCTTGAAATAATTAGTCGCCTGGTTGCAACGCCAGGCGGGCTGAAGGGGCGTCAACGTGTCGCAGTTCGCACTCTGCATTTTTGTCGCGCATCAATTCTTTTTCTCATTTGACAATCATTATCATTAAGCCTAATTTGTCGCTCGATGTGTAGGACGCCCCCCCGGTTTTTCGCCGTCCCACTAACCTTTTGGCAGCAGGGTGATTTCCATGATGGAACCAGTATCCACAAGCAGGTGCGATACACCGCTACTTCAGGCATTCGTCGACAATCGACTGATTCTGGTGAAGATTGCAGCCCGAATTACCGGTTGCCGCTCACGTGCCGAAGATGTTGTGCAGGACGCATTCTTCCGGCTGCAATCGGCCCCGCCCATCACCAGTTCGATCAAGGCTCAGCTCAGCTACCTGTTCCAGATCGTGCGCAACCTGGCGATCGACCACTACCGCAAGCAGGCGCTGGAGCAGAAGTATTCCGGTCCTGAAGCGGAAGGGCTGAATGTGGTGATCCAGGGTGCGTCACCGGAAACGTCGCACATCAACTTCTCGACACTGGAGCACATTGCCGATGCGTTGACCGAGTTGCCGAGCCGCACCCGCTACGCCTTCGAGATGTATCGCCTGCACGGCGTACCGCAAAAGGACATCGCCAAGGAACTCGGCGTCTCGCCGACCCTGGTGAACTTCATGATCCGTGACGCGCTGGTGCATTGCCGCAAGGTGTCGGGCAAGCGTGGCGATGCGGCTTCCCGCCAATAAGAGCTGAAATCTGCGTCGCGCCCTTCGCGAGCAAGCCCGCTCCCACAGGTTCAGCGCACACCCTGTGGGAGCCGGCTTGGTCCGGGCGGCGTTCCGACGAAGGCTGACTCAAGACCGCAACGAATCTTGAGCTTCAAGCATCAAGCCAGTGCGCACCGATCAAAAAACCGCTCCCGCCCCAACACCATCAAGGCCGCGCGCTTGTGCGGGAAGTCGAACTCTTTCTCGCAGTGAAAGCGCTGCTCCTGCATGTACCCGATCATCTTCGCGTTATCGGCACGGGGCTCGGCAACCACGCGCCGGGTGCGCGGATCATCGAGAAACAGGTAATGCACCAGCGCCGATAACCAGCTCGCCACCTTGTGCGGACCGCGGTGATTTTCTTCGCCCACCAGCATGTGAATGCCACGGTCGTAATCGTTGACCTCATAGAACGGCGAGATGCGATCTTCCCTGGCCCAATAAGCCTCGAAATAAGCAAATGGCTGATCGTCGAAACTACCGATGAGCGTTAACGTGTGCGGGTCGGCCTCGAGTTTGTTCAGGTACTCGCGATGCTGTTCGAGGCTGCCCTCCTCCTGCCAGAAACTGGCGACACGCGGGCTGTTCTGCCAACGGTTGAAGCGTGCCAGGTCTTGCTCGATATCCAGCGTGCGCAGGGAAACCCAGGCGCCCAGCCGCGCATCGAAGCGTCGATACACTTCACCACGGGGTTTGACCGGCCGCCGTGGATGACGCTTGCCGTCGCTCATGAGCATTTGCTGCGGATAGCTGCCGGTCAGGGAATGCCCCAGCCACGGCTGCGACAACTGCCAGAACACAGTGCGCTCGCAGTGATACTGGCCACTGACGGGAGTCGGAATCAGCAGACCGCTGAACACGGCTTCGGTCGGTACGTCTTGCAGTTGCCAGACCAGGCGCTGACAGTTGGGGTCCCGGGCGAACAGCCAGTAACAGGCCGCCCACAACGCCTGCCGTTCAGGGCGACCGAAATGCTCTTCCAGTTGCACGTGCAATTCGGGGCCACGCATCAGCCGCAGGGTGAGCAACGGTTGCCCCTCCAGGCTGAGACTCAGGCGGCTTTGGGTTTCATCAGCGGCAAGACGACTGCCTGTCGGCAGACACAGGGCAGTCAGGTCATTCAGATTGGACATGGGTCGGGCTCACGATAATCGTCGACAGTTCAACGAGGTGACGTGAGCCACGGCGGGAAATTTAGGCAAAGACCATCATTTGGCGGCTTGTGGCGCCGGTTCGTTGCGCGGGACCGGCACCAGCGCAATCTTGTACGGCTGGAAAATCTTCAACATCTGGCCGTTGTCCCGCAAGCCTTGCAACAACTTGCCGAAGGCCTCGCCGCTGATGGGCGCGGTCGGACGCAGAATTGCGTAGTGGTGATAGACCTGATCGATGCGATCGGACGCCAACAACTCCTTGGCGACATTCGGATTGCGCAAAAAATAGTCGTTCAGGTAAGAGCGCGTGACCAGGGCAATGTCGGCCCGGTCGCGTAATACCATCAGCAGATTGCTGTCATGGGAATAGGTCAGCGTGGCGTTGTAGTTTTTCGCGAGGTACAGAGGGTCGGCATTGAAGTTGGCGAACTCGTAGTGATAGCCGCTGAACAGTGCCAGGCGCTTGCCTTTCAGGTCGGAAAAATAGCTTTGCTGTCGATCGGGCAGGTGTTGCGCGACAAAAATCTCGGCGTCCTCCAGCCCCATGTCGACGGCTGTGTGGGGGATATCCTCCCAACCCCAGGCGGGATTTTCGAAGATGGCCATGTCGACCCGGCCCTGCTTGAAATCACCGAAGCGCCGGGGAATGGAAGTGGGCACCAGGACAAACTGGTAGTCAGTTTGCGATGCATTCAGGGCTTCGACCAGTTGCGGCAGCAACCCGGTATCGGCCCCGGATTCCGGGCGCACGGTGTAGGGTGGAAAGTGCGCGGCACCAATGCGCACCAGTTGCGCAGCCTGGGACGGCATCATCGTTGACACCGCAAGCATCGACAGCAACAGCCGTGAGGCTGACCGAATTGGCGAACCCATCAAAACGCCCCCACTCCCCAATAAAACGGTACCAATGCATTCAAGCTAGGCGGTTTCGTCCAGTTAGCCAGTTTAATGTAGGCCAATACAAGCTTATTGCCGGTCTTCCAGCACCAGAATCAGCGCCTCATCGGCCAACTGATCGAGACTCATGCTGCCGCCGGCGCGAAACCACGTCGTGGTCCAGGACAATGCGCCGGTCAGGAAGCGGCGGGTGATGAACACATCGCCACGGATAAACCCGGCGCTCTTGGCTTCTCCCAGCACTTGCAGCCAGATGTCTTCGTAGATGTCCCGCAACGCCAGGACCTTGGCCTGACCCTCTTCGGACAGCGAGCGCCATTCGTAGACCAGCACGGCCATGGCCTCGCCGCTGCCGCCCATGATCGACTGCAATTCACACCGGATCAGCGCCAGCACCTGCTCGCGTACATTGCCGGCCTCGGCGATGGCCGCACGCATCAACGCGGTGTTGTAGAGAATGGTCTCCTCCATCACCGCCCGCAGGATTTCGTCCTTGCTCTTGAAGTGATGGAAAATGCTTCCCGACTGAATGCCCACGGCGCCGGCCAGGTCGCGCACGGTCGTGCGTTCATAACCTTTATTGCGGAACAGGTGGGCCGCCACTTGCAGCAGCTTGCCACGGGCGCTGTCCGGGTCGGTCAGTTGGCCATCGTCGACCAATTGGCGCATCACCCTCAGGGCTTTTTGCTCGTCCACCCGTTCTCTCCTACAGTCGTTCAATCAATAACGCAGATCCCCCCGAAAACAGCGGGGTTGCGCGGGCAATTTAAGCGCATGGATGCAACCAAGCAAGCGCTTGGGCAGAAGATAATCAAGTCATTTACAAACCAAGCGCTTGCTTGGTAATGTCGATGAACTTCGGTTGGAGGTGGTTATGGAATGGACTGCGCCTAAAACAATTCGCATCGGTTGCGCCAGTGCCTTCTGGGGCGATACCTCGACCGCTGCCGCGCAACTGGTCGAACACGGGCATCTGGACTATCTGGTCTTCGATTACCTGGCCGAAATCACCCTGTCGATCATGGCCGGCGCGCGGATGAAAGATCCCCAGGCCGGCTATGCGGGCGACTTCATCGAAGTGCTCGCGCCCTTGCTGCCGCATCTCGCGCAGCAGAACATCCGGGTCATCAGCAATGCCGGCGGGGTCAATCCCCAAGCCTGTGCCGCCGCCCTGCAAGCGGCCTGCGACAAGGCCGGGGTGGCGCTGAAGATCGCCGTGCTGCTGGGCGACGACCTGCAACCGCAATTCAAACAGCTGGGCAACCTGGGCATTCATGAAATGTTCAGTGGCGCGCCCCTGCCATCGATGTGTGTCTCGACCAACGCCTATCTCGGTGCACCCGGCATCGTCGAAGCCCTGCGCCTGGGGGCGGACATCGTGATCACCGGGCGCGTGGTCGACAGTGCGGTGGTCAGCGCCGCGCTGGTGCATGAGTTCGGCTGGTCGTGGCACGACTACGACAAGCTCGCCCAGGCGGCACTGGCCGGGCACATCATCGAATGCGGCGCCCAGTGCACGGGCGGCAACTTTACCGACTGGCGCGACGTGCCCGACTACGAACACATCGGTTTTCCCATCGTCGAAGTCAGCGCCGACAGCCAGTTCATCGTCAGCAAACCGGAAGGTACGGGTGGGCTGGTCACGCCACTGACGGTGGGTGAACAGATGCTGTATGAAATCGGCGACCCACGTGCCTACCTGCTGCCCGACGTGGTGTGCGATTTCACTCAGGTCAAACTGCTGCAACAAGGCAAGAACGCGGTGCAGGTGCATGGCGCCAAAGGCCTGCCGCCGACCGCGCAATACAAGGTCAGCGCCACGTACCCCGATGGTTTCCGCTGCACCGCCAGTTGCCTGATCGCCGGCATCGATGCCGTCGACAAGGCGCGGCGGGTCGGTGATGCGATCATCAACAAGACCTCGGAAATGTTCCGCCTGCGCGGCTGGGCGCCCTACAGCGACGTGAGTATCGAGTTGCTGGGCAGCGAGGCAACCTACGGCCCCCACGGCCAGCGTCAGGACAGTCGCGAAGTGGTGATCAAACTCGCGGTGCGCCATCCGGACAAGCAGGCGTTGATCGTGTTCTCCCGGGAAATCGCCCAAGCCGCCACCGGCATGGCGCCGGGGCTGACCGGCATTGTCGGTGGCCGGCCAACGGTGTATCCGCTGATCCGGCTGTTCTCGTTCCTGATCGACAAAACCGCCTGCACGCTGGACATTGATTTCATGGGCCAGCGCCACCCGTGTGCCCTGCCCGCCCTCGATGTGCTTGACCCGCTGGACCTGCCAGCCACGCTCACGCCACCGAAACCGCTTGGCCTGGCCGACGCCAGCGTGGCCCTGGTCAAACTGGCGGTCGCCCGCTCGGGCGACAAGGGCAACCACAGCAACATCGGCGTCATGGCCCGCGCGCCGCAATTCCTGCCATGGATTGCAGAAGCCTTGACCCCGGAAGTGATCGTCGACTGGATGGGCCACGTCCTCGATCCAGTCCACGGGCGAGTCGAGCGCTGGTACTTGCCCGCCAGCCACAGCCTGAATTTCCTGCTGGAGAACGCCCTCGGCGGCGGCGGTGTCGCCAGCCTGCGCATCGATCCGCAAGGCAAGGCCTTCGCCCAGCAACTGCTGGAAATCCAGATCCCGGTGCCGCAGCGCATCGCCGACCAGTTCAACTAGAGGATTGCCGCCATGGCCTACGATTCGATTTTCAAAGCCGATTTGTTTGCCGGCCAAAACATCATCGTCACCGGTGGCGGCAGTGGCATCGGCCGCTGCACCGCCCACGAACTGGCGGCCCTCGGCGCCCATGTGCTGCTGGTCGGGCGCAAGGCCGACAAGCTGAAAAACGTTGCGGCGGAGATCGCCGACGACGGCGGCAAGGCCGACTGGGCGGTTTGCGACATCCGCGAGGAGGAATCGGTGCAGCACCTGGTCAGCGAACTGATCCGCAAGCATGGTCCCATTCACGGTCTGGTCAACAACGCTGGCGGGCAGTACCCGTCGCCTTTGGCCTCGATCAATCAGAAGGGTTTCGAAACCGTGATGCGCACCAATCTGGTGGGCGGTTTCCTGATGGCCCGGGAAGTATTCAACCAGTCCATGAGCCAGCATGGCGGCGCCATCGTCAACATGCTCGCCGACATGTGGGGCGGCATGCCCGGCATGGGCCACTCCGGCGCGGCACGTTCGGGCATGGACAATCTGACCAAGACCGCCGCGTACGAATGGGGTCATGCCGGGGTGCGGGTCAACGCCGTGGCCCCGGGGTGGATAGCCTCCAGCGGCATGGACACCTACGAAGGCGCCTTCAAGGCCGTGATCCCGACCCTGCGCGAACATGTGCCGCTCAAGCGCATCGGCACCGAATCGGAGGTCAGCGCGGCGATTGTTTTCCTGCTCAGCCCGGCAGCGGCGTTCGTCAGTGGCAGCACCTTGCGCATCGACGGCGCCGCCAGCCTCGGCGGCCGCGCCTGGCCGATCCACAAGGCGACCAACAGCGAGTCGTACAACGGTTTCCACCGCGCCTACATACCCGACGTATTGAAGGACAAGGAATAACCCATGCCGGTGATTCAGTCGCAACTCGACCCCCACAGCGAGCCGTTCGCCCAGAACCGTGCGGCGATGCTGAGCGCCATCGAGCAAGTTCGCGTGCTCGAGCAGAACCTGCTGAACAAGGCTGCCGAAGCCAGGCCGAAGTTCGAAAAGCGCGGCCAGTTGCTGCCCCGGGAACGTCTCAACCTGCTGCTGGACCCTGGCGCGCCGTTTCTCGAACTGGCGAGCCTGGCCGGCTACAAGCTGCATGACGACAAGGATGGCAGCAGCGCCGGTGGCGGCTTGATTGCGGGCATCGGCTATGTGTCCGGCGTGCGCGTACTGGTGGTGGCGAACAATAGCGCGATCAGGGGCGGAACCATCTCCCCCAGCGGCTTGAAGAAATCCCTGCGCCTGCAACAGATCGCCATGGAAAACAAACTGCCGGTGATCACCCTTGCCGAAAGCGGCGGCGCCAACCTCAATTACGCGGCGGAAATTTTCGTCGAAGGCGCGCGCAGCTTTGCCAATCAGGCACGGATGTCGGCCATGGGGTTGCCGCAGGTCACCGTAGTGCACGGCTCTGCCACGGCGGGCGGTGCCTATCAGCCGGGGCTGTCGGATTACGTGGTGGTGGTGCGCGGCAAGGCCAAGCTGTTTCTCGCCGGCCCGCCGCTGCTCAAGGCCGCCACCGGCGAAGTCGCCACCGATGAAGAACTGGGCGGTGCCGAGATGCACGCACAAACCGCCGGCACCGCCGAATACCTGGCTGAAAACGATGCCGACGGCGTGCGTCAGGTACGCGAGATCGTCAGCCTGTTGCCATGGAACGAGCAGTTGCCCCCACTACCCGAACGTCGCTGGGAGGAACCGCTCTACCCCATCGACGAACTGCTGGGGCTGATCCCGGATGATCCGAAAAAGCCCTATGACGTGCGCGAAATCATCGCCCGTATTGCCGACGCTTCGAACTTTCTTGAATTCAAGGGCGAGTTCGATCAGCAGACTGTGTGCGGTCATCTGAAAATTCAGGGCCGCGCCTGTGGTTTCATCGGCAACAACGGCCCGATCACGCCCAAAGGTGCGAGCAAGGCCGCCCAGTTCATCCAGCTGTGCGACCAGAGCCAGACGCCGCTGCTGTTTTTCCACAACACCACCGGGTTCATGGTCGGTACCGAATCGGAACAGCAAGGCGTGATCAAGCACGGCGCGAAGATGATTCAGGCGGTGGCCAACGCCCGGGTGCCGAAGCTGACCATCGTCGTCGGTGGCTCCTACGGCGCGGGAAACTATGCAATGTGCGGTCGCGGCCTCGACCCGCGATTCATCTTCGCCTGGCCCAACAGCCGCACCGCCGTGATGGGTGGCGCCCAAGCGGGCAAAGTGCTGCGCATCGTCACCGAGGCCAAACAGGCCAAGGACGGCCTGGTGCCCGATCCGAAAATGCTCGACATGCTCGAACAGGTCACCGCGCAGAAACTCGACAGCCAGTCCACGGCGCTCTACGGCAGCGCCAATCTGTGGGACGACGGTTTGATCGACCCGCGCGATACCCGGACCTTGCTTGGTTATCTGCTGGATATCTGTCAAGAGGCCCAGGTGCGGCCATTGCAAGCCAACAGTTTTGGCGTAGCCCGGCTCTAGGCCGGCTCAAGGAGAACAATAAAAATGATCTTCACCCAGGAACACGAAGCACTGCGCCGCACCGTTCGCCAGTTCGTCGAGCACGAGATCAACCCCCACGTCGAGGAATGGGAAAAGGCCGGACGCTTCCCCATCCACGAAATCTTCCGCAAGGCCGGTGACCTCGGGTTGCTGGGTATTTCCAAACCGGAAAAATTCGGCGGCATGGGGCTCGACTACAGCTATTCGATCGTCGCCGCCGAAGAGTTCGGCACCATTCATTGCGGCGGCATTCCGATGTCCATCGGCGTGCAGACCGACATGTGCACGCCTGCGCTGGCACGGTTCGGCTCCGATGAGCTGCGCGAGGAATTCCTGCGCCCGGCCATCAGCGGCGAGCAGGTCGGCTGCATCGGTGTCTCCGAAGTCGGCGCAGGCTCTGATGTCGCCGGGCTGAAAACCACGGCGCGCAAGGACGGCGACGACTACGTGATCAACGGCAGCAAGATGTGGATCACCAACTCGCCCAGCGCCGACTTCATCTGCCTGTTGGCCAACACCTCGGACGACAAGCCGCACATCAATAAATCGCTGATCATGGTGCCGATGAACACGCCGGGTATCAGCCTGAGCTCCCACCTGGACAAGCTCGGCATGCGCAGTTCGGAAACCGCCCAGGTGTTTTTCGACAATGTACGCGTGCCGCAGCGCAACCGCATCGGCCATGAAGGCGCGGGGTTCATGATGCAGATGCTGCAGTTCCAGGAAGAACGCCTGTTCGGCGCGGCCAACATGATCAAGGGCCTGGAGTACTGCGTCGACAGCACCATCGAATACTGCAAGGAGCGCAAAACCTTCGGCAACGCGCTGATCGACAATCAGGTGATCCACTTCCGCCTGGCTGAACTGCAAACCGAAATCGAATGCCTGCGGGCGCTGGTCTATCAGGCCACCGAGCAATACATCAAAGGCCAGGACGTCACGCGCCTGGCCTCCATGGCCAAGCTCAAGGCCGGGCGGCTGGGCCGCGAAGTCAGTGATAGCTGCCTGCAATACTGGGGCGGTATGGGCTTCATGTGGGACAACCCGGTGGCCCGGGCTTACCGCGATGTACGGCTGGTGTCGATCGGCGGTGGCGCCGACGAAATCATGCTGGGGATCATCTGCAAACTCATGGGTATTCTGCCGGGGAAAAAGAAATGAACAACCTGCCGGTTTGCCAGACCTTGCTGCTGGAACTGCACAACGGCGTGTTGCACATCACCCTCAACCGCCCGGAATGCCGTAACGCGATGAGCCTGCAGATGGTTTCCGAGTTGCGCGCTGTGCTGGCTGCAGTACGCGATAAACCCGGGGTTCGCGCACTGGTGATCGGCGGCGTCGGCGGGCACTTCTGTGCCGGTGGCGACATCAAGGACATGGCCAACGCCCGCGCTCAAGGCTCGACTGCGCACCGGGATCTGAACCGGGTGTTCGGCGCGCTGTTGCAAGAGGTGCAACACGCACCGCAAGTGGTGATCACGGTGCTGCAGGGTGCGGTGCTCGGCGCAGGTCTCGGACTGGCCTGCGTCAGCGATATCGCCCTGGCCGATCACCAGGCGCAATTCGGCCTGCCGGAAACCAGCCTCGGCCTGTTGCCGGCGCAGATCGCGCCGTTCGTGGTGCAGCGCATCGGCTTGACCCAGGCCCGGCGCCTGGCCCTGACGGCGGCGCGTTTCGATGGTACCCAGGCGCGGCGCATGGGGTTGGTGCATTTTGTCGAGCACGATCCGCAGGCCCTGGCCGAACGCCTAGATGAGGTGTTGGCCCATGTGTTGTGTTGTGCGCCAGAGGCGAATGCAATGACCAAGAAACTCTTGCTGGCCAGTGCCGGACAGCCGTCGGATGCCCTGCTGGATCAAGCGGCGCAATGGTTCAGCGAAGCGGTGACCGGAGCCGAAGGCGTCGAGGGAACGATGGCCTTCGTGCAAAAACGCAAACCGGGCTGGGCCTCCTGAAAAGCTTCGCTGGCAAGCCAGCTCCCACACTGGAATGCATTTCAAATGTGGGAGCGGGCTTGCTCGCGAAGAGGCCCGACCAGACACCGCAAAAACCAGAGAGCCAACCCATGCCCGGACTCAAGAAAATCCTCATCGCCAACCGCGGTGAAATCGCCTGCCGCATCCAGCGCACGGTCCAGGCGCTGGGTTATCGCACGGTCGCCGTGTTCAGCGATGCCGACACCGATGCGCTGCACGTGCGGATGGCCGACGAGTCGGTCAAGCTCGGTCCTGCCCCGGTGCAACAGTCTTACCTGAACATCCCGGCCATCCTCGACGCAGCCCGGCGTACAGGCGCGGATGCGATCCATCCGGGCTACGGCTTCCTCTCGGAAAACGCCGGGTTTGCCCTCGCGTGCAGGGATGCCGGCATCACCTTCATCGGCCCCAGCCCCGAGGCCATCGAACTGATGGGCAGCAAGCGCCTGTCGAAGATCGCCATGATCGAAGCCGGTGTGCCGTGCATCAACGGCTATCAAGGCGCCGGGCAGGACGACGCCACCCTGAGCCGCGAGGCCGAGCGCATCGGCTATCCATTGATGATCAAGGCCAGCGCCGGCGGCGGTGGACGCGGCATGCGCCTGGTACACGACGCCAGCGACTTGCTGGAACAGATTCGCACCGCGCGCTCCGAAGCCCTGAACGGTTTTGGCAGCGGCGAACTGATTCTCGAACAGGCACTGGTCGAACCCCGTCACGTCGAGATCCAGTTGTTCGGTGACCGGCATGGCAACCTGATTTACCTCGGCGAACGCGATTGCTCGGTGCAGCGCCGGCATCAGAAAGTCATCGAGGAAGCGCCCTGCCCGGTGATGACCGCCGAGCTGCGCCAGGCCATGGGCGAAGCGGCGCTCAAGGCCGGGCGAGCGGTGAAGTACGTCGGCGCGGGCACCGTGGAGTTTTTGCTGGATGCGCGCGGGCAGTTCTATTTCCTGGAGATGAACACCCGGCTGCAAGTGGAGCACCCGGTGACCGAACTGATCACCGGGCTGGACCTGGTGGCCTGGCAACTGAACATCGCAGAAGGGCAACCGCTGCCCTTGCGCCAGGATCAGGTGCAACTCACCGGCCATGCCATGGAAGTGCGCCTGTATGCCGAAGACCCGGCCCAGGGTTTCCTGCCGCAAACAGGGCGCGTCGTGGCCTGGGAGCCGGCATTGCAGGACGGCGTACGGATCGACCACGGCCTGGTCGAAGGCCAGCTCATCAGTCCTTTCTACGACCCGATGCTCGGCAAGCTCATCGCCCACGGTGCCACCCGCGAAGAAGCCAGGCGCAAATTGCTGCGGGCGGTACAAGACAGCGTGCTGCTGGGGCTGCAAAGCAATCAACGCCTGCTTGCCAGCCTGCTGGAACACCCGCAGTTCGCCAGCGGTGATTTCAGCACCGGGTTCATCCCGCAGCATTTCGCCGACCACCCCTGCATGCATCGTGCCCCCCCTGGTGCGCACCACTTGGCCATCGCCACCGCCCTGTTTTATCAGGCGGCGGCACAGGCTCACCCGGCCCCTCTTGCCGGTTGGCGCAACAATGCCAGCGTGCCGCTGCACTATCGCATCGGCCTTGAGGATCAGGACTGGCCGGTGGCGTTGCAGGCGATCCCGGGCGAGCCGTTGCGCATTCAGGTCGCCGGGCGCAGCCTCGAACTGAAGATCATCCACAGCGACGGACGCCGGGCCACCCTGGAAATCGAAGGCGTTCGCCAACGCCACGCTTATCGCCTGGAGGCCGGGCGTCTCTGGTTGTTTACCCGGCCGGGCAGCCTGCAGTTCGTGGATCGCACTCAGGCGCAGGTTACCGGCCAGGCCAGCGTCAGCTCCGGCACCCTCAAGGCCCCGATGGACGGGGCGATTGTCGACGTCCTGGTCAATGAAGGCAGCCGGGTGACCAAGGGCCAACTGCTGGTGGTGCTGGAGGCGATGAAAATGGAGCACCCATTGAAATCGGGCGTCGACGGTGTTCTCAAACGCTTGCAAGTCAAAGTCGGGGATCAAGTGAAAAACCGGCAGATTCTTTTGGAGGTCGAATAAGCCGCTAGGCGGAACTGTCGGGTTTGGCTACGCTCAAACCCTACAGGACGCGGATACCAGGAACCCTGCAATGCCTCATTGGCTGGTCATTGATCTGGAGGCCACCACCGATGAAGGGGGTTGGCCCGTAACGGATATGGAAATCATCGAAATCGGCGCCACTCTGGTAGACCGCAAGGGACGCGAACTGGACCACTTCCAGCGCTTCGTCCGCCCTGTGCGGCGGCCGTTACTGACGCCGTTTTGCCGCGAGCTGACGCACATCACCCAAGCCAACATCGATGCCGCGCAACCGCTGGGCGAAGTCTGGCCGGCGTTTGAACGCTGGCTCGGCCATCACCACACGCGACTGGAAGGCTGGGTCAGTTGGGGCGATTACGATCGCAAACAACTGCTTCAGGAATGGCAGCGCCTGGAACTCGCCAGCGTGCTGGCCAACGTGCCGCACATGAACCTCAAGCAGCGCTTTGCCAAGGCCAGGCGCCTGGAACGCCCGCTGGGGCTCAACGGCGCCCTGCAACTGGCCGGCCTGCAGTTCACCGGCCAGCAACACCGGGCGCTGGAAGATGCGCGCAATACCGCACGCCTGCTGCCGCTGGTTCTTCCGCTCTAGACAGGTGACGACTCCCGGGGCCTTGTGCATACTGGCCGGCCCTTTTTAGCCCTTTTCGAGGAATCGCCCATGTTTAAAGTCAACGAGTACTTCGACGGCACCGTCAAGTCGATCGCCTTTGGCACCGCAGAAGGTCCAGCGACCATCGGCGTCATGGCTCCGGGCGAGTACGAATTCGGCACCAGCCAGCGTGAAATCATGCACGTGGTCAGCGGTGCACTGACCGTCAAGCTGCCAGACAGCAGCGACTGGGAAACCTTCGCCGCCGGCAGCCAGTTCAACGTGCCGGCCAACAGCAAGTTCCAGCTGAAAGTCGCCGTCGACACCGCTTACCTGTGCGAATACCGCGGCTAAACCCGCCGGACTTCAGCGCAATAAAAAATGCCCGTGTTTTTTCGACACGGGCATTTTTTATTCTGCGCAACGTTACTCGAGGATCTCCACCGGCATGCCGACTTCGAGTCGACCGTAGCCGTCGTTGACCAGGTTCTGGCCGAACATTGCACCGTCCGCCTGGGAGCGGTATTTCTGCAAGGTGGCCAGGGGTTCGCGGTCTTCGCTGCGCTCCCCGGTCTGCGGGTCGATGGTGGTCAGGATGCAGCGTGAGCAGGACTTGACCACGCGGAACTCGACCTCGCCGATACGGATACGCTTCCAGCCGTCCTCGGCGAACGCTGCACTGCCTTCGATCACCAGGTTCGGCCGGAAACGCAGCATCTCCAACGGACGCCCGACCCGTTGCGACAAGTCCTCGAGGGAGGCCTGGCCAATCAGCAACAGCGGATAACCGTCGGCGAACGCCACCTGGTCGTCATCCTTGCCGTAGCCGGCCTCCGTCATCCGCGCCCGATCCAGCGGCACTTGCACCAGGCGTGTCGGCTTTCCAATGAACTGGCTGACCCAGGCTCCGGCTGCATCGCCTGCATCGGGGACTCGCAAGGTATCGCGCCAGATCGTCACGCCACGCAGTTCTGCATCGTTGCCGGGCAAGGCTACGTCGATCGGCGAATGGCCAGGCGCGCTGAGAGTCAAGCCACCCTCGGCATTCCACAACGCCGACAACTGGCTCATCTGCGCCACCGCACGCTGGGTCAGGAAACGACCGCTGGCTTCATCCACCAGCATCCAGCGGCGATCGCCGTCCAGACCGAGTTTATCGAGACTGCTTTGTTGCAGCGTCTCGCCCTTGGCGGACTTCAACGGATAACGATACAGCGCGCTCAGACGCAACATAGCCAGCTCCCTGTCAGGCAAAACGTCACCCTATACGAGCTTGATGATCGAATCAAAGACTGACAATCAGACACCGCAAACCTGTGGGAGCGGGCTTGCTCGCGAAGGCGGTGTGTCAGTCGATAACAATGCCAACTGTCACACCGCCTTCGCGAGCAAGCCCGCTCCCACAGGTTGTGCAGGCCCCTCTTAGGCCGGCACTTCGTCAAGCATCAGACGCTGGCGCACCACGTCGACGAGTTTGTCCGGCTGGAACTTGGAAAGGAAATTGTCGCAGCCGACCTTTTTCACCATCGAGTCGTTGAAGCTGCCGGACAGCGAGGTGTGCAGCACCACGTACAAACCGCGCAGGCGCGGGTCGTTGCGAATCTCGGTGGTCAGGCGATAACCATCCATTTCCGGCATTTCCGCATCGGTGAAGACCATCAGCAGTTTTTCGGTCATGTCCACGCCGGTATCGGCCCAGGCCTTGAGCATGTTCAAGGCCTTCAACCCATCGCTGGCGATGTGCATCTTCACGCCCAGTTGCCCAAGGGTATCGCGCAATTGCGCCAGGGCCACGTTGGAGTCGTCCACCAGTAGCACCTCACGGCCACGGGCCCGCTCCAGCACCGGATCTTCGAGCTTGTCGCGGGAGACCTTGGCGTTGTACGGGACGATTTCGGCCAGGACCTTTTCGACGTCGATGATTTCCACCAGTTGGTCATCGACCTTGCTGATGGCTGTCAAGTAGTGCTGGCGGCCGGCGCTGCTCGGGGGCGGCAGGATGGCTTCCCAGTTCATGTTGACGATCCGGTCCACGCCACCGACCAGGAAAGCCTGAACCGAACGGTTGTATTCGGTGACGATAATCGTGCTGCCAGGCCCCGGCACCAACGGGCGCATGCCAATGGCCTGGGACAGATCGATCACCGGCAGGGTCTGGCCACGCAGGTTGACCACGCCGCACACAAAGGGATGGCGCTGTGGCATCAGTGTCAACTTTGGCAGTTGGAGGACTTCCTGTACTTTAAAGACGTTGATCGCGAACAATTGCCGTCCGGCGAGCCGGAACATGAGAATTTCCAGGCGATTCTCACCCACCAGTTGCGTGCGTTGGTCTACCGTGTCGAGAATGCCGGCCATCAATGACTCCAGGTCTTGTTCGGATGAATTCACTTAAGGAAGGTTATCGGCTGTTTTTGCCGAAGCTTGACCCTCTCTAAAATGCCACGCCCGGCCATTGATGTCACATTAACATCATGCTTTACTGGCGCCGTGATTACATCTGCTGCACTTCTACGCCACGCGACCCTGGTTCTCGCGAAAGGTTCCCCTGCGTAAGGGATTCCCCTACCAACAATCAGGTGCAACCTGATATTCGCAATATCCAATAGCCATTAATGTGACGCCATTCTCATTGCATGAACGGAGTCAGGCTTTTGTGTGCGATCGCAAGTCAGTGGCCAACCACCTTCTCGTGTTCCCCTGCCTGCTTCCGGGCCAGCCGCAGTTGGTTGACCCGACGACTCGGCAATGCCGGGGTTCCGACCGCCCTCGTCGACACACACGATATCCCCTCATTTGACATGACGTTGTGGAGATAAGTATGCCGAACGACCATAAAGAGTGGGCCCAGCGGCTCCCGGAGTTTCTTGTCGAGGCTGAAAAACTCCTGGCTAAAACCGAGGAATGCCTGAGTCATCTGCAGCTGATCCGCAATGACAAGGACGCCATCGACTGCATGCTCAGCACATTGCT
Organism: Pseudomonas sp. GW821-FHT02A08; assembly: GCF_059422045.1. Lineage (NCBI taxonomy): Bacteria > Pseudomonadati > Pseudomonadota > Gammaproteobacteria > Pseudomonadales > Pseudomonadaceae > Pseudomonas > Pseudomonas sp. GW821-FHT02A08. The sequence continues at coordinate 28,915 of NZ_JBWKWD010000053.1, forward strand.
CAAGCTGGCCAACAAGGCCGATACCCTGGCGTTGGCAGCCGTGTCTGAATTCTCTCTGCATATTCATGGCCTGCTCAATCATGCTCAGAACACCATGAGCCTGCACGACGAGGCGCTCAGTGCCCTGAAAGACTGCCTGACCCTGATTGCCTGGCAACTCGAACTCATCGACCAGACCACCGGACAACTCAGTCTCGACGACAGCGAGCAGGCCACCCTGATAGAAGCCTTTGCCTTCCAGGTAGGGCAAAGCCGGTTTCAACCACCGGTCAACGCCAGGCCTTTCACCCTCGTCTCCTATTCGGAGCGACAGGCCTGAACCTGTCAAAGCATGCCGCATGGCATGTTCCGCTAATCAATACCGCGCTATAACTTGAGTGCGCACATGTCGCAAATGAATATCTCATAGCTGTAAGCGACATCTTTTTAACAACCACTCTTGCCCATCGACAATTGCGCGCCTGCCTTGACCCGGGTATTGCCTGATATCAACAAAACCCGGGGTAATCGGCATTTTGCGACGGCAACAACCAACTTGTTCCATTATGGAATCATCGTCCAGACGACTGGACTCCTGACTTTTCGGACATATATACGGACGCGACCAACGGTATCTTAAGTGCTACTATGCCGCCTGTTAGTTGACGCCAATTAATGGCAGTGTGAATTGCAGCCGGATACAGTTCGCTGCAGTTCGCAGCTGAACTCGTCGGCGCTCCACATAAAAAACAGGGGCCTGTCAGCCAGCATGACCGGTCAGCCCGCAGCGAACATCCATTGGCTCCATCCGCTATGCACGCCAGCCTCAAGTCAATCGCCAAGTGGCCACCCTCCCGGGAAAATGCACGCACATTTACGCTGTCGCTATGCGCCTGCTCGACCCTCGGCAGTCTACTGGCCTATGGCTTGTCCATGCCGTTGCCCCTGTCTTTGCTGGTGCTCAACGTTGCGACGCTGACCAGTGTTGCCGTGCAGTACTGCCTCTCGCGCAAATCGATCAAATTCCAGCCCCAGGAACTGGCCGACCGACTGTTGCAGGTCCAGGAAAACGAGCGTCACCGATTGAGCCGCGAACTGCATGACGACATCGGTCAATTGCTGACCGCCGCCAAACTGCAAAGTGACTGGCTCAAACGCCGGATGCCCGAAGAGCTCCAGGGACAATGCGCGGTCCTCTGCGACACGCTGGAAGAAACCCTGGCCAAGGTTCGTGACGTATCCGCCATTCTCAATCCCCGGCAGTTGACCAGCCTTGGGCTGGAAGCCAGTCTGCGGGCGCACCTGCTCAAGACCCTGGCCAACACCCCGGTGCACTGGAGCCTGGAATGCCAGCAGCGCCTGACCGGTATACCGGAGGAAATGGCCGTGGCAGCTTTCCGTATCACCCAGGAAGCGGTCACCAACATCCTGCGACATGCCCAGGCCAAGAACCTGCTAGTGTGCCTGCAGCGCCTGCCCCAAGGCCTGAAGTTGCAGATCAGCGACGATGGTCAGGGCTTCGCCCCCGCAACAGACCCCGGTCGTGAAGGGCAGCGCGGAATGGCCGGGATGTCGGAACGGATCGATCAACTGGGCGGCACACTGACCGTGACCAGCGAGCCGGGCAAAGGCACTCAAATCGAAGCTCTTTTTCCCTGGGCGCCCCGTGCGCTCGAACGGGCCAGTTCGAATAAGGTTATGCATTGACTTGTAATTTACTACTGGTGGATGACCACTCGCTGATCAGGGCTGGCGTGCGCGCCCTGGTAATGGATCTGCCCGGCTATGCCGTCATCGGTGAGGCCAGTGACGGCTCGCAGCTGCTCGAAATGGTCGGGCATCTGTCCCCGGATATTGTCCTGCTGGATATTTCGATGCGCCAGACCGGCGGCCTCGAAGCCCTGCAGCAGCTCAAGCGAGTGCGCCCGCAGAGCAAGGTGCTGATCCTCTCGATGCACACCGACCCGGCCCTGATCATGCAGGCGCTGGAATCCGGAGCCCATGGCTACCTGCTCAAGGACACCACGGCGACTGAACTCGAACACGCACTGGAGGCCTTGCGCAACAACGAGCGCTATCTGAGCCCGGCCATTGCCCATACCGTGATTAACCAGGCGCTGACCCGAAACCAGAAGCACCAGGCCGAACCCGCCGACTCGCACAACCTGACGGCACGTCAGCTGGAAATCCTGCGGTTGATCGTTCGCGGAAAATCCACCCGAGAGATCGCCAACGGCCTGGGGCTGAGCGTCAAGACCGTCGAAACTCACCGCTCGCAGGTCATGAAGCGCTTGCAGATCTACGATGTGGCAGGCCTCGTGCTATTTGCCGTGCGTGAACAAATCATCAGCCTCGATGACTAGGTACTTCGCTGGCCCGTAACAGCGGCGAACCCTCGGGCAGATGCACGAGTAACGCCGCCGGGCGCACCGAGAAACGCAGGTTGTCCCCTTCCAGCGGCTCGCCATCAAGGTTGATGCAAAGCCCTTCCGAAACCTTGATCTCGACCCAGGGCAGGCGCGCCCGGACAAACATGCTGTCGATGCCAAAACCTTCGGTCAGCAGGTTTTTCAAGGTCCCGACCACCTCCTGCGGTGCCGGCAGGATGCTGACATCCAGCAAACCGTCATCAACCAGTGCCTGCGGGCACAACGCCCGCCCACCGCCGGCCTGCCGGCCATTGCCGATGCCCAGTGCCAGCAGGTCGCCACTCCAGTGAAAATCCGGCCCCTGCAATTCACCGTAGGCGGTATGCAGCTCATTGAAGCGTGAGAGGCCAGTGAACAGGTACGCCGCACCGCCGAGGATTTTCTTCAGATCCTCCGGCGTGTTCGCCGTGACATGACTGCCGAACCCACCGGTCGCCATATTCAGGAATATCTGCCCGTCGACCTCCCCCAGATCAATGGCGGTCGGCACGCGATCAAGCAGCTCCAGCGCCTGATCTGGCTCCAGGGGCACACCCGCCGCACGCGCAAAATCATTGGCGGTACCTAGCGGCATCAATACCAGGCTGGCCTTTTCTGGATGCTCAGCCATGGCTTCGGCAATATCGCGCAAGGTGCCATCGCCACCACCGGCAATGATGTATCGATACCCGGCCGCCAGCGCTTCGCCCACCAGCCTCTGCGCATCGCCGGCTTCCCAGGTCATCCGAACAGCCAGTTCCCAACCTCGCTCACGCCGTTTTTCGACGGCGGTGCGAACCGCTTCGTTGAGCGCTTGCTTGCCATGCAGAATCAATAGCGCCTTGCGATCGCTCATCACTTCACTCCCCGTTTGAACGGCATCTGGGAGATGTTGACCGCGAAGGCTCCGGTAAAAGTCGCAAGAAATCGAATTATTTGCAGCCGAAAAAGTCTTGGTCCTCACACAACAGGACTTTTCTTACAAAACATGAGGAATCGGCTCAATTGACCGGAAATCTGAATTGATAGATTTTTGGGCGACAGCTGGATATCACAAGGACGTGCCATGCAACGCCAAAACCTCGCGTCACCGGCCATTTCGGTCTTGCCGCTCACAGACAAAAAAAATGCAGGCCATCGAGCTGAATGCCGCAACAGCACAAAAGCCACGGGAGAAGTTGATATGGAACCTCGCGTCATCGAGCTGGAAACACACCTCAAGTGCATACGCAGGGACATGGAAGAAGCCCGGGATGACGTCAAATCCATCAAGCACCGGCTTGTCTATTCCGCCTGCGGAACAGCCGTGATCCTCGGCCTCCTTGGCTGGATCGCCAATAGCCGTTTCGAGCAGGTCATTTCATTGCTTCTGGCGCATTGAGTGGCCAACCACGCAAGACCCGGTTCAATCAACCGGGTCTTGCGTGACAAAGCCGCCGAAGCTATCAGCCCAGGACTTCGCTCAGCGGAATGAAGAAAACGCTATCGCCCTGAACCAGCGTGCGACCTTCCAGGACCTCTACCAGTCCATCAGCCCAGGCAGCGCTGCGCAGCACACCGGAACTCTGGTTTTTGTAGATCGTCGCCCTGCCGTTTTCCAGCCGTCCGCGCAAATACTCACGCCGATTGCCAGGCTGGAGCCAGTCAAACCCCGCCGGCACCTGCACCTTCAGCGGCTCTACGTCTTGCACACCCTGACGGCGCAGGAGATAGGGCCGGGTCAACAAGGCAAATGTCACGAGAGTCGATGCCGGATTGCCCGGCAAGCCGATCACCGGCACACCGCGAAAATGCCCGAACGTCAGCGGTTTACCGGGCTTGATGGCGAGTTTCCACAGCGTCAATTCGCCCTCTTCGCGCAAGGCGATGCCCAGAAAATCGGCTTCCCCCACCGATACGCCACCGGTCGAGAGGATCAGGTCGACATCCTTCAACTCACCCAATCGGGAGCGAGTGGTTTCCAGATTGTCCGGCAGAATTCCCGCGTCGACGACCTCACACCCCAAACGCTGCAACCAGCTACACAACAACACCCGGTTGCTGTTGTAGATCTGTCCCGGCCCCAGCGTCTGCCCTGGCTCAATCAACTCGTCGCCGGTAGACAGCACCGCCACGCGCACCTTGCGAACCACTTCCAGCTCAGCGCATCCCAAGGAGGCAGCCAATCCTTGCTCGATCGGTCCCAGCCGCGTACCTGCCGGCAGAATCAACTCGCCGACGGTGGTTTCCTGGCCTTGTGGGCGAATGTTCTGGCCTTGGGTCAAGGTTTGAGTGAAACGTACTCGCTCATCGGCCAGAACCTCGGCGTTTTCCTGCATCTCGACGCAATCGGCACCGGCGGGAACAGGCGCGCCGGTGAAAATGCGCGCACAGGTTCCCGGCTGCAACGGATCGGGGGCCTGACCGGCAAACACCTTCTGACTGACCAGCAACGGCTCTCCCGCCCAGTCAGCCATGCGCAAGGCATAACCGTCCATGGCGCTGTTGGGCCAGGGCGGCAGATCGAGCGTCGACACCAGATCTTCAGCCAGCACACGCCCTTGTACCTGCGCCAACGGCAAGCGTTCACGCTCGACAATCCTCGAGGCCTCGGCCATTTCCAGCAAGCGCGCCAACGCCTGCTCGACAGGCATCAGGCTGCCGGACTTGCCAGGCTTACCCACGGGATTCACAAGGCGCGGCCTGTTTCAAATGAGGCACGAAATTGCACGGCCGATGCCGCGAATCCAGCTGCTCGGCCAGTATGCCGTCCCAAGCGGTGCGCACGGCATTGGTCGAGCCCGGCAAGCAGCAAACCAGCGTGCCGTTGGCCAGGCCGGCCAACGCCCGGGACTGAACGGTCGAGGTGCCGATATCGGCAACCGAGATCTGGCGGAACAGCTCACCAAATCCATCGACTTGTTTGTCCAGCAGGCAACCGACGGCTTCCGGCGTGCTGTCGCGCCCGGTAAAACCGGTGCCGCCGGTGATCAGCACCACCTGCACGACATCGTCGGCAATCCAGTTGGCGACTTGCGCGCGAATTTTGTAGAGATCATCTTTGAGCAACACCCGGGCGGCCAGATAATGACCGGCAGCGGTCAAGCCGTCGACAAAGGCCTGACCTGAGGTGTCGGTTTCCAGTGTGCGGGTATCGCTGACCGTCAGCACTGCAATATTCAGCGGTGCGAAAGGTACATCAGCCTTGGCTTTCATAGGCTCGTCCAGTTGTAGGAGAAACAGCCCGGTGTTATATCACAGCGCTCCGTTTTTTCGCCGCCCCCATGGAGGCCTGCCATGACCACGAATTCACAATTGCCACCCTGCTCCATTCTGCTCCTGGCGGGCGGCCGCGGCCAACGCATGGGGGGGCGGGACAAAGGGTTGCTGGACTGGCGCGGCGAACCGCTGATTGCTCACTTGCATCGCAAGACCCGCCCGCTGACCGATGACCTGATCATCTCCTGCAATCGAAACCTTGAGAAGTATGCCCCCTACGCCGACCAGTTGGTCCACGATGATGAAGGTGACTTCCCCGGGCCACTGGCCGGTATTCGCGCAGGCCTGAAAGCTGCTCGCCATAGCCATCTGCTGGTCATGCCGTGTGACGTTCCGGGCATCGATGCCGCGCTGATCGGCACTATGCGCGAGGCCGCCAACCAGCATCCGGACAAGCCGTTGATGGTGCGGCATGATGACCACTGGGAGCCGTTGTTGTGTGTGATTCCCGTGCTACACAGGGCAGCATTCGAGAATGCCTGGAGCGAGGGTGAGCGCAGCCCTGGCCGGTTGATGCGCAAGCTCGGCGCGACCGCGCTGCAATGCCCGGACAACGACCCTCGGCTGGCAAATCTCAACACGCCGGAACTTTTAAGCGGTCATGACACTGTGTCAGACTGATATTGATCAGGAACTTGCGTGGACGGTGCACGTCTCAAGTTCAGCAACCAAAGAATTCTTTTTCGGAGACACAACTCATGACTCAACGGACCCTCGCCACTTTCATGCTCGCACTGGGCCTTGCCACCCTCGCCGGTTGCGCATCGCCTACAGTGATCACCTTGAATGACGGTCGAGAAATCCAGGCCGTCGACACGCCACGGTTCGACAAGGATTCCGGTTTCTACGAATTCGAACAGCTCGACGGCAAACAGACCCGCATCAACAAAGACCAGGTTCGGACCGTCAAGGAGCTGTAACCCTGGCGCCGCCGGATACACAAAAGCCCGCTTGATGCGGGCTTTTTCATGCCTGAAGAACAGCGCTTCAGGGTAATTTTCAGCCGCGACACCCTTTGTAGCAGCTGCCGAGCCCGCGAGGCTGCGTTCGGCTGCGAAGCAGTCGTGAGTCCAG
>NZ_JBWKWD010000054.1:0-29805 GCF_059422045.1 Pseudomonas sp. GW821-FHT02A08
TTTGAAATACAAAACGCCCGATGCGGTGCATCGGGCGTTAGGGTGAAACAGGTGTAAACCTATTTCAGGACTAGACAGTGGAATTTGACCCGCAGGCCTCAATAAATAAGTTGCGTGACAGATAATCTGTCGCAGAACCGGCCAGCGCTTTCCCAGTCTTACGTACAGGCCCTTACCCGCAATGAGGTAAAGCATGAAATCGCGCATCTGGCGTTTGGCCGGTGTTGGTTTGCTGTGTGTCAGTGTCTGCGTGCAAACGATGGCCGATGAACCGCAAAACCGTGGCCATGATGGCGGGCAACACGGCCAGGATGGGCATCAGGGCGATAACCAGGGCCATGGCAGCAACCAGCCGCATCCGCAAAACGGCCAGCCGCAGAACCAGCCCCGTGCGCAGAAAAACGACAACCGCCAGTACGATCACAACAGCCAGAATCAACGTCAGAACAATGACCAGAGGCAGAACCGTCCAGCGCCGGATTTCAACAGCCAGGTGCGCTCGCCGCTACCTATGCCGCAGATGCCGGCCACTGACATGCCAATCCAGCCCCGGCCCGACACCGTGCGCCAGACCCAGCAGCCGCAGCGCGGTTACTACCAGGACCATCCACGTCGCAACGATTACAACCAGCGCTGGAATGGCTACACAGTCGCACCGTCCTATGACAATCACGGGCAGGGGCGCCCGAGTGGCTATGGTTACGGCTGGGGACCAGGCCCCAGGTATCGCCCCGGCCAGGTGATCGACCGCTTCCCCGAGCGCAACTACCGCGTGCCTTACCGTGGCATGGACTACTACTATTCCGGTGGCTACTGGTATCGCCCGCTGGGCCCCCGTTATGAGGTGGTAGAGCCGCCGCGCGGGATTCGCGTCAGATACCTGCCCGATTACGCCCAGCAAGTGTGGATAGGCGGGGTGCTGTTATTCGTGGCGGCCGGTTCGTATTACGCCTATCAGGAAAGCACTCAGGACTACGTTGTGGTCGAGCCGCCGGTTGGCCAATCGCAGTCGCAACCACCAGCCGGCAACAGTGGTTATGACGTGGAGGCGTATCCAGCCAACGGTCAGTCGCCGGAGCAGGTCAGTCGGGATGGCTACGAGTGTTATCAATACGCGGTGCAGCAGAGTGGTTTCGATCCACGAACCGCCACCTACCAGCCAGATCCGTCGGTGGTGCAAGCCTACCGACAGGCCCAGGGCAACTGCTTGAGCAGTCGCGGTTATCAGGTGACTTACTGATCCCGGGCGGCTTTGACCACTTCCTGCGGGTCGGCGTGCACCAGCACTTCGGCCCGCGGGTAGGCGCTGTGAATCGCCGCGGCAGCCTGATCGCTGATGCCGTGGGCAACGGATAACGTCAGCTCCCCCGGCAACTCCAGATGCAACTGCACAAACCACTGGTTGCCGGAGATCCGCGTGCGCAGGTCATGGGCACCCAGCACACCGGGCACGCTGCACGCCAATTCCAGCATGTGCTGGCTGACCTCCGGCGGCAGTTCTTCATCCATCAACACCGCGAAGCTCTCCCGGGCGATCTGCACTGCGCTCCACAGAATGTAGGCGGCGATTCCCAGACCAAACCAGGGGTCGACCTGATGCAGGCCAAACCCGGCCAACACCAGCGCGATCAGAATACTGCCGTTGAGCAGCATGTCCGAGCGGTAGTGCAGGGAGTCGGCGCGCACCGCATTGGAGCCGGTGGCCTTGACCACCCGATGTTGAAACATCAACAACGCCAGGGTCAGCACGAGGGAGAACACAATCACGCCGATACTGATCCACGGCGCGCCGACCGGTTCGGGATGTTTGAGCCGATCATAAGCCTGCAATGCAATCAGCACCGCACTGCCGCCAATGAACAATGCCTGGGCCATGCCCGCCAACGACTCGGCCTTGCCGTGCCCGTAGCGGTGATCATTGTCGGCGGGGCGCAGGGCGTAATGCACCGCCAGCAGGTTGAGCAATGACGTGACGCCGTCGAGTGTCGAGTCGGTGAGCCCGGCGAGCATGCTCACCGAGCCGCTCAGCCACCAGGCGATGGCTTTGGCGACGATCAGGATGCACGCCACCGCCACCGAGGCACGGGTTGCCAGCCGCAGCAGGCGGGCGTGTTCGGAGCTGGAGGTCATAGGGGCCATCGTTCCTTGAAGAGTCCTTTCGCGCGTAGGGATTACGCGGCGGGCTGCAGGCCGAACATCGCCAGTTGCTGGGCGCTGCCCTTGCTTTGGATCAGGCGTGGATCGTCCAGCGGGAAGCTGCGGCCCAGTTCGCTTTCCAGAATAGTCTGCAACTTGCGGTTATCGACTTTGCCGTCGGGTCCGATGGCGTCCTTGAGTTTTTGCGGGTCGACCTGGGCGGTTTTACCCGGCTCGAAGTAAATCGCGCCGGTGGCGAAGTCCACGGCAAACGCGATCAGGCCGGGGATGATGTAGAACAGCAGACCCACGGCGTCGAGCGCGGCGATGGCCGGGTCAATCTTGCCTTCGATCTGGCCACGGCGATCCGGGTAGAAGATCGACCCGCAGGCGGTCACTTGAGTCAGCAAGGTTGCGACCAGAACACCGCCAATCAGGCGAAAGGGAGCACGCATATGAAATCTCCTGAGTAATCTCGAAACGAAACGTCGTCGGTATGAATTAAGACCCTGACGAACGCCTTGCAGTTCGCCGTTATACTCGCCGCTCTGTTTTGGAGCCAGCATGATTTCTTTGCCGATCGATGAAGTTTTACCCGCCCTGCGTGAAGCCCTCGCTACACGCCACGAAGTCGTGCTCGAAGCTCCGCCCGGTGCCGGTAAAACCACCCGCGTGCCTTTGGCCTTGCTCAACGAGCCGTGGCTGGCCGGGCAGACCATCCTGATGCTCGAACCCCGCCGGTTGGCCGCGCGTGCTGCGGCGGAACGGCTGGCCAGTGAGCTGGGGGAGAAGGTCGGCGAAACTGTGGGCTATCGCATTCGGCTCGACAGCAAAGTGGGTCCCAACACCCGCATCGAAGTGGTCACCGAAGGTATCCTCACCCGGCGTTTGCAGGACGACCCGGCGCTTGAGGGCGTGGGCCTGCTGATCTTCGACGAATTTCACGAGCGCAGCCTCGACGCTGACCTGGCCTTGGCCCTGAGCCTCAATGGCCGCGAACTGTTCCGTGACGATCAGTCGCTGAAAATCCTCTTGATGTCCGCCACGCTCGAAGGCGAACGCTTGGCCGGGTTGCTCGACGACGCGCCGATCCTGCGCAGCGAAGGGCGCATGTACCCGGTGGCGATGCGCTGGGGCCGGCCGTTTCAGGCCGGTGAATTCATCGAGCCGCGTCTGGTGCAGACCATCCTCGACGCCTTGAACGACGAGACCGGCAGTGTGCTGGTGTTCCTGCCGGGGCAGGCTGAAATCCGTCGCGTGCATCAGCAACTGGCCGATGCTCTGGGCGAAAGCACTCAGGTCCTGCTGTGTCCGTTGCACGGTGAACTGGACCTCGCCGCGCAACGGGCGGCGATCGATCCGGCGCCGCCGGGCAAGCGCAAAGTGGTGCTGGCCACCAACATTGCCGAAACCAGTTTGACCATCAATGGCGTGCGCGTGGTGATCGATGCCGGGTTGGCGCGGGTGCCGCGATTCGATCCCGGCAGCGGCATGACCCGTCTCGACACCCAGCGCATTTCCAAGGCCAGCGCCACCCAGCGCGCGGGCCGGGCCGGGCGTCTGGAACCGGGCGTATGTTATCGCTTGTGGTCACAGGACCAGCACGAGCAACTGGCGGCCTATGGCAGTGCGGAAATCCTTTCGGCGGACCTCGCCGGGCTGGCCTTGCAGCTGGGGCGCTGGGGTGTGACGCCGGGGCAACTGGTGTGGCTCGACGTGCCGCCAGCCGCCGCATATGCGCAGGCCCAGGACTTGCTTGAACGCTTGGGCGCACTCGATGGTGAAGCGCTGACCCGTCACGGTCAGGCCATGGCCGAACTGCCGGCGCATCCGCGTATCGCCCATTTGCTGTTGCGCGGCCAGGTGCTGGGTCTGGCGGACATGGCCTGCGATGTCGCGGCGCTGCTCGGCGAGCGAGATATCTTGCGCGGTGCCGGGGCGGACTTGCACAGCCGACTGGTATTGCTGTCTGGCGAAGAACGCGCCGCACGTGGTGCGCAAGGTGGCGTGCAACGCGCACGGCAGCTGGCGCGGCAATACCGTGGTTACTTGCGCGGCAAAGCCTCGGAACCGGTCAGCGATCCGGATCACCCGCGCTGGCTCGGTGCGTTGCTGGCTTTGGCCTATCCCGACCGGGTTGCCCAACAACGGCGCGCCGGTGGTGCGGAATATCGCTTGGCCAACGGACGTGCCGCACTGTTTGCCGAGGCCGACAGCCTGATGAAGCAACCGTGGCTGGTGATCGCCGATCTGGGTAGTCGTCAGGGCCAGCGTGAAGAGCGGATTTATCTGGCGACGGACTTCGACCCGACGCTCTTCGATTCAGTGCTGGCCGAGCAGGTGCGCTGCGTCGATCAACTGGATTGGGACGAACGTGAAGGCGTGCTGCGGGCGGAGCGTCAGCGCAAGGTTGGCGAATTGATCCTCAGCCGTGAACCGCTCACCGGCCTCGACGAAAGCGCCCGCAGCCAGGCGCTGGTGAATCTGGTGCGGCGCAAAGGTCTGGAGCTGTTGCCATGGACCCCGGAGCTGCGTCAGTGGCAGGCACGAGTGGCGTTGTTGCGGCAACTGGACCTCGCCGGCAAGGGCGAGAGCGAGTGGCCGGATGTCAGCGATGCAGCGTTGCTCAAAAGCCTGGAACACTGGCTGATGCCGTATCTGGGCAAGGTTTCGCGGCTCAGTCACTTCGCCAATCTGGACCTGTCGAGCATCGTCCACAACCAGCTGCCATGGCCGTTGCCGCAACGGCTGGACGAGCTGGCGCCGCATCATTTGAGCGTGCCGTCGGGCTCGTCGATTCGCCTGGATTACAGTGAACAACCGCCGATCCTGGCGGTGCGTTTGCAGGAACTGTTCGGCCTGGCCGAAACCCCGCGCATCGCCGGAGGGCGGCAAGTGGTCAAGCTGCATCTGTTGTCCCCGGCGCGGCGGCCGGTGCAGGTGACGCAGGACCTGGCCAACTTCTGGCGCAGCACCTACGCCGAGGTGAAGAAGGATTTGAAGGGGCGCTACCCGAAACATTATTGGCCGGATGATCCGCTGGTGGCTGAGGCGACTGCGCGGATCAAACCCCGTAAATAATCGCCACAGAAGTTACTGTGATCGTTCAGCCTTGGCGGTGAGCTGTTCGCGGCAATAGTCAGCGAACAACTGCGCCGGTTTGGTCAGTTGCCCGCGCTTGAGCCATGCCGCCACCAGTCCGGAACCGGTGACGTCTTCGGCGATGTCCACGCACACCACTTTCTGCCCGTCGTACGTGCACTCCGAATGCGGTTTGGTCACCAGGATCGAGAACCCGAAGCCCTGGCCAACCATGCCCCGCACCATCTCGATCGATGGCGAGCTGAAGGCGATGCGTGGGGTCAGGCCCAGCTCATCGAACAGGCTGACGAAATAGGTCCGGCTCGGCTGCACATCCAGAAGAATCATCGGCTCCAGGCACAGGTCCCGCAGCGACACCTGCGCCTGCTGGGCGAAGCGGTGATCGGCCGGCAACAGCGCGTAAGGCCGTTGCGCCGGCATCAGCGGTTCGGTCTCGATGGTGCCGTCCAGGTCGTGTTCGTAAAGGATCGCCAGATCGAACGCACCGGAGGTCAGGCCTTGCACCAACTCTTGTTGCTCGCCGTCACGGATGCGGATTTCCACCCCCGGGTACAACGCCGAAAACCCGGCGATCAATTGCGGCAGGTACAGCGGCGCGACGGTTTCGAAACAGCCGATATCGATCTGACCGGACACCACGTCGTTGTCGGCCAGGGCGTTCTGCTCGAACTCCTTGGCCATGCGCAGCAGTTCCTGGGCCTTGCGGTAGAAGCGTGCACCACTGGGGGTCAATGACACGCCCTGTGCATGGTGACGAATCAGCAGTTGCACGCCGAAGCTGTCTTCCAGCCCTTTGATGGCCGTGGAGATCGAAGGCTGGGCGATGTACAGCTTGCGCGAGGCCTCGGCGACGCTGCCGCACTCGACGGTGGTGATGAAGTATTTCAGTTGACGCAGATTGTAGGCAGCCACAGCAAACCTCGGGGGAGAACGGATCAGGCATCCTGGCAATTTGCGCGCCACCCCTATCCGCTCGGGTAGCGATTTGTTGTGGTTGAACAATAACCACATGCTGCGCCAGAAGGGAGATTGGCTACGTAGTTTTTTCTTGGCCTGCGAACACATTTTTACTGGTTTTCCACCGCTCGGGCCTGAGCGACTATCCAATACACAAGAATGTCCTCTGGAGCATCCGAACGTGTTCGAGCTTGAGTATTGGCAACGCAAGGCCGCTTCCCTGCGGTTTCCCGACCAGGCCGTAATCGACGGCCAGCGCCGTGCGGCGCAGTCGGGGCAGACTTTCGCCGCAATCAATCCAGCCACCGGGCAATGCCTGGCCAACGTTGCCGCCTGCGGCGAAGAAGACGTGAACGCGGCGGTGCGCAATGCGCGGCAAGTGTTTGAAGCCGGCACCTGGTCGGCACGTTCGCCGACCGAGCGTAAACAAGTGCTGTTGCGCCTGGCCGACTTGATTCTTGAAAACCGTGAGGAACTGGCGCTGCTCGACTCGCTGAACATGGGCAAGCCCGTCGCGGACGCCTACAACATCGACGTGCCGGGTGCCGCCGGTGTGTTCCGCTGGTACGCCGAGAGCCTCGACAAACTCTACGACCAGATCGCGCCGAGTTCGCAGAACGTACTGGCGACCATCACCCGCGAAGCCCTCGGCGTGGTGGCTGCCGTGGTGCCGTGGAATTTCCCCCTGGACATGGCCGCGTGGAAACTCGCCCCGGCCCTGGCCGCCGGTAACTCGGTGATCCTCAAACCGGCCGAGCAGTCGCCGTTTTCCGCTCTGCGACTGGCTGAGTTGGCGCTTGAAGCCGGTGTGCCTGCGGGTGTGTTGAATGTGCTGCCGGGCCTCGGCGAGCAGACGGGCAAGGCCCTCGGCCTGCACCCGGACGTCGATTGCCTGGTGTTCACCGGCTCCACCGAAGTCGGCAAATATTTCATGCAGTACTCGGCGCAATCGAACCTCAAGCAGGTATGGCTGGAGTGCGGCGGCAAGAGCGCCAACCTGGTGTTCGCCGATTGCCAGGACCTGGATCTGGCAGCGGAAAAAGCCGCCTTCGGCATCTTCTTCAATCAGGGCGAAGTCTGCTCGGCCAACTCGCGGTTGCTGGTGCAGCGCTCGATCCATGACGAGTTTGTCGAACGCCTCAAGGCCCAAGCCGAACGCTGGTTGCCGGGCGATCCGCTGGACCCGTCGAGCGCAGCCGGGGCCATTGTCGACAACCGTCAGACCGCGCGCATCATGAAGTTCATCCAGCAGGCCGAGCAGCAAGGCGCGACCAAGGTTTGTGGCGGTCGACAGTCGATCTTCAATGGCTCGGACAACTTCATCCAGCCGACGATTTTCACCGGCGTAACGCCGGACATGCCGCTGTTTCGCGACGAAGTGTTCGGCCCGGTGCTGGCGATTACGCCATTCGACGACGAGGCCCACGCCTTGCAGTTGGCCAACGACAGCGTCTACGGTCTGGCGGCCTCGCTATGGACCGACGACCTCAACCGCGCCCACCGCGTGGCGCGACAATTGCGGGCCGGTACGGTGTCGGTCAACAGCGTCGATGCGCTGGACGTGACCGTGCCTTTCGGCGGCGGCAAGCAGTCGGGTTTCGGCCGCGACTTGTCCCTGCATTCATTCGATAAATACACCCAGTTGAAGACCACCTGGTTTCAATTGCGCTGATAACAAAACGGAGAACTGGCGATGACCACACCACGTGATACCCGCGACTACCAGGCCGCCGACGCTGCGCACCACATCCATGCGTTCGTCGATCAGAAAGCCCTCAACGACGAGGGGCCACGGGTGATGGTCCGTGGCGAACGCCTGCACCTGTGGGACAACGATGGCCGGCGTTACCTCGACGGCATGTCCGGGTTGTGGTGCACCAATCTCGGTTACGGGCGCAAGGACCTGGCCTTTGCTGCGAGCCAGCAACTGGAACAGCTGCCGTACTACAACATGTTTTTCCACACCACTCACCCGCAGGTGATCGAGCTGTCCGAGCTGCTGTTCAGCCTGCTACCGGGTCACTACAGCCACGCGATCTACACCAACTCAGGCTCCGAAGCCAACGAGGTGTTGATCCGCACGGTGCGTCGTTACTGGCAGGTGCTCGGCAAGCCCGAGAAGAAAATCATGATCGGTCGCTGGAACGGTTACCACGGTTCGACCCTGGCCGCGACGGCGCTCGGCGGCATGAAATTCATGCACGAAATGGGCGGCATGATTCCGGACATCGAGCACATCGACGAGCCGTACTTCTTCGCTCACGAGGGCAACCTGACCCCGGCCGAATTCGGTCTGCGCGCGGCCCGGCAACTGGAAGCGAAGATTCTCGAGCTGGGTGCGGACAAGGTCGCGGGCTTCATCGCCGAGCCCTTCCAGGGTGCCGGCGGCATGATCTTCCCGCCGGAAAGCTACTGGCCGGAAATCCAGCGCATCTGCCGCAAGTACGATGTGCTGCTGTGCGCCGATGAAGTGATCGGCGGCTTCGGTCGCACCGGCGAATGGTTCGCCCACGAGTACTTCGGTTTCGAGCCGGACACCCTGTCCATCGCCAAGGGACTGACCTCGGGCTACATCCCCATGGGCGGCTTGATCCTGTCGAAGAAAATGGCCTCGGTGCTGGTGGAACAGGGCGGTGTGTTCGCCCACGGCCTGACCTATTCCGGGCACCCGGTGGCGGCGGCGGTGGCGATTGCCAACCTCAAGGCCCTGCGCGATGAAGGCGTGGTGACGCGGGTCAAGGACGACATTGGCCCGTACCTGCAACAGTGCCTGCGGGAAGTGTTTGGCAAGCACCCGCTGGTGGGTGATATCCAGGGCACCGGCATGGTCGCGGCGCTGCAACTGGCCGAAGACAAAAACAGCCGCAAGCGTTTTGCCAACGAGAACGACATTGCGTGGCGCTGCCGTACGATTGGTTTTGAAGAGGGGGTGATCATTCGCTCCACACTGGGGCGGATGATCATGGCGCCAGCGTTGATTGCCAGTCGTGAGGAGATTGACGAACTGATCGCCAAGACCTTGAAAGCGGTGGATCGCACAGCGCAGGAATACGGCCGGCTCTGACTTTGTAGTGCTCTAGCGGGCCTCTTCGCGGGCAAGCCCGCTCCCACAGGATTTGTGTCGGCCGCAGGTTTTGGGCACGACATATGACCTGTGGGAGCGGGCTTGCCCGCGAATGCTATGGCCGATTCAACACATTTTTCATGTCTTGCACTGAGCTTGTGCATCCTCGCCATTGCCGCCTTTTAGCAGTGCGCGCTAACCAGTTTTTTCATCGTTCGCATCCACATATTTCCTCATTTTCCTAATCCCGCCCTTGGGCCAACATCGATCTCGCCAGCCCGCCGAATGCTGCCCGCCGAAGGGTCCCTCAGAGACCACAGGCAGCAGCCGATTCAGGGCTCGCCGTACTGCCCATGACAAAACTAAATCAACAGCTTTGGGAGTGCTCCATGATCAAGTCCTTGCTTACGCGCGTTGCCCATCCACTGGCGATCACCGCCATCGCCGCGACGGTCGCCACCAGCGCCCAGGCCGGCACCCTGTCCATCGGTCATACCACCTGGGTCGGCTACGGCACCCTGTACCTGGCCCAGGACCTTGGCTACTTCAAGGAAAACGGTTTGACCGTCGAGTTGCCAGTGGTCGAAGAAGCGGCGATGTACATGGCCGCACAAGCTTCCGGCGAGTTGTCCGGCTCGGCGTCGACCATCGACGAGGTGCTCAAGTACCGTCCGCAATTCTGCTTCAAGGCCGTGGCCGCGCTGGACGACAGCCATGGTGGCGACGGCGTGCTGGTAGGCAAGGACGTCAAGAGCCTGCAAGAGCTCAAAGGCCAGGCCGTTGCGGTGAACGAAGGTTCGACCTCGCAGTTCTGGTTGTCGTATCTGCTGAAAAAGAACGGCATGAAAATGAGCGACATCACCGTGCAGAACATGACGGCCGACGATGCCGCTACCGCGTTCATCGCCGGTCGTGTACCCGCTGCCGTGACCTGGGAGCCGCACCTGTCGATGGTGCGCGACAAGAAACAGGGCAAGGTGCTGATCGACAGCAGCAGCACGCCGGGGGTGATCGTCGACGTGGTGGCATTGAACTGCACCGTCATCGAAAAACAGCCGGAAGACGTCAAGGCACTGGTGGCTGGTTTGTACAAAGCCGTGCAGTACACCAAGGATCATCCGCAGGAAGCCTACAAAATCATGGTCAAGGGAGTCGGCGGTTATCTGGCCGATCCGAAGGAGCTGGAAGCCGCAGCACAAGGCGTGCGTTTCTACGATCAGGCCATGAGCGAAAAACTGCTGGGCTCGCCGGGCAAGCCGGGTGACAGCGCACCGCTGATCAAACTGGCCAACGAGACCGCCAGCGAGCTGCAAGGCAAGCCCTACAACGTCAGCAATGACGACCTGATCGACAACCGCTTCGTCACCCCGCTCTAGGAGGCTGCATGTTCAAGCGCAATTCATGGCTGAGCCGCTGCATCACGCCCAAGACCGGTTTGCCGGTCTCGGTGATCTGGAGCGCGAGCGGCCTGGCCTGGGTGCTGTTGGTCGGCCTGTGGGCCGGCTTGTCCTATGGTGGCGTGGTGCCGGGCATGTTCCTGCCGACGCCGGGCGCGGTGGTCGAGGCCGCCGTGCGCCTGGGTCGCGACGGCACCCTCGGCCAGCATGTGTGGGCCAGCGTCGAAGTGGTGATGGTCGGATTCATCGTGTCGTCCCTGGTGGCGGTGCCGCTGGGACTGTTGATGGGCAGCTTCCGCATCGTCCAGGCCTTCCTTGAGCCGCTGGTGAATTTCATTCGCTACCTGCCGGTGACTTCCTTTGTGCCGCTGTTCATCCTGTGGATCGGCATCGGTCTGGAGCAGCGGGTATCAGTGATCATTTTCGGCGTGTTCTTCCAGCAACTGGTGATGATCGCGGACGTGTCCAAAGGCATCTCCAAGGACCTGATCAACGCTTCCTACACACTCGGTTCGAACCGTCGTGATGCGGTGCTGCACGTGATCGCTCCGGCTTCCCTGCCGGGCGTACTCGACACTCTGCGCGTGACCATGGGCTGGGCCTGGACTTACCTGGTGGTGGCTGAACTGGTCGCCGCTTCCAGTGGCCTGGGTTACCTGAGCCTCAAGGCCATGCGTGGCTTCCAGGTGGATGTGATTTTCCTCGCCATCGCGATCATCGGCCTGCTGGGCCTGGTCACCGATCAACTGTTCCGTTTCCTACGTCTGAGGATCACCGCATGGGCTCAGTAACCGCCGCCACTCATCGTTTTGTCGCCCCTCAGGCTGCCCCGGTGAATGCACCACGGCTGCAAGTGGACAAGGTCAGCCTGCGTTACAAGAAGCCCGATGGCGGAACCTTTACCGCGTTACAGGAGGTGTCGTTCGAGGTGCCGGACCAGCAATTCGCTGTGCTGGTGGGGCCTTCGGGCTGCGGCAAGTCGAGCCTGCTGTACCTCACCGCCGGCCTGGCCGAACCGACCTCGGGCGAGATTTACGTCGGCGGCCAACAGGTGGAAGGCCCCGGTGCGGATCGCGGCATGGTGTTCCAGAGCTACACGCTGTTCCCGTGGCTGACAGTGCGACAGAACGTCGAGTTCGGCCTCAAGCGGCGCGGCATGCCGGCGGCGCAACGCAAGGACATCGTCGACTACTACGTCAACGAAGTGGGCCTGAGCGGCTTTGCCGACAACTACGCCAAGCAGTTGTCCGGCGGCATGATGCAGCGCGTCGCCATTGCCCGCGCTCTGGCCAATGATCCGCAGATCCTGCTGATGGACGAGCCTTTCGGCGCCCTCGACAGCCAGACGCGCCTGCAAATGCAGCAGTTGTTGCTGCGGGTGTGGGGCAACAGCAAGAAGACGGTGTTGTTCGTGACCCACGACATCGACGAGGCGATTCTGCTGGGTGACCGGGTGTATGTGATGGGCGCCAGGCCAGGACGGATCAAGCAGATCCTCGATGTACCGATCGAACGTCCACGCAACCTGGACATGGTCATGGAGCGCTCGTTCATCGAGATGAAACGCGAGATCTTCGGGCTGCTGCATGACGATCTGGAAGAGGTGCATTAAGTCCGGTTTGCACAGCCCCTGTGGGAGCGGGCTTGCTCGCGAAAGCGGTGTATCAGACAACATTGATGTCGGATGTACTGGCCTCTTCGCGAGCAAGCCCGCTCCCACAGGTTTTGTGTTGACTCAGGGTCAGGGCGCAGCGGGCAACAGGAACCGCGCAATCACCGGCAGGTGATCGGAGATGCGCAACGTATCGTCCTGCCGCACCATCGCTTCGACCCGTTTGATCCGCGGGCTGTAGAACAGGTAGTCGACGGTCCGGTCAGGGCCGTTCAGCCCGGGATCGTTCGGGTAATGGGTCAGCCAGCGTTCGCGGTCGATACCACTGGCTTCGTTGTTGCTCGGGATCATCGGGTACTTGTCCCACAGGATGTGCAACGGGCTGTCGGCGGAGTAGGGCGCTCGTTGTGCGTCGGACAGGCGTCGATACTGGCCCAGCGGCAACAGGTTGAAATCCCCACCGATCAGCCACGGCGTGCCACGGCTTTCGAGTTTATCGAGGGCCCTGGCCACGGCGTTCACCTGGTTCTGCAAGGTGTCGTCGGCTCGATTGGCGCGGTCCAGATGGGTATTGAGCACCGCTATTTGCCCTCCATCACTCAACGGCAAGTAGCTCACCAGCAAGGCGTCTTTGGGTTTGAATTGGCGACTGAGCGGATTGCCCGAGGCGATGGGCAGTTGCAGGCGTTCGGCATGTTCGATCTGGAAACGGCTGAGGGTCGCCAGTTGCCGGCCGACACTGCCGAAGATGTGCGGGTTCGGCACGAAGTCAGCCTTCCAGTCGAATGCGCTGGTGCCACACGGATACAAGTCGGCGAGCCGTTCTTGCAGCAGTTTGAACTGGCGCTGGTAATCGCTGGCCTTGGCGCCGTCGTCCAGTTCCTGCAACAGCACGATGTCCGGTTGTTCGTCGCGAATCACCCGCGCCACTTCGTCGAGGCTGAAGGCCATGTCTTCCGCTGTGGGGCGTTCGTCGGTGCCGGCGGCCAGGTCATTCCAGAATACGTAGCGCTTGCCGGCCAGGTACTGGACGTTCCAGGTCATCACCTTCAGCGCCTGCCCGGGGACCAGGATGGGGGGCTGGGCATTGCAACTGACTGATAACACTTCTTTGGCATCGGGGCGCCAGGTCAGGCTGTAGATCATTACGATGATCAGGCCGATCACGATCAGCAGGCCCAGCAGGGTGTAGCGCAGTAGACGGGTCATGGCTCGGCTTATTAGCGTTACAGGTTTGTTCCCGAGCATAACCGAGAGCGATGGTCGCGCCCAAGGTCAGAGCGAGTTGTCATTTCTCTCAGGCAGCGGGTTGATCAGCATGAACAGCCGGAACAGCACCACGCTGGTAAACAGCTGAAGGAAGCTGTGGGCACTGTCGATCAATAGTGAGATCACCGGGTTCTGAGGTTCGGGGTACGCCGCAAGTGTCACGCCCTTGAGCAGCCACAACGGTCCCATCACGCACAGAATGCACAGCAGGATGCGCAGGAAATGACCGCTGGTCAGGCGCAGGCTTTCCTTCATGGCCGCCAACGGCGCCAGGCCGCGCAACACCAGCAGGTATTCGCCAAACGCCAGGGTCACCATCAGGTAGATACCCGGCAGGAAATACAGCGACAGGCCCAGCAGAATCAGCACGGTATTGAGCGCCGTCAGCAGGGCGAAGCGCGGCCACAGGTAGGCGGATCTAGACAGCAGCTCGCGGTTGCTCGGCGATTCGCCGCGGCTGCGGGCGTCGAGAAACAGAATCAGCGCGGCGGTGTACAGCGGGTACACCAGCAGGCCGACAATCACGCTGATGCCGGGGAAACTGTCCGGCTCCGTGGAGTGGTCGACCACTTGTTGCAGCAGTGCCTCAAGCATCACCAGCGGCAGGCACAGCTGCACGATCTGGCCCAGATTGAGCCTGAAGAAATACAGGGAGTCACGCAGCACATCTAACGGATTCATCAGTTGGTATCGCAGGTTGGAAGCAGTGGCTCACTTTAACCGATCAAGCGCCGGGGGACGCAAACGTAAACGTTCGGTAAAGGTCATTGAAACATCTTGTTTCAGCCTCCATTAAGGTCGAGCACCTTATCCTCAGTGGATAAAGGCAACGATTTTCCCGGCAATCTACGAGGTCGCCATGAACAGCGAAGAACAAACCCTGATCGATGGACTGTTTTCCCGGCTGCAGCAGGCCGAAACGGACTCAGCCCCGCGCGACGCCCAGGCCGAGGCACGTATCAAGGAACACCTGACTCGCCAGCCCGCGGCAGGTTATTTCATGACCCAGGCGATTCTGGTGCAAGAGGCGGCGATCAAGAGCCTCGATGAGCAGAACCAACAACTGACCCGGCAAGTCCAGCAGTTGCAGGCCGAGCTGCAACAGGCCAAGGCCCAGTCAACCCCGGCTCCGGCTCCGGCGCCGAGTAGCGGTGGCTTTTTGTCGAGCATCTTTGGCGGCAGCTCTCGCGAGCCTCAACCCGCGCCAACCCAGAGCGCACCGCCGTCGAGCGGTGGCTGGCGTGAGCCGGGACGCTCGTCGTTCGGTTCGCAACCGCCACAGCAGAACTTCGGCGCCCCGCCGCAAAACTATCCACAGCAGGGCTATGCGCCGCAACAACAGGCTCCGGCAGCGGCCGGCAGCAGTTTCCTCGGTGGTGCGCTGAAAACCGCCGCCGGCGTGGCGGGTGGCGTAATGCTGGCACAAGGCATCAGCAGCCTGTTCCATCACAATCAGCAACCGGAAGTCGTCGAAGTCATCAAGGAAGAACCGGCCCAGGTCAACGACCAGGGCAGCAATGGCGGGGGCGATGACCAGCGGATGGCCGATAACGATTCCTGGAGCAACGATCAGGGCGGGTTCAGCGACGCCGACTACAGCGATGACAACTCATCGTTCTTCGGCGGCGACGACGATTCCTTCGTCTGACCTGTGGCGAGGGAGCGAGCTCCCTCGCCACATAGCCGATTATTCGCGGAACAATCCTTCGGGCTGGCATACTGGGCAACTTTTCGGGCCTGGTGCCTGATTCAGCCTTGAGGAAAGCCGGTGAAAAAAATCGCAGTGTTCGCCGATGTCCAGAACCTCTACTACACCGTGCGTCAGGCCTATGGTTGTCACTTCAACTACGCCGCGCTGTGGGCTGACATCAGCAAACAGGGCGAGATCGTCGAAGCCTACGCCTACGCCATCGACCGTGGCGACAGCAAACAGCAGCAGTTCCAGCAGATCCTGCGCAACCTCGGTTTCACCGTGAAGCTCAAGCCGTACATCCAGCGCAGCGATGGTTCGGCCAAGGGCGACTGGGACGTGGGCATTACCCTCGACATCATGGATGCCGCCGACCATGTCGATGAAATCGTCCTGGCTTCCGGCGACGGTGATTTCGACATGCTGCTGGAACGCATCATCAGCAAACACGGGGTGCAAGCGGTGGCCTACGGCGTGCCGGGTCTGACCGCCAACTCGCTGATCCGCGCCGCCAGTCGCTATGTACCGATCGAAGGCGCGTTGTTGCTCAAGAATTGATTTTTACGGAGTTGAATCAGGTTTGGAACGCATAGCAGTCATCGACTTTGAAACAACCGGGATCTCCCCGAGCAGCAGCTGCCGGGCCACGGAAATCGCCGTGGTGATCCTTGAGCAGGGGCGCATCGTCGAGCGTTACCAAAGCCTGATGAACGCCGGCGTGCGCGTCCCGGCCTTCATCGAACAACTCACCGGCATCAGCAACGCCATGCTGCGCACCGCGCCGTCGGCGGAGCAGGTGATGAACGAAGTCAATGAATTCGTCGGTACCACGCCATTGCTGGCGCACAACGCCGCGTTCGACCAGAAGTTCTGGGACTTTGAACTGGGCCGGATCAAACGCACACGCCTTCAGAACTTCGCCTGTTCGCTGCTGCTGGCCCGCCGCCTGATGCCCGCCGCGCCGAACCACAAACTCGGCACCCTCACCACCTTCGCCAACCTGCCCCACACCGGCAAGGCCCACCGGGCCATGGCCGATGCCGAGATGGCGGCCAACCTGACGGCGCACCTGGAGGAAGAGTTGCTCCAGAAGCATGGCTTGCGTGAATTGTCCCATGACTTGTTGTGCAAGTTGCAGAAAGTGCCGGCGGCGAAGATCAATGAGCATTTGAAGCGGCATCGCGGATTCTGAATTCACCGCAAATCCCCTGTGGGAGCGGGCTTGCTCGCGAAAGCGCCAGTTCAGTCAACATCATTGTTGAATGACACACCGCTTTCGCGAGCAAGCCCGCTCCCACATGTGGTCTTCAGTGGTCTTGGGTTTATTTGCCGTTACCCTCGATATGCCCCAGCGGCACCCGCTTTTCTATCGCACTCGACAACACAATCGACGTCTTGCTGAACCCGAACGTGGCGATCCGGTTGATCAGTTCTTCCAGCTCTGGCATCGAGCCCACCGCTGCTTGCATGATCACGCACGGGTCGCCGGTCACCCGATGGCATTCGGTCAATTGCGGGATTTTGATCAGGTCGTCGTAGGCTTTCTGATTGCCGTGCTGGTTCAGGCGCAGTTCGATCACGCACTGGATCGGCAGGCCGAGCTTGGCCATGTCGACCTTCGCCTGGTATCCGGTGATCACGCCGCTGGCTTCGAGCTTGGCCACCCGTTCGGCCACGGCCGGGGCGGACAGGTTGACCTTGCGCGCCAGGTCCGCGTAGGACGCGCGACCGTTTTCCAGCAGGGCGCTGAGCAGCATGCGGTCGTACTTATCCATCGGGGTGACTCCTGAAAATGGCCGACTTTCGAAAACACGGTTTATAGCGCTGAACTCCGTGTTTTGAAAAGTGTACCGGCGCTTTAAACAGGTTTTGTAACTTATTTTCCGACGCTGGCCTTTCTAGAATAGCCGTTCACTTGTCCTTGCCTGTGAGCTGCCCCCATGTCCGGCCTTCGTCGCTTTCCCTTACCCTTGATCGCTGCCTTCTTCGCCTTGTATGTGATTTGGGGTTCGACCTATCTGGTGATCCGCATCGGCGTGGAGTACTGGCCGCCGTTGTTGCTCGCCGGCATCCGTTTCGTCATCGCCGGGACCTTGATGTACGCCTTCCTGCGCTGGCGCGGGGCGCCGGCACCGACCTGGGCGCAGTGGAAAGCTGCGGGGATCATCGGGATTTTGCTGCTGGCGTGCGGCAACGGCGCGGTGAGCGTGGCCGAACACACCGGCGTTGCTTCCGGCGTCGCGGCACTGGCAGTGGCGACGGTGCCGCTGTTTACCCTGCTCTGCGGATATTTCTGGGGCGCGCGTAATACCCGTCTCGAATGGGCCGGGATCGTACTCGGGTTGATCGGCATCGCCATGCTCAACCTGGGTTCCAACCTGCAATCGAGCCCGCTGGGTGCGGCCTTGCTGATTTTTGCAGCGGCGACCTGGGCCTTTGGCTCTGTTTGGAGCAAACACCTGCCGTTGCCTCAAGGCGCAATGGCCAGTGCCGTGGAGATGCTGGTGGGCGGCGTCGTGTTGCTGATCGCCAGCGCAGTCAGCGGTGAGCACCTGGAAAAGGTACCGCCGATCGAAGGCTGGGCCGCGCTGGCGTACCTGACCGTGTTCGGTTCGATCATTGCTTTCAACGCCTACATGTACCTGCTCAAGCACGTGCGTCCAGCCGCTGCCACAAGCTATGCCTACGTCAACCCTGCGGTGGCGGTGCTGCTGGGGATCGTGTTTGTCGGTGAAACCATCGGTATCGAAGAGGCCCTGGCGATGGCGGTGATCATCAGTGCCGTGGTGTTGATCGGCTTGCCACAATGGCGTCGCACGCCAGAGCGGCCAGTGGTGGCGACGGCAGTACCGACAGAATCCCGTGTGAATTAGGGTAAACTGCGCGGCATTGCACACACGTTTTGCACAACCGCGCTGAATTTTCCTACGGTACTCCCATGACTTTCGCCACCCTTGGCCTGATCGAACCCTTGCTGCGCTCCCTCGAGACGCTCGGCTACCAGACTCCGACGCCGGTTCAGGCGCAAGCCATTCCGGCGGTGCTGGCCGGTCGCGACCTGATGGCCGCCGCCCAGACCGGCACCGGCAAGACCGCCGGTTTCGCCCTGCCGCTGTTGCAACTGCTGGCCATGGAAGGACCGAAAGTCAGCGCCAACTCGGTCCGCGCGCTGATCCTGGTGCCGACCCGCGAACTGGCCGAGCAGGTTCACGAAGCCGTGCGCCAGTACGCCGAAAACCTGCCGCTGCGCACCTACGC
The DNA here is from genome assembly GCF_059422045.1 of Pseudomonas sp. GW821-FHT02A08. Classification (NCBI taxonomy): domain Bacteria; kingdom Pseudomonadati; phylum Pseudomonadota; class Gammaproteobacteria; order Pseudomonadales; family Pseudomonadaceae; genus Pseudomonas; species Pseudomonas sp. GW821-FHT02A08. The sequence goes on from NZ_JBWKWD010000054.1 coordinate 18,486, forward strand.
GGTATACGGCGGCGTCAGCATCAACCCGCAGATGATGAAGCTGCGCAGCGGTGTCGACCTGTTGGTGGCGACCCCGGGCCGCTTGCTCGACCTGTTCCGCCAGAACGCGCTGAAGTTCAACCAGTTGCAGACCCTGGTGCTGGACGAAGCCGACCGCATGCTCGACCTGGGCTTTTCCGAGGAGCTGGCGAACATTTACCGCGCGCTGCCGAAGAAACGTCAGACGCTGCTGTTCTCCGCGACCTTCTCCGACGACATCCGCCTGCTGGCCGGGCAGATGCTCAACGACCCGCTGACCATCGAAGTCAGCCCACGCAATGTCGCGGCCAATACGGTCAAGCAATGGATCGTGACGGTGGACAAGAAGCGCAAGCCGGAGCTGTTCGTGCACCTGATGCGCAAGGGCAAGTGGAAGCAGGTGCTGGTGTTCGCAAAGACCCGCAACGGCGTGGATGCGCTGGTGGAAAAACTCCAGGGCCTGGGCATCAATGCCGATGGCATCCACGGCGACAAACCCCAGGCGACTCGTCAGCGCGCGCTGGATCGATTCAAGGCCAGTGAAGTGCAGATCCTGGTCGCTACCGACGTGGCGGCTCGGGGCCTGGATATCGAAGACCTGCCGATGGTGGTCAACTTCGATTTGCCGATCGTCGCTGAAGACTACATCCACCGCATCGGTCGTACCGGCCGCGCGGGTTCGACCGGCGAGGCGATTTCCCTGGTGTGCGCCGATGAAGTGAATCTGCTGTCGGCCATCGAGATGCTGACCCGCCAGACCTTGAAGCGGCAGAACGAGCCGGACTTCGAACCCGAGCACCGTGTGCCGGACACCGATGCCAGTGGCCAGGTCGTCAAGAAGCCGAAAAAACCGAAGAAGCCCAAGGCTTCCAGTGGTGGCGGTGGTAAACGCAATTTGGGTCGGTGGGTTGATAGCGGAGAGGTTGCGCCGACGGAACCTTCGATCAAGCCTGTGCGCAAGGTGCCGGTGTTCAATACCGGGCCGCGTAAGCGCAAACCATAATAATCGCGGCGTCTGTCAGGCCGTCTTCGCGAGCAAGCCCGCTCCCACAATGGATCTGTGTTGCGCACCAATCCCCTGTGGGAGCGGGCTTGCTCGCGAAGGGCGCGCCTCGGTCTTTAAACTTGGCGCCTCAACCATTCCACCATCCCCAACCCCGCCGCTCGCCCACTGGCGAAACACGCAGTCAGCAGATAGCCGCCGGTCGGCGCTTCCCAATCGAGCATTTCCCCGGCGCAAAACACGCCAGGCAGTTGCTTGAGCATCAGACGTTCATCCATCGCCTCGAACAACACCCCGCCAGCACTGCTGATGGCCTCATCCAGTGGACGGGTTTTCACCAGTATCAGTGGCAATGCCTTGATCGATTTGGCCAGCAGGTTCGGGTCGGTAAACGCTTCGGCAGGCGTGAGTTCACGCAATAGCGCTGCCTTTACCCCATCGATGCCCAACTGACTGTGCAAGTGCTTGGACATGGAACGTGATCCTCGAGGCTTGTTCAACGCCGCCGCAACTTTATCCACAGGCCGGCCCGGCAACAGATCCAGATGAATGGTTGCCGAACCGTGCCGGTTGATTGCCTCGCGGATCGATGCCGACAGGGCGTAGATCAAACTGCCTTCGATCCCGGTGGCGGTAATCACGCATTCGCCGAGCCGTGGCACGTCGTCGTTAAGGCCGATGGCGATGTTTTTCAGCGGCGCGCCGGCGAATTTGCTGACCATTAATTCGCTCCAGGCTTGCACCTCGAAGCCGCAATTACTTGGTTGCAACGGCGCCAGTCCTACGCCGTGTTGCTCCAGTGCCAGCATCCATGCGCCGTCCGAGCCCAGGCGCGACCAACTGCCGCCACCGAGGGCGAGCAGGGTGGCATCGGCCTGCACGGTTTTTTCTCCTTCCGGGCTGTCGATGCGCAATCCACCACGCTCGTCCCAACCGAGCCAGCGGTGGCGGGTGTGGATAACTACGCCGCTGTCGCGCAGGCGCTTGAGCCAGGCCCGCAGCAGCGGTGCGGCTTTCATGTCGGTGGGGAATACCCGGCCGGAGCTGCCGACGAAGGTGTCGATGCCCAGGTCGTGAATCCACTGGCACAACGCTTCGGCGCCGAAGCCACGCAGCAGTGGGGCGATCTGCGGGGCGCGTTCGGCGTAACGCGAGAGAAACGCCGGGTAGGCTTCGGAGTGCGTGATGTTCATGCCGCCGACGCCGGCCAGGAGGAATTTTCGTCCGACCGAGGGCATGCCGTCGTACAGATCGACCTTGATCCCGGCCTGGCTCATCACTTCGGCCGCCATCAGACCGGCGGGGCCGCCGCCGATGATGGCGACATTATGGGAGAGGGCTGACGAGGATTGAGTCATGGAATGCGCTGCGGTCTGACGGGACAAGTCGCGCATTCTATCAGCACAGCCCCATGTGGGAGCGGGCTTGCTCGCGAAAGCGGCGTGTCAGCCAACATCAATTCTGACTGACAGATTGCATTCGCGAGCAAGCCCGCTCCCACATTTGAGTTGTGGTGTCATTAAGGTCTGGTTAAAAAACAACCATCGCTCTGTGGGCTATACGCTCTGTGGGCTGTAAGCTCTTTCACTCAGGTTATCCACAGGCAGTTCCACAGGCATTGTGGGTAAAGCATCCACAGCTCAATGACAACCTGATGACTGCCAGACGCGCTGCGCACTGTGATGGAGAATGCCGTGACGGCGGGCCAGGGCCTGGCGGTCCTTGCTGTAGCCGCCGCCGATCACCCCGACCAGCGGAATGTCACGGCCCAGGCAATGGCGCATCACGCTTTCATCGCGGGCGGCGACGCCTTCGTCTGTCAGCTTCAGATAGCCCAGGGCGTCGTCCTTATGCACATCGACCCCGGCGTCATACAGCACCAGGTCCGGTTGGTAGAGCGGCAGCAGATAGTTGAGTGCATCGTCCACCACCTTCAGGTAATCGGCATCGCCCATGCCGTTGGGCAGCGGAATGTCCCAATCACTTTCGGCCTTGCGCGCAGGAAAATTCTTTTCGCAGTGTAGGGAAACGGTCACCGCCTCCGGTGTGTTGTGCAGTATTCGTGCGGTCCCGTCGCCCTGATGCACATCGCAATCGAAGATCAGCACCCGATTCACCCGGCCGCATTCCAGCAGGTAATGGCTGATCACCGCCAGATCATTGAAGATGCAGAAGCCGGCCGGGTAGTCGTAGTGCGCATGGTGGGTGCCGCCCGCCAGGTGACAGGCCAGACCATGCTCCAGCGCCTGCTCGGCCGCCAGCAACGAGCCACCGACCGCTCGAACCGTACGCCGGGCCAGGGCTTCGTTCCAGGGCAGGCCAAGGCGGCGCTGGTCTTCGCGGGATAATTCGCCACTCATGTAGCGCTCGATATACGAAGGGTCATGGGCGAGGGCGAGAATCTCTGCCGGACACAGATCCGGGCGCAACAGGTCCGTGTCGCGGGTCAGGCCGCTGTCCACCAGGTGATCGCGCAGCAGGCGGAACTTGTCCATGGGGAAGCGGTGGTCCGCCGGAAACTCGGGGCTGTAGTCTTCGTGATAAATCAGCGGGAGCGGCATGATGATTTCATTCAGGAATGAGAGAAGGATCCTACCAGCGTTGTAGACTTGCGGCATGCAAACGGAGGGCGGGGAGCAATGGAGCCAATACTGGAACTTGAAAGCGCTCGGCTGCTGTTGCGCCAGTGGCGCGATGAAGATTTGCCGGAGTTTGCCGCGATGTGTGCCGACCCGCAGGTGATGCGCTATTTTCCGGCAACCTTGAGCCGGCTGGAAAGCGCATCATTGATCGGGCGAATCCGTGGTCATTTCGCCGAGCATGGTTATGGTCTCTGGGCCTTGCAGCGAAAAGATTCCGGCCAGTTCATCGGGTTTACCGGGCTCAACGTGGTCGGATTCGACGCGCCTTTCACCCCCGCCACGGAAATCGGCTGGCGCCTGGCCCGTGAGCACTGGGGCTTGGGTTACGCCAGTGAAGCGGCGTGGACCGCTCTGCGCTGCGGGTTCGACCGCTTGCCGCTGAAAGAGGTCGTGGCCTTCACGACGCAAACCAATCTGCCGTCAGAGAAAGTCATGCAGGCCATCGGCATGCATCATTATCCGGCGGATGACTTCGATCACCCGCGACTGGAAGCCGATCATCCGTTGCGTCGGCATGTGCTGTATCGCATCAGCCGCGAACAATGGCTGCAAACCTTGCATGGATAACCCGGCACGGACGTTTACAATGGCCCTCATGGGTAGAGTCCCGAAACTGAATCGAGCGTTGCAGCCAAGGCTGCGCGGCAATGTTTTGCGTGAGGAGCATCTGAATGAGCCAAGTGTTGGATGATCTGGTCGACCTGCTGACCCTGGAACCGATCGAAGAAAACCTGTTCCGTGGCCGCAGCCAGGACCTGGGCTTTCGTCAGCTGTTCGGTGGTCAGGTACTCGGCCAGTCGCTGTCGGCGGCCAGTCAGACGGTTGAAGAGGCGCGCCATGTGCATTCGATGCACGGCTATTTCCTGCGTCCGGGCGATGCCGGATTGCCGGTGGTGTATCAGGTTGACCGGGTGCGTGACGGTGGCAGTTTCAGCACGCGCCGGGTGACGGCGATCCAGAAGGGCCACCCGATCTTCACCTGCAGTGCGTCGTTCCAGTACGACGAGGACGGTTTCCAGCACCAGAGCGAGATGCCGCAAGTGGTCGGCCCGGAAAACCTGCCATCGGAGCTGGAGATCACCCAGCAGCGCGCGCACCTGATCCCCGAGAAAATGCGCGAAAAACTGCTGTGCCCCAAGCCGATCGAATTTCGCCCGGTGACCGAGAAAGATCCCTACAACCCGTTGCCCTCCGATCCGGTCAAGTACGTCTGGTTCCGCGCCGATGGCGCCTTGGCCGATTCGCCGGCGCTACATAAATACCTGCTGGCCTATGCATCGGACTTCGGCCTGCTGGTCACCTCGATGCAGCCCCACGGTAAATCGGTCTGGCACAAGGACATGCAGGTCGCCAGCCTCGATCACGCGCTGTGGTTCCACCAGGATCTGCGTGCCGATGACTGGTTGCTCTACGCGATGGACAGCCCGTGGGCCGGCAACTCGCGCGGATTCTCCCGAGGCAGCGTGTTCAATCGCGCCGGACAACTGGTGGCCTCGGTCACTCAGGAAGGCTTGATCCGTCACCGCAAGGATTGGGCATGAGCCTGGCCGGCGTGCGTCACTGGGTGTTCGACATGGACGGCACCCTGACGGTGGCTGTGCACGACTTCGCAGCGATTCGCGTGGCATTGGCGATTCCTGCCGAACACGACATCCTGACCCATCTCGCCGCACTGCCGGCCGATGAAGCCGCTGCCAAGCACGCGTGGTTGCTGGAGCATGAACGGGACCTGGCCCTCGGTTCGCAACCGGCGCCGGGCGCAGTGGAACTGGTGCGGGAGTTGGCCGGGCGCGGTTGCCGTTTGGGCATTCTCACGCGCAATGCCCGGGAGCTGGCACATGTCACGCTGGCGGCCATTGGCCTGGCCGACTGTTTTGCGCTGGAGGATGTATTGGGTCGCGATGATGCGCCGCCCAAGCCGCATCCGGGCGGGCTGTTGAAACTGGCCGAAGCGTGGAAGGTGCCGGCGAGCGAGATGGTGATGGTGGGTGACTACCGCTTCGATCTCGATTGCGGGCGAGCGGCGGGTGCACGCACGGTGCTGGTGAATCTGCCGGATAATCCATGGCCGGAACTGACCGATTGGCATGCGGCGGATTGTGTCGAGTTGCGGCAGATGCTGTCGGCTTGAGGAAGTGGTTGGTTGATCTGACGCCTTCGCGGGCAAGCCCGCTCCCACAGGGTTCTCGGCAGTACACAATGTTAGTGTTCACTGAAGATCACTGTGGGAGCGTGCTTGCCCGCGAAGGCGTCAGATCAGGCAGTGCAACACCTACTGCCCAAACAGCGCCTTCTGCCCCTCCGGCGAGGTAAACATCCCGTCCCCGTTATGCCCAACCCCGGGCACTTCAATCAGTTGCTGCTTCAACCCTTGCGGTTGCAGCCGCTTCAGATAATCGAAGTAGTAACGCCCACGGGCCAATCGAGATGGCCCTTGCGCCCTGGCCTCACAACTCTTGTCCAGCGCCGGATGATTCGGGTCGGTGTCCTGCTGCCCCAGCAGATAAACGACTTCACGCTTGAGGTAACTTTCCTGCAACTGCGCGGCGGTTTGCCCTTCGGCGTAGGCCGGTAAATCCGCCAGCCCGTACTTCCAGCGATTGAAATTCGGGCAACCGGCGTGGCTGAACGCCACGGGCCTGCGCTCATCGAAATAAGCGTAGGAGGACGGATTGGCGATCACGTAGCGCACCTGAACGCCGGCCGCATCGAGGTCGGATTGCGCGTGACCGAGCAATGCATAGCGCTGAACCACCTGTGCGCCGCCAGAATGCCCGGCGATGACGATTTGCTTCACATCCGGAAACTGCTGACGGTCACCCAAGCGGGCGATGATTTCGTCGAGCGCCGCGTAGGAACTCAGTCGAAACGGTGCCGTGGATTCGCCGCCGGCCATCCATTCATTGCCTTGCCAGCGCAGAACGGTGTCGGCCACCGGATGGACCGCAATGTCGGTTTCATTGAGGAATTGCGGGGCGATCACCAGGGTCGTTGCGCTTTGCCCGGCCAGTTCGGCCGCGTGCTCACCGCTCTGCAGATAGGTTTGCGCGTTGCGCAAGCGACCGTGGAGGATGATCAGCACCCGTTCGATTTTTGCCGGGGCGGGGCTGATGCCCACCGCGATTTCACCTGATTTCAACAGCAGGCGCCCTGAGCTGAGTTCCTTGACCCCATGCTCGGCGGCCTGGGACGTTGCACAAGTAAACAGAACAACCAACAACCACTTCTTCATTTACAGATTTTTCGTCGCAAAGGTATCGCACTGGCTTACCTGGCCTTGGGCGAAACCGGTTTTGAACCAGCGCACCCGTTGCGCCGACGTACCGTGTGTGAACGAGTCCGGGACCACGCGGCCCTGACCCTGTTGCTGCAAACGATCGTCACCGATGGCGTTCGCTGCGTTCAGTGCTTCTTCGATGTCGCCTGGTTCCAGCCAGTTCAGGCGCTTCTGTGCATTGTTGGCCCAGACACCGGCCAGGCAATCGGCCTGAAGTTCCTGACGAACCAGCAAACCGCCGTCGCCTTCCATCTGCCGGCCTTGTTGGCGTGCTGCCTGAATTTTCGCGGACACCCCAAGCAGGGTCTGCACATGGTGTCCGACTTCGTGAGCGATCACGTAGGCCTGGGCGAAGTCGCCCGCGGCGGAAAAGCGTTGGGACATCTCCTGGAAGAACGCCATGTCCAGGTAGACCTTCTGGTCGGCCGGGCAATAGAAGGGGCCGGTCGCCGAGGTGGCCAGGCCGCAGGCCGAATTCACCCGGTTGCTGAACAGTACCAGGGTCGGGTCCTTATATTGGCGGCCGACCTGCTGGAATATCGCGCCCCAGGTGTCTTCGGTATCGCCAAGGATTGAACGCACGAACTCCGCGCTTTCATCATTGACCGGCGGTGCCTTGCGGCTCTGGTTGGTGGCGGGCGCCGATTGCTGGTCCATTTGCCCGGCCAGTTGTCCGAGGATCTGCATCGGATCCTGGCCGGTGATCCAGCCGATGCCGACAATCAGGAGGATCGCCGTCAGGCTCAGTCCCTTGCCACCGCCAAAACGCATGCCGCCGCCACCGCCGCCAACATCATCGCCACGGGCGTCGACCACGTTGTCGCTGCGTCGGCCTTTTTTCCATAGCATGTGGGAATCCTCTTCAGTTCCGGGTAAAGCTCCGTGCGATGAGTGTTGCTGCCAAGTGGGAGCGGCGCCAGTCCGGTCGTCCGTCTTTTTCTCGCGCACAGGCTGATTCCCGGCACCCCGCGAGGGGCTGCCGAGAACATTTCAGGCTTGTATTGAACACGGATACCCCATCGAATTCCGTCGGGCGATGGTTTTTTATCGTGAGGGCGATCGCCGGTCTTGCGGATTACTCGTCGAATGCATCCCACACCGGCGCAAAGTCAGGGCTGACCTGGCGTTCGCGTTTGGACAGGCTGGCGATCAACGCACGGTCCTCATCATCCAGTCGCACCTCCAGCGCCGCGAGATTGGCCAGTTGATTGGACTCGCTGCTGGCCTTGGGAATCGCGGCCACGTTGGGTTGATCGAGCAGCCATTTGAGCGCGACCTGGGTCGGCAGTACGCCGTGTTTCGCGGCGATCTGCTGGATGGCCGGGATGTCGGATACCTTGTTGCGCGCCAGTGGCGCATGGAGTCGGGTTGCAGTTGATCCCACCAGACTTTGGTCGTGACATGGATCTGCTCGCGGGGTGTCGGACTGTTCGCCAGCGCCTGACCGACAGCGTCTTCGTTGTTGTAGGCCGCTGCCGTGTCGATGTGCCGGTAACCCAGGGCCAGAGCCTGCTCCACGGCACGGGTGCATTCCTCACCGAGCATTGGCCAGGTGCCGAGGCCGAGTTTCGGCATGTTCAAGCCCTGTGCATTAACGATGTGCTGCATGGTCGATCTCCTTTTCATAAGCAGTGACGCCTGCGATATGGCGCGCGGCGATGTAGCCGAAAGTCAGCGCCGGGCCGAGATTGATACCGCCAGCGGGGTAGTGGCCGCCCATGATGCTGGCCATGTCGCCGCCCGCCGCGTACAGGCCGGCGATGGGGTGCGCCGCGCCATCCAGGACCTGGGCATGTGGGTTGACCTTGAGCCCGGCGAAGGTGCCGAAGCAGCCAGGCTGCACTTTTACGGCATAGAAGGGGCCTTGTTCGATCGGCGCGACGCATGGGTTGGGTCGTTGCAGTGCGTCACCCTGCTTGCGGTTGTAGGGCGTGGAACCTCGGCCGAACTGCGGGTCCTCGCCGTTGCGCGCGTGGCGGTTGTATTCCGACACGGTGCTGCGCAAGCCCACCGGGTCGATGCCGCAGGCGGCAGCCAATTCCTCAAGGGTATTGCCGGTTTTCAGATAGCCGCTGTGGATGAAGGATGACAGCGGCACCGGAAATGGCCGAGAGATGCCCAGGCCATAACGACGTTGAAAGCCATGGGTGCAGATCAGCCACGACGCCACTTCTTCACCCGGCGGGGCAGCGGCGACCATGGCCGTGACGTAATCGTAGTAGCCGTTGGCTTCATTGACGAAACGCTGGCCGTTGCTCAGCACACCGATGATGCCGGGTTTGCCCCGTTCGATGATGTGCGGGAAGTGTCCCGTGGTGCCGTCGCCGTGCGGCACTTGCGAGACCGGCGCCCAGGCGACGGCGGACGCCATGTCGCTATTGACCCGGGCACCGGCACTTTCGCCCAGGCGCAGGCCATCGCCGCAAACACCGAGGGGCGGCAGGGCCAAATGCTCGTGCCCGGTCGGTGTGCGGGGGAACAGTGCCTTGCGACGCTCGATGTCATTAGCGAAACCACCTGCTGCGAGCACCACGGCCTTGCGTGCATGGATGCGTACCGAGCCTTTGGCGGTGATGACCACGGCACCTCGTACCTGATCATTCTCGCGCAGCAATCGGGTCACGGGCGCTGATTCCCAGAGCAACACGCCGAGGTCATCGGCGGATTTTGCCAGGCGCGCCACCAAGGCCACACCGTTGACCAGTTGCATCGCCCGGCCATGCATGGCGAGGTCGAACAGGTGGCGGCTGAAACGCCGTGTAACGTGCCAGGCCGCGGACAGCGAACGGGTCAGGTTGAGGAATGCCGTGAGGTCCGCCCCCGCCATGATTGGCATGCCCATGAACGAAGTTTCCCGCATGGTTTTGCGCAGACGCTTGAGCAGTGTGCCGGCTTTTCGTGCGTCGTAAGGGGCGGCAATCACCGAGCGTCCACCGGTGCCGGCCCCGGGCGTGTCGCCATGAATGTCGGCAATGGTGTTGCCGTCGGCGAACTGCAGCGAGGTGTGCTGCTCGAAGAATGACACCATCCGCGGGCCGGCTTCCAGGAAAGCGTCGATCATCGCCGGATCAAAATGCTCGCCCAGTTCGTGTTTCAGGTAGGTGCGCGGCAGTTCAACGTCTTCGACGATGCCCGCGCGCCGAGCCAGCGGGTTGCAGGGCACCCAGGCCCAGCCACCGGACCAGGCCGTGGCACCGCCGAACACCGGGTCCTTTTCCACCACAATGACTTTCAGCCCGTGCCACGCGGCGGTCACGGCCGCCGACAGTCCCGCCGCACCGGAGCCAACGATCAGCACATCGCAGTCGATGTCGGGAAGAAAGTGCGCTTGGGCAGGCATTGTTTGAACTCCGGTGTTTTATTGTTTTGGAATCTGGTTCCAGAAAATATAAGAATCTGTTGAGGCTGAACAAGTCTGGAGGGTGCAAAGCGGGCGGTTATCGAACGCTCAGTTCCAGATTTCGCATTCGTGCGGTTGTCTTCTAGAATCGAGCAAATTTTGCGTGGAAGCGACCATGGCCGGCAGTCAGATCGAACGTGTTTTCAGTGTGCTCGAAAGCCTCACCAGCGATCCCCGTGGCCTGCCGATGCAGACCCTGGCGGAGCAGCTGGATATCCCCAAGAGCGCGACTCATCGCCTGTTGGCCGAACTGATCCGCCTCGGTTACGTGCGGCAGAATCCGGATAATTTGCGTTATCACCTCTCGACCAAACTGGTGGCGATGGGCTTCCGTTACCTGTCGAGCAGTGGTGCCGACATCGTGCAGCCGGTGCTTGACCGCCTGGCCCAGGAAGCCGGCGAACTGGTGCGCCTGGGGGTGATCGACGGCGAGCGTCAAACCTGGATCGCCAAATCTCAGGGCGCGCGTTCCGGTCTGCGTTACGACCCGGACATGGGCCGCGATGCGCCGTTGTTCTACACCGCCTCGGGGCATGCGTGGCTGGCGTGCATGAGCGATGCCGAAGCCTTGTCGCTGGTGGAGCGGCAGGGCGCGCAGGTGCCGGAACATGTGGGGCCGAATGCGCCGCGCTCGAACATCGAATTGCTCGAACGCCTGCGTCTGGCGCGGGAGCAGGGCTACGCCTGGGTCGAGGAGAGCTCGGCGGTCGGCACTTCGGCGATTGCAGCCGTGGTGCGTCATCCCGGCGATGGAAGGGTGATCGGTGTGCTCAGCATCGCCGGGCCGAGCGCGCGGATGCCGGGGGCGCGTCTGCATGAGCTGGCGCCGTTGTTGCTGGCGTACACCGAGGAGTTGAGTGCAGCGAGCCTGGCATCGGAGTTGTTCAACTAAGGCCTGTGCAATTCGACTGTGGGAGCGGGCTTGCTCGCGAATGCGGTGTGTCAGCGCCATCCAGATCGCATGACACACCGCATTCGCG
>NZ_JBWKWD010000055.1:0-25089 GCF_059422045.1 Pseudomonas sp. GW821-FHT02A08
AGTCGAATCGTCGCACCGCCGCTCCCACAGGTTCGCAGGTGTATGTATGAACACCTGAATCCCTGCGGGAGCGGCGGTGCGACGATTCGACTTGCCCGCGAAGGCGGCGGTACAAACGCATACATTCTCGCGATTGACTGTGATCCGTGAGCCGCTCAGTCTTCCGGCTCCCTTTTTGCTCGCGGAGACAGTCGATGCCCTTCGTAAGGATAGACGGACAAGCCCTTCACTACATCGATCAAGGCACCGGCCCGGCGGTGCTGCTGGCCGGCAGTTACCTGTGGGACCAGGCCATGTGGGCGCCGCAGATTGCCGCGCTCTCGCAGCAGTATCGTGTGATAGTCCTGGACCTGTGGGGGCATGGCCAATCCGGGCCAATACCTGTCGGTACGACGTCACTCGATGACATTGCGCGCCAGGCATTGGCCTTGCTCGACCATCTGGACATCGACCGGGTCACGCTGGTCGGTCTGTCGGTCGGTGGCATGTGGGGCGTGCGCCTGGCTTTATCGGCCGCACACCGGCTCGACGGGCTGGTGCTGATGGACACCTACGTCGGTGCCGAACCGGAGCCGACTCGCCAGTATTACTTTTCACTGTTGAAGCAGATCGAAGAGGGGGGGGTTATCACGCCAGCGCTGCTGGATGTCGTGGTGCCGATTTTCTTCCGGCCGGGCATCGATCCGCAGTCGGCGCTCTACCGGGATTTTCGTGCTTCCCTGGAGGCTCTACCCGCTGATCGCCTGCGTGAAAGCATCGTGCCGATGGGGCGGATTACGTTTGGGCGCGATGACCGGTTATTGCGGCTGGGCGAACTGGACGCTGCGACCACACTGGTGATGTGCGGCGATCAGGACAAGCCACGGCCACCGAGTGAAGCCCGAGAAATGGCTGAGCTGATTGGCTGCCCTTGGGTGCTGGTGCCGGAGGCGGGGCATATTTCCAATCTGGAGAATCCGGAGTTTGTGACTGAAACCTTGTTCGCATTTTTGGCCGACCGGGCTTAGTTGAATCTACCGACGCCATCGCGAGCAAGCTCGCTCTCACAGGTAATCACCTTTCCCTGTGGGAGCGGGCTTGCCCGCGAAGGCGTCAGTACTGTCATCGCAAATCTGAAGGTAAAACTACTTCGGCCCGAGAATTTTCGCCAGTTTGTCCGGCGACGGCGCGCCTTGCTGTTGTTGCAGATTACCCTTGTCGTCCATGTAGAAAATCGCCGGCGTCGCCTGTAACTCCAGCTCTTCCATCAATTGCATGTTGGCCGCGAACTTTGCCTGAATCGCCGGCGGTACTTCCTTCAAGGCCTTGAGCGAACTGTCTTTGCCAGCGCCTTCGTGATCGTGCAGGGCTTTTTCCGGGTCTTTGGCTGCGAGCAATGCGGCGGATTTTCCCGGGCTGTCCTCGCGGATGATGCCCACCATGATGTGGCGCAACTGCACCTTTCCAGCCGTGACCCACGGCCGGGCTTGCTCCCAGAACATGTTGCAGTACGGGCAGTTCGGATCACTGAACAGGTACACCACGCGCGGCGCATCCTTCTTGCCGTCGCCGATCCAGTTGCTGGTTTCGAACCTGGCCCAGACTTCCTTGGCCATCGGGGCATACACCAGTTTCTGCAATGGCGCGCTGCTCAGGTCATTGCCCTCTGCGTCATACAGATTGCCCAGCAACACGTGTTTGCCATCCGGGGTCAGGTACAGCGCCATGCCGCGGTTCTGATATTGCGCGGCATAACCGCGCAAGCCGTCGGGGGCGTCGAACTGGCCGACGATTTTCGCGCCCTTGGCCTCGATTTTCTTGATCGCATCGGGCAACTCTTCGGCCTGCACCGATGGCAGGTGCAACAGGGCAGCACCGAGGCTCAGGGTCAGCAGGTGGCGGAGGCGGGGCATGGCAGTTTCCTTGAAGAGGTGGCGGGTACGGTGTCGAAGTTTTCCAGCGCGCGGGCCAGGCTGGCTTCCGACAATTCACCCAGATGGCTGCCCAGCAGGCGACCCTCGGGGTTGTAGAACAGCGTAGTCGGCAACGCCATGGAGCCGACGGCCTGGCTCAGACGCCCGCTGCCGTCGAACAACACGTTGGACAGGCTCAGGCCCTGGGTTTCCAGAAAGGTCGCGACGCTTTGCATGCTTTCCGCCTGATTGACGAACAGGAACGTCAGGTCCGGCCGTTGTTGCTGGGCGTGTTCCAGCACCGGCATTTCCCGGCGGCACGGCGGGCACCAGGTGGCCCAGAGATTGATCACCAACGGGCCGCCCTTGTAGTCGGCCAGTTGCACGGTGTCGCCGGCGGCGTTGCGCAGGGTGATTTCCGGCAGGCGTGTGCCTTGTTCATAAATCGACAGGGAGAACGTCGCCAACAACCAGAAGGCCAGGCCACTGGCCACGCCAAAGCCCAATGGACGGCGCAGCCCCGGTCGACGCCAGCCGCGATACAGCGTGGCGAGCAATACGACAACTACCCCAGGCCAGGCGAGAAAACCGCCATCGCGCAGGTCGATGACCTGCCACGGATCGTTGCGATAGTGCACCCAATAGGCGGCCACGAAACTGATTCTGGCCGCCAGCATGCCCAGCAGGAACAGGCTGAACAGCACCGACTCGGGGTTTTCACCACCACGCTTGGCAATCCGCCAGCCGACAAAAGTGGCCAGCGCCAGCGCACTGATCAGCAGCAGGTGATTAAGCGCGATGGCAAAGGTGCCGAGGGTGAAGGTCAGCATTAACGGGCGTCTCGGGTGGTGGTCCAGCGTTGCAGGAACGTATCGGCATCGACCTCGCCGGTGATGCGCTGGCTGCGTCGCTCTTCACCGTCCACGCCAATCCACAGCAGGCTCGGTGGCCCTGGCACTTTGTAACGGCCGAGCAGTTCGCGGCTGGCGGCATTGTCGGCGGTGACGTCCAGTCGGAGCAAGCGCACATTGCTCAAGGCTTCGAGGACACGGGCTTTGCCGAAGACCTGTTTTTCCATGACCTTGCACGACACGCACCAGTCGGCGTAGTAGTCCAGCAATACCCACTGGCCCTGTGCCTGGGCGGCGTCGAGTTCCCGTTGCAGTGCCTGCGGATCCTTGATGGTGGTGAAGGCATCGTGGCCAATCGGCACGGCGGCCACAGCCTGGTTCGAGGCGCGGTAGACCTGCAATGGCTTGAACGGATCATCGCCGCCACCGGCCGCACCGATCACCAACAGGCCACCCCATAAACCGAGCAGCAATGAGCTGGCGCCAAACAGGTGCGCGATACGACCAAATCCTTCCGACTGTTTCCAGGCGCTGTAGGCCGCGATCAACAGCAGCGCACCGCACAAGCCGACCCACAGGGATTCGTCCAGCACCGGGCGCAGCATCAACAATGCGGTGGCGAGGAACAGGAAGCCGAAAATGCCTTTGACCAGGTTCATCCAGGCGCCGGGCTTGGGCATGAAGCGATTGCCGACGGTCACCAGCAACAGCAGCGGCACACCGATGCCGATACCCATGGCGAACAGAATCAGCCCGCCATGCAACGCGTTACCGCTTTGCGCGATGTAGAGCAGGGCGCCGGCCAGCGGTGCGGTCATGCACGGGCCCACCAGCAGACCGGACAGCGCCCCCAGCACCCCGGCGCCGATCAGATTGCCGCCGCGTTGATTGCGCGAGACATTTTCCAGGCGATCACGCACGGCCACCGGCAGTTGCAGTTCGAAGAAACCGAACATCGGCAGCGCCAGCAGCACGAAAATCGCCGCGAAACTGCCCAGCAGCCAGGGGTTCTGCAACCAGGCTTGCAGGTTCGCCCCGAGGGAGGCGGCCAGCACACCCATCGCCGCATACACCAGCGCCATGCTGACCACGTAGCTGCTGGCCAGGGCGAAACCGCGTTTGGGCGAAGCGCCACTGCCGACGATCAACCCGGCGAGAATCGGCAGCATCGGCAATGAACAAGGCGTGAAGGCCAGCAACAGGCCCAGGCCGAAGAACAGCAAAAGGCTCCAGCCCAGCGCCCGTTGTTGCAGACCGCTGGCCAGCGCCTGGTCCGGTGCTTCAGTGACCACATTCAGCGCATTGGTATTGCCCAGGTCCACGACTCTGGTTTGTGGCGGATAACACAAACCGGCATCGGCACAGCCCTGGTAACTGACCCTGACCTGACCGCCGGCACCCGCCGGAATCTTCAGTTCCAGGCCCTGACGGTAGACTTGCTGTTCACCGAAAAACTCGTCGCTGTGGGCTTCACCCTCCGGCAACGCTGGATGCTGTTCGACAGGCAAACCGTCGAACTTCAAGCGTTTCTGGTACAGGTAATAGCCGTCTGTGATCTGCCAATAGAGCTGGGTCTCACCGGATTCCAGGCGTTCAGAGGTAAACGTGAAGGCTTTATCAACCGGGAGGAATTCAGGTTTGGATTCGAACGGATTGGTTCCCGCCTGGGCCAGGCCCGCGATCAGGAAGGTAAAAAGTAAAAACAGACGACGCATGGATAAGCCTTTGCCCTGTGCTAATGAGGTGCACAGTGGCGCGTGGCGATTAACCGATGATTAACCGCCCTGGCCTTGTGACGGTGGCGCTTGCGGCATAATGTCGACTTAATCGGTCAACGGCTTAATAGGCTTTATTTCTACGAGGCTCCCCATGCACGTACTGGTTTGCGAAGACGATGAATTGATCGCCAGCGGTATCGTCGCCGGCCTGACCGCTCAGGGCCTGACCGTGGAACACGTCGCCACGGCGTCCGCTGCCCGGGCGATGCTCAAGGTGGCGGAGTTCGACGTGATGGTGCTCGACCTCGGGTTGCCGGACGAGGATGGCCTCAAGCTGCTGCAGCAGTTGCGCCATCAAGGCCTGGAGTTGCCGGTCTTGATCCTCACCGCCCGTGACTCGGTCACTGACCGCGTCGATGGTCTGCAAGCCGGCGCCGACGACTATCTGCTCAAGCCGTTCGACTTGCGCGAACTCGCCGCACGCTTGCACACGCTGTTGCGGCGGGTGGCGGGGCGTAGCGTCAATCTGATCGAGCATGGTGCCCTGACTTACGACCCGAGCAGCCGCGAAACCACGCTCGCGGGGCAGCCGGTGGACCTGTCGCGTCGTGAGCAGTCATTGCTGCAAGCCTTGCTGCATAACCGTGGCCGCGTGTTGTCTACCGAGCAACTCAAGGACAGCGTCTACGGTTTCAACGACGAACTGGAAAGCAACGCCCTCAACGTCCATATCCATCACCTGCGGCGCAAGCTCGGCAACGGTATTGTCGAGACCGTGCGCGGCCTGGGTTATCGCCTGGGGCCGGCTGATGGCGGAGAAGAATCGAAGTGATGAGTCTGCGTTTGCGCCTGAGCCTGACGCTCGGCGCCGCCTTTGCTTTGATCTGGGCCCTGGCCGCGGCCTGGATGCTCAGCGATTTGCGCAATCAAATGATGTTTTCCCTCGACCAGCGCCTGGTGGCGTCGGCGCGCATGGTCGCCGGCTTGATGGAGCAACTGCCGCCCGTACCGAGCAAGGGCGAGGGCACCCACTTCAGTGCCGAACAGCTGAACATTCCAGGTGGCATGGCCTGTCAGGTCAGTTCGTTGCGCGGTGAAATCCTTGCCCGCAGCCACACCGATCCGCAGCAGACCCTGGAGGCCGAGAAACTCGGTTTTCACGATCAGATGATCGACGGCGCGCCGTGGCGCAGTTTCACATTGGCCCGGGGCGATCTGCGTATCACCACCGCCGACCGGCAGATCGAGCGCGAGGCGTTGAACATGTCGATCCTGCTGGCCGCTTCGGTGCCGGTGGGCGTGGCGCTGCTCGGTTGCCTGTGTTTGCTCTGGCTGGGCATCGGCCAGGGGCTGGCGCCGCTCAACCGCATGCGCGATGCCTTGATGCGCCGCAGCGCCGACTCCCTCGAGCCCTTGCAGATCCAGCCGCTGCCCAGCGAGCTGCAACCCTTGCTGGAAACCCAGAACCAGTTGCTCCAGCGTATCGGCAAAACCATCGAGCGCGAACGACGCCTGACCGGGGACGCGGCCCACGAACTGCGCAGCCCGCTGACCGCGATCAAGACCCATCTGCAAGTGGCGCGCATGACCGACGGCAGCGCCCGGGATCAGTCCCTGGCCCGGGCCGAAGAGGGCGCCGACCGCATGCACCGGACCCTCGAACAATTGCTGTTGCTGGCGCGCGTCGAGGGCAGTCTGTCGTTTGACGACGGAGTGCAATGCAATGCCGAGCAAGTGGCGAAACTGGCGATCCAGGACGCGGCGAGCGGCGATCGCCAACGCATCAGGTTTCAGGCCCCGGGCAAGGTTTCCGCCGCGCCGGTACAAATGCCCGCCGTGCTGTCGATTGCCGCGCTGCGCAACTTGCTCGACAACGCACTGCGCCATACCCCCGCCGACAAATCGGTGGAGTTGAGCCTGGAAACCACCGGCAACCGTGTGCAATTCGTGGTGCGCGACCATGGGCCGGGGATTGCCGAAGAAGATCTGCAGCACCTGACCCAGCGCTTCTGGCGCAATGGCCAGAGCACCGGTTGTGGTCTGGGGCTGGCGATTGTCCAGGCCATCGTTCAGCGTTGCGGTTGCACGCTGCATTTCGATAGCCGGCCGGACGGCTTGCGGGTCGAGCTGACGATGCCGTTGCAACCGGCCTGAAAAACACCACCATCCCCTGTGGGAGCGGGCTTGCTCGCGAAGAGGCCATTACATTCAACATCATTGTTGACTGTTACACCGCCTTCGCGGGCAAGCCCGCTCCCACAGGGTATTGCGGTGACCGCCAAGAAAGCGGATTGAAAGTCTAAATCCTCACCCCGCTGATGCGTTTCCAGAACAGGAAAACCGTATTGAGGGGTCGAGAGATGTCAGTCGCTACCAGCCTGATCGAAGAGCAACCGGCGACGCCCGCCGAGACGCTTTATCAATTCAACGAATCGCCGCTGCTGGCCCGTCAGAGCCGGCAGGAATCCAATGCCCGCAGCTATCCGCGACGCATTCCCCTGGCGCTCAAGCGCGCCAAGGGCATATACGTCGAAGACGTCGAAGGCCGCACGTTCATCGACTGCCTGGCCGGTGCCGGGACCCTGGCCCTGGGGCACAACCACCCGGTGGTGATCGAAGCCATCCAACAAGTGCTGATCGATGAATTGCCGCTGCACACCCTGGACCTGACCACACCGGTCAAGGACCGGTTCGTCCAGGACCTGTTCGGCTTGCTGCCACCTGCCTTGGCCGCTGAAGCGAAGATCCAGTTCTGTGGTCCCACGGGCACCGACGCCGTGGAAGCCGCACTGAAACTGGTGCGTACCGCCACCGGCCGCAGCACCGTGATCTCGTTTCAGGGGGGGTATCACGGCATGAGCCAAGGCGCGTTGAGCCTGATGGGCAGCCTGGGGCCGAAAAAGCCCCTGGGCGCTTTGCTCGGCAGCGGCGTGCAGTTCATGCCGTACCCTTACGATTATCGCTGTCCGTTCGGGCTCGGCGGCGCGCAAGGGGTCAAGACCAATCTGAGTTATCTGGAAAACCTGCTCAACGATCCCGAGGCTGGCGTGCAATTGCCGGCGGCGGTGATTGTGGAAGTGGTGCAGGGTGAGGGCGGGGTGATCCCGGCGGACCTGGACTGGTTGCGCGGTGTGAGGCGGATCACCGAAGCGGCTGGCGTCGCGCTGATCGTCGATGAAATCCAGAGCGGTTTCGCCCGCACCGGCAAGATGTTCGCCTTCGAGCACGCCGGGATCATTCCCGATGTCGTGGTGATGTCCAAGGCCATCGGTGGCAGCCTGCCGTTGGCGGTGGTGGTCTATCGCGACTGGCTCGACACCTGGCTGCCGGGCGCCCATGCCGGGACGTTCCGTGGCAATCAGATGGCCATGGCCGCCGGTTCCGCGGTGATGCGTTATCTGGTCGAACACAAGGTCTGCGAGCATGCCGCCGCGATGGGCGAGCGCCTGGCCGGGCACCTGCGCATCCTGCAGCGGGACTTCCCGCAACTGGGTGACATTCGTGGGCGTGGCTTGATGCTCGGCGTCGAACTGGTCGACCCGACGGGCGCGCTGGATGCCCAGGGTCATCCGCCGGCCTTCGCCCGCCTGGCACCCCTGGTGCAGCGCGAATGCCTCAAGCGTGGCTTGATCCTGGAACTCGGTGGCCGCCATGGCGCGGTGGTGCGCTTCCTGCCGCCGCTGGTGATTACTACTGCGCAAATCGATCGCGTGGCCGAAATCTTCGGCCGGGCCCTGGCCGCCGCCACCGTCAGTCTTTAAATTTTCCGCCCTGCGGAACGTTCTTTCTACATAACGGCTGCGCACACAGCACAGCCCGCCCGATAACGATGGAGAGACACCATGACGTCAGTATTCGACCGCGAGGACATCCTCTTTCAGGTCGTGGTCAATCACGAAGAGCAATACTCGATCTGGCCCGACTACAAAGCCGTGCCACAAGGCTGGCGCACTGTGGGCAAAAGCGGGCTGAAAAAGGAATGCCTGGCCTACATTGAAGAGACCTGGACCGACATGCGTCCGCTGAGCCTACGGCAGAAAATGGACGAGCAGGGGGCTGTGGCGCACTGATCCGTCATGCAAAAAGAAGCCCGCTGGACTGGTGACAGTCAGCGGGCTTTTTCAGGCCTGGAATTTGTGTTGTCTGTCAGGCCGCTTTCGCGGGCAAGCCCGCTCCCACATTTGGAATGCGGTGCCCTGTGGGAGCGGGCTTGCTCGCGAAGAACGATAATGCGGCCCAACTGAGGTTACACGCCACTAAGCCCGTCGATGACCAGATCCACATTCCCCTCCAGCTCCGCCACCGGATCCTCGGCATCGGTACTCAGCACCACCAACCGGCTACCCGACCCGGCAATCAGCGCTTTCAGCGCATCCGACGGTTGCCTGTGATGCAGCACTAGCGCGACGTCATTGTCCTTGAGCGTCGTGGCCAATTGCGTGAGCGCCTCCGGTGTCCACTCGGCATCGGCGCGTGCGTCCTGGCCGATCAACTCCAGATTGAGACCGCCGATCAGGTAGCCGAAGTGATCGCTGAGACTCATCACGCTCAGGTTGTCCGCGTTGGCCAGCCGCGCTTCGCTGGTGGCACTGAGCTTGAGCAAGCGCTGTTTCAACGCGGCCAGGTTAGCGTCGATTTTCGGCTTGGCCTCGGGGGCCAGGCGTACCAGGTCCGCCGCCATCACATCGGCCATGCGCCCCATGTTATTGCTGGAGAACCACGGCTGGCTGTTCAGCCCGTCGACCTTGTTGTCGGGTTGCACTGCTATGCCGGGCAGGGCGCCGTCCACCGGGCGGGCGGCGTCGACTTCGACGATGCGGATATTGCTGCGCCGGGAGATCGGGTACAGCGGGTCATCCGGCCACAGTGAGCGCAGGCCGATCACCGCATCGGCACCGTCCGCCAGCCTGGCCAGCGCCGGGGCACCACGGCCGGTGAAGTAGGCGGCCTGGCGGCTGCCGGGCAAATTGGCCGGGGCTGCACGTTCGAGGCTGACATCGGTGCCCTTGAGCAACACTTCACCCAGCCCATAAGTAATCGGCAAGGAGGCCAGCACACGCAGCGGTTTGCCGTTGTCGGCGGCGATGGCCGTTGTCGCCAGCCCGAACAGGGCGACGGCGAGGGTCAGTTGACGCAGTGAAAAAGTCATTTATCCAAGGTTCCCTTTCAGGCTGGGGACAACGCCGCGCGCGAGGGCGGCCATGGCGAAGGCGATACCGGCCACGAGGATGATCGCGGCACCGGACGGGATTGGCAGGTCGAAGACAATCGGCGCGAGAATCCCGCACAGCGTGCTGACGGTGGCGATCAGCACCGAACACCAGAAAAAGCCCTTCAGCGATTGGCTGAGCAGGCGTGCCGCGGCGGCCGGAATCACCAGCAGGGCGCCGACCAGAATCGCGCCGATGACTTTTACGGCGGCGACGGTGATCAGCGTCACCAGAATCACGAACAGATAATCCAGGGACTTCACCGCCACCCCGCGCACCGCCGCCAGTTGCGGGTTGAAACTGGCTAGCATGATGCGGTTGTACAGCGGCAAGGCCAGGGCCATCACCAGCGAACCGACGATGGCCAGCACCAGCAGGTCATTGCCGTTGACTGTCAGTACTGAGCCGAACAGCACGTTTTCCAGAATGTGCACGTTGATCTTGCCCGCCAGAATCAGCAGCAGGCTCGCGCCCAGGGCAAGCGACACCGAGAGAAACACACCGATCAAGGTGTCCGGCGCCAGGCCGGTGCGGTTGCGCAGGTAATTGAGCAGGATGCCGAACAGCAGGCAGTAGCCGAACAGGCTGCCGTAAGGCCCGGTGTAGGGTTCGCCGAGCAGGATGCCGATGGCCACGCCGGTCAGCGCGGCATGACCGACTGCTTCGGAGAAAAACGCGAAGCGCTTGACCACCACCAGCGTGCCAAGGCCGCCCAGCACCGGGCCGATCAGCAGTCCGGCGATCAACGCGTTGACCACGAACCCATAGGCCAGCGCCTCGGGCAGATAACCTGACGACGCCCAGCCCTGGACCATCAGGCGAAAAGCTTCGTAACTCATCAGGCAAGGCTCCGTGGGTGGGTCGAGAACAGCGTCAACAAACGCTCCGGTGTCAGCGCCTGTTGCGGCGTGGCGTCGAACAGCACCCGGCGATTGAGCCCTGTGACGTGATCGGCCAGGCGCCCGACCGCTTCCAGGTCGTGCTCGATCCACAGTACGGTGATGCCCGCCGCTCGCCAGTCGCTGAGCAAGCGTTCGAACACCCGGATGCCGGCCTCATCAAGGGCCGACATGGGTTCGTCGAGCACCAGCAATTGTGGAGGCGGAATCAGCCCCTGGGCCAGCAACACCCGTTGCCGTTCGCCGCCGGACAGCGCGCCCATGCGGCGCTTGCGTTTGTCCTGCATGCCGACCCGCTCCAGCGCCTCGCCAATCGCCGCCGCGTAGTGTTTGCTCAAGCCAAGAAAGGCCGGGCGACGCTGGCACATGGCAGCCATGAAATCGTCGACGGTCATCGGCAAGCCCCGGTCGAACTCCAGCGCCTGTGGCACATAGCCGATGTTCCCCGGCTCGGTTGGCCATTGCAGGCCCAAGCGGCCCTGGTGCGGCATCTGCCCGAGCAGAGTCTTGATCAGCGAACTCTTGCCGCCGCCGTTGGGGCCGACCAGTGCATGCACGCTGCCGGGGCGGACTTGAAAGGTCACCTTGTCGAGGATCGTCGTGCGGCCCAGTGTCAGGCTGACGTCGGCGAAATCCAGAGTCGGGCCCAAAACCTGTGGGAGCGGCGGTGCGACGATTCGACTTGCTCGCGAATGCGGTGTGTCATTCAACGATGATGTTGGCTGACTGGGCGCCTTCGCGAGCAAGTCGAATCGTCGCACCGCCGCTCCCACAATGGATTCGGAGTCACTTGGAACGGGGTTTTGTGCACTGATGATCTCCTTGGCAGTCATGCCCCCGACTCCTGAATCGCCCGCACCACGGTGTCGAGGTTGCCGGTCATTTCCTTTTCGTACTTGTCGGCGGCGTATTCGCCGTAGGAAATGTGCGACAGCGGATACAGCTTCACCCCGGATTCGCGCTGGATGGTGTCGACGTAAGTGGAAGGAAAGTCCATCTCCGAGAAGATTACCTTTACGTCCAGCTCACGCAGTTGATCGATGGTTTTTTTCAGCTGACTCGGGCTTGGCTCGATACCGTGGGCCGGTTCGACCACGGCCGTCACTTCCAGGCCGAATTCGCGCAACAGGTAGTCGTAGGCCGCGTGCACCGTGGCCACCCGCAGTTCGGCGTTCGGTGCCTGGGTCAGTTTGGCCAGGGCGTCGGCGCGCATTTTGCGCAGACGCTTGCCGTAGGCGCGGGCGTTTTCGGTATAGGTCCTGGCATTGGCCGGGTCGAGCTTGCCCAGCTCCCGGGCGATGTTGTTGAGCTGAGCGATGGAAGCACTGATCGACAGGAAGGTGTGCGGATTCACCACTTTGCCGGTGCCGCGGGCGGCCACGCCGGTGGCGGCGAGCAGCGGCACATTCTCGTTGGCTTCGATCACCGGCACGTTCGGGGTTTCGCTGGCGGCGATCATGCGGTCGGCGAAGTCGTCGTGGCCGACACCGTTGAGCACGATCACGTCCAGCCCGCTGATGCGCTTGATGTCTTCGGCGCGGGGCTCGTAGGCATGTGGATTGAAACCGGCCGGAATCAGCGGCACCACCTCGGCCTTGTCGCCGACGATGTTCGCCACATAGCTGTAGTAGGGATGCAGGGTGATGCCGATGCGCAGGCGCTTGGCTTCGTCGGCGCTGGCCAGTGATGGCAACAGGCAGGCGAGCAAGCTGACCAGCAGCAGGCGTAAAAAACAACGGTGAGATGAGTTGGGCATGGGAAAGCGGTCTTCTCTCGGAAAAAGGCGAGGGTTCAGTGCCGGTGCTGGCGGGTCACGCCGGCATCGAATTGCGCGACGACCTGCTGCCAGCCAGCGTTTTCGAGCGCGGCATCGCTGAGGTCGGCAGGGGGCGTGAGCTTGCTGGCGCGGTTGAGCCAGATGTCCGGTGCATCATTGGCGGTGGCCAGGCGCATCAGGAACGAACCGGCAACCGTCGGCGCCTGGCTCTGGCCGAAATAGGCCCTGGCGTCGAGCAATTGCCAGTCATGGCCACCCCGGCTGACGGAGCTGGCGTCCCGGGCAAACGGCGCAAACCCTTCTTCGGCCAGCGCCTCGGGTGTCGGCAGCGTTTGCTGCTCCTGGCGCAGCAAATGGATCTCGTCCAGCGTCACTCGCAGATCGGCGTAGATACCTTGCTCGGATGCACTGAGGTCACGGCGCGCATCCAGTTGATGGCTGCTGACGCTGCTCACCTCATGGGATTCACCACGCCAGAGCACCGCCGAGCCGGCCACCGCCAAGATCATCAGGCACAGCAGCAGAACGTAGAGGGTTTCGTGACCGGCACCGGCCGGGCGCACGACTTGGGTCGTTGGTGTGCTCATGGTGCCTCGATATCCGCTTGGTCGATTTCCACGACGTGACCGGGACCTGCGTCGAACAGCACGTAGAACTCGGCGCCGGGCTTCTTGAAGGTCAGGGTCGAATCAGGCCCGAGCTTGCCCGGCACCAGGATGGTTTCGTCGTAGCCGATCACATCGAGGGTCACGCCCGGAGCGCCGCTGCCGTCGGAAAACCCACCGGTGCACTTGATCTGCTGCGCGTCGATGGCCTTGCACTCGCACATCGGGTTGTGGGCCAGGGTGCTGGCGCTGAAGCCGGCGCAGAGCACCAGCAACACGACGCTGAGCGGGCGAAGGGGGTTGATCATGGTTTGCCTCCTTGTTTGTTCAACCAGGCGATGGTGGCGGGGGAGGCCTGGCTCAAAGGAATGGATGCCTGATGCATGGCGCCGTCCCAGCCTTCCATGGTGATCCACAGTTCGGCGTCGGCCGTGGTCCTTTCCGGGACGGGCAGCGAAGCGCCCATGCGGTACGGGGCGCCGAAGAAAATCACCCCGGCGGCGCGCAGGCTGCGGGGCTTGCCGATGCGCAGGTAAGTGGCCTTGACCTGGCCGATACAGGCTTCGCACAGAGCGGCGTTGAAACCCTTCATGTAGCCGGCGGGGCCTTCGAGCATTGGCGCTGAATTGCGCAATTCCGCCAGGCGCAGGCTCCAGGGGCCGACCCGGACTTCGCCGACATCTCGTTCGCCAAGGCCACTGTCGCCACGCATCAATGCCTCGTCGGCGAAGTACTTGGGCATGAAACCAAGTGGAATCAGCAGCAACAGGACGTTCAGGTGAAAGCGCCATTGGTGCCAGAACACAATCAGGCGCGAAGGTCGCGGGGCTGCAATGTCTTTGCTCACAGGTCGACCTCCGACACTTCGTTGTTCCTGGCCGGTTGCGCCCTGGTGTCGCGCTGTTTTTTGTTGCTGCGTTTGAAGGCATTGGCCGTGGCCAGCGCCGTGCGCTTGGTCCAGATCAGCAGGCCGCTGAGCACCATCATGCTCAGCAGCAGGCCGAAGAACGCCCAGATCAGCTTGATCCACAGTCCGCCAAAATCGCCGGTGTGCAGCGGGCGCATGGACTCGGTGACGAACTCCAGGGCCGAGCGGTCCGAGATCAGGCGCGAGGCGGCGATTTCGCCGTTGTACGGGTTGATCGTGGCGGTCTGGAACATCAACGGATACCAACCGCGTCCGCCGACATCCAGGTGGCTGTAGGCATTACCCGGCAGGCTGACGAAACTGGCCTCCAGCCCGGAGATTTTCTGTGTGGCGATTTCAACCGCGCGATCAAGGTCGATACGCGGCGGGGGCGAGCCATCGGCTGACAGCGGCACCGCTTCGCGGGACATCGCCGGGATGATCTTTTCCGTGGAAATGGAAATCTGGTTATCGGACAGCACTGCCTGGATCAGGAACCAGGTGCCGGTAATGGAAATCACCGCGATGAACCAGATCGACCAGATGCCGCTCAAGCGATGAAAGTCGCCCCAGAAAATCCGCGCGCCGTGGCGAATGCGCAGGGTCGGTCGGAAAAAGCCTTTCCAGAAGCGTTTGTAGACCACCAGTCCCGTGACCAGCGAAGCCAGCAACGGCAGGCCGAGAAACGACACCAGGTACCAGCCCCAGCTATAGCCATTGGTAAAAGGCACCAGCCACCAAGCGTGCAGGGCGCGGGTGAAGGCGCGGAAGTTGAATTGCGGCGCGACACCCTGGATCACGCCGCTGTACGGATTGACATAAATCACCACCGAGCGCCCGTCGGGGTAGCTGACTTCGACATCCAGGGCGAAGTGCGACTCGTCGGGGCGGCTGATGCTCTGCACCACGGTCTGCGGTTCGGCCTTGTTGATGGCCTCGATGACCTGCTGATAGCTGAGCAGCGGAACATCGTCCGAGGGCTGGGTGGCACGCATTGGCGGGTTGGCCAGCCAGACGATTTCCTGGCTGATGACGGCCAGGGTGCCGGTCACACAGACGATCAGCACGAAAAACCAGATCGGCAGCGCCAGCCAGCTATGGACCAGGAACCAGATTTTTGAACGGGACTTCTTTGACATGTTGGAGGTCTTGCCTGGATGAGTGGCCGCTCGGCTGCGGGCTTCGCAGGGATGAGCGCCATGAAGGTCCAGTCGTGGCTTTTGCCTGCGCGAACGGACTGCATCTAGGTAGGACGGATGAGCAGGGGAAATCCCGAAAGGGGAAATGAAAGAAAATGTTTCGCGAGGGGGCGGAGAGGCAGAGCAATCCGCGCACGGCCGGCCGCAGGATTTACATTCACTGAAGATCAAACGGTGGGAGCGGGCTTGCTCGCGAAGGGGACGGCACATTCAAAGTCAATGTTGCCGACACACCGCCTTCGCGAGCAAGCCCGCTCCCACAGAGTCCGAGCGAGCCTGCTCGCGAAGATTTCAACCCTGGGCAAACATCTCCTTCGCCCGTTGTTCAATCTGTTCCTGGGTCAGGTCTTCCTTGCGCGTGGCCAGGAACCACACGTGCCCGAAGGGATCCTTCAAGGTGCCCGTACGGTCGCCGTAAAACTGATCCTTGACCTCCGATACAACGGTTGCGCCGGCATCGATGGCTTGTTTGTAGGACTTGTCGACATCCGTCACGTACAAATGCAGACCCACGGACGACGAATTGTCCGGATTACTCAGCGGTCCTTGATCGCACGGTGAGCCCAGCATGATCGGGCAATCGCCAATGCGCAGTTCGGCGTGACCGACACTGCCATCAGGCATGGCCAGGCGCATGACTTCAGTGGCGCCGAAGGCTTTTTTGTAGAAATCGATGGCTTGGGCTGCTTTGTTGATGCCCAGATAGGGGGTGACGCTGTGATACCCCTCTGGAATGGGTTTGACGCTCATGATGGATCTCCCTGTTGTTGTTTTGTGAATAGAAAGTACCTGTGCCGTTGTACGACCGAATAAATATAGGCCAGCCACTTTCGCCTCACCGAGTGCCCGACGAGCAGCAGCGCCATATAAGTGCCATCAAGCCGGCTCCAACCAGTGCGCTCCGGGCCCGCGCTCTCCCAGCACATCGCCTGCGTTGCGCAGTGGACAAGCCTCCATCGACAGGCAACCACAACCGATGCAGCCGTTGAGCCGATCGCGCAGCAGGGTCAGTTGGTTGATGCGCTCATCCAGATCCCGGCTCCATTGCGCCGACAGGATTTTCCAGTCCGCCGCCGTTGGCGCCCGGTTGTCGGGTAGCGACTTGAGCGCTTCGCCGATCTCCACCAAAGGAATCCCCAGGCGCTGGGCAACCTTGATCAAGGCCACCCGCCGCAGCACTTCCCTGGGATAGCGGCGCTGGTTGCCCTGATTGCGGTTGCTCTTGATCAGCCCTTTGGACTCATAGAAATGCAGCGCCGTGACCGCCACACCGCTACGTGCCGCGACCTGGCCGACGGTGAGTTCCTTATGCAGGTTTTCCGGGGTGATCATTTAAAAATTGCCTCTTGACCTCTAGTTAACTAGAGGTTTTACCCTGCACGCCTTCGGATCGCAAGATTCGCCTTACCTGTGAGTGGGGACATTTCATGCAGGCCTCAGCAAAGAATCGCAGCTTTACCCAACTGATCGAGTTCCAGATCGAGCCGCATCAACAACCCGCGCTGGTGTTGGCCTTGTCGGCACAGACCGAACATCTGGCCCGACACCACCGCGGCTTTCTCAGTGCCAGCATCCAGGCCAGTGACGACGGCCGGCGCGTACTCAACTATCTGCAATGGCAAACCCGCGGAGCAGGGGAGGCCGCGTTCCAGGCCTTTGAAAACGGCGAACAGGATTTCTGGCAGTTGATACGCGTCCATCAGGTGAAGGCAGTGACCTTCGGATCGTTCCAGGTGCTGCACAGCCTGGAGCGCAGCCACGACAACGCACTGCATTGCAGTCTGGTGGGCGAGCACTGATAGGGACAATGATTGCCATTTCTTGATAGCCACTATTGAAAGCGTTGATTTCTGCTGCCCGGGAGGCGCGGGTAGCCTGTGTTCATTGCCTCGAACCAGTCGCCAGGACGCCAAAATGAAACCGATGATTGCCACTTTACTGATGCTCGCCGTCTCCGTACTCGCCGGATGTGCCAGCCATGTTTCCCCTGAACTTCGGCCTTACACGGCTGAAGAAAGCAAGGAGCTGGCATTGGAAGCGCTGAACCGCCGCGGTCTGTCCTTCGACGAATACCACGCGAAAAAAGCCGAACTGCTCGGCCAGCCGCAAAAGTCGTTCAATTTCGACAACCAGGGTGAAATGAACGCCGGGCGATCTGTACAGCTTCACGGTCGTCCAAGCTGAGGCGAAACTGTACCGCTCCAAGTTTCGCGTAACTGTCCATGGGTTTCGCCCAAGGGGTGCGATAGGGTCAACACCTGACCGACCCTGACGGACTGCCACCCATGACGCTCTCACTCGACCTGCTGCTGGGCTTCGCCCTGTTTGCCCTCGTCACGTCTATCACGCCCGGCCCGAACAACACCATGTTGCTGGCATCCGGGGTGAACTTCGGCTTCAACCGCACGATTCCACACATGCTCGGTATCACTTGTGGCTTTTTCGTACTGGTGGTGGCGGTCGGTTTCGGGCTTGGCGCAGTGTTCCAGACTTACCCTTTGCTCTACACCGTGCTGCGTTATGCGGGGGCGGCGTATTTGCTGTATCTGGCGTGGAAAATCGCCCATTCCGGGCCCATGTCGGAGAATCAGCAGAGTGAGGCGAAACCGATCAGCTATCTGGGCGCCGCCGCGTTCCAGTGGGTCAATCCCAAGGCCTGGATCATGGCCATTGGCGCCATCAGCACCTACACGCCGATGCAGGGGTACTTCACTAATGTGATCGTGATCGCCGCCGTCTTTGCGATCATCAACCTGCCGAGTGTCGGTGTCTGGGCCGCTTGCGGCACGCTGTTGCGCAATGTTCTGAAGGATCGCCGCTGGCTGCGCCTGTTCAATTGGGGCATGGCCGCGCTGCTCGTGGGTTCGCTGTATCCGCTGTTGCTCGAAAGCTTTAGCTGATGCATTGCTTCAACCGGTTGCCCGATGCCTGTTAAGCTGACTTTTCAGGAGCGTTCCTACGCACTTTTAAATGAAGTAATTCTTCTTTAACGGCATCCGATCAGGTATTGGTAACGTTCTGAAAACAGCGCGCAGCTCACAAGGCTGCGCTTTGCCGTTTGCAGTCACGAGCTTCCTGATCCCGGAACACGCTCTGCGAGTCTTTTATGAATAAACGTCCGTTGTATTTCGATTACGCCGCCACCACGCCGGTGGATGAGCGGGTCATCAAGGTGATGGTCGAGTGTCTGGGCTTTACCGGCAATTTCGGCAACCCGGCCTCCAGCTCCCACGTCTTCGGCCAGCAGGCCCGGCAATCGGTCGAACAGGCGCGACGCCAGGTCGCCGAACTGGTCGGCGCGACGCCCGGGCAGATCGTCTGGACCTCCGGCGCCACCGAATCCAACAACCTCGCGCTCAAAGGCGTGACCCAGGCCCGCGGCACTGGCGGCGGCCATATCATCACCAGCCAGATCGAACACAAGGCCATTCTCGATACCGCCAGGCAACTGCAGGATGCCGGTGTCGCGGTGACCTGTCTGGTGCCGGACGCCGAGGGCCTGATCACCGCTCAAGCGGTCAGCGAAGCGATGCGCGAGGACACCTTCCTGGTGTCGCTGATGCTGGTCAACAACGAACTGGGCACCCTCAACGACATTCCCGCCATCGGTCAGGTCGTGCGTGAACACGGGGCGTTGTTCCATGTCGACGCCGCACAGGGCGCGGGCAAAGTGGCGATCGATCTCGGGCAGTGGCCGGTGGACCTGATGTCGTTTTCCGCGCACAAGCTCTATGGCCCCAAAGGCATCGGCGCGTTGTACGTCGGCCCGCGCGCGCAACAGCGTTTGCAGGCACAGATCCATGGCGGCGGGCATGAGGGCGGTTTGCGTTCCGGCACCCTGGCGACCCATCAGATCGTGGCCATGGGCGCGGCCTTTGCACTGGCGGCGGCTGCGTTCGATGAAGAGAAAGCAACCATCGCGCGTTTGCGTGAACGCTTGCTCGAGCAATTGCAGAGTATTCCCGGCATGCGTCTCAATGGCAGCCCGACCCGGCGCATTCCCCATACCCTGAGCCTGACCTTCAGCGAAGGCGAGTTCAACCCGGCGGCGTTGCTGGCCTCGATCGCGTTTTCCGCGACCTCGGCCTGCAATTCCGCGAGCAATACCCCATCCCATGTGCTGCTGGCCCTGGGGCATGATGCCCGGTCGGCCAGTCGCACCATCCGCTTGAGCCTCGGGCGTTTCACCTCCGAGCAGGACATCGACCAGGCGGTTCAACTGATCAAGGCAGCCTGCACCAGTGCTCCGGCATTCTGGCAATAGGGCAACGAAGCGCCGACATTGATCGGCACTCAACAATAATGATGACGTGGTTAGCAGGAGACACGATGAATACGCAGCTTTCGATCAATGGATCGGTGCCCCAGCGCCTGGCGCAAACCCGCGAACTGATGAGCCGGGAGGGCATTCACGCCCTGTTGGTGCCGTCGGCCGACCCGCACCTGTCCGAATACCTGCCGGGCTACTGGCAGGGGCGCCAGTGGTTGTCGGGTTTCCATGGTTCGGTCGGCACCCTGATCGTGACCCCGGACTTTGCCGGCGTCTGGGCCGACAGCCGTTATTGGGAGCAGGCGACCAAGGAACTCAAAGGCAGCGGCATTGACCTGGTCAAGCTGCAACCGGGTCAACCCGGGCCACTGGAGTGGCTGGCCGAGCAAACCCCGGAGGGTGGCGTTGTCGCGGTCGATGGCGCGGTCATGGCCGTGGCTTCGGCACGGACCCTGGGCAGCAAACTTGAAGAGCGTGGCGCTCGGCTGCGCACCGACATCGACCTGTTGAGCGGCGTCTGGAGCGACCGCCCAGGCCTGCCGAACGAACCGATCTATCAGCATTTGCCGCCACAGGCGACCGTCAGCCGTGGCGAGAAACTCGCCAAACTGCGTGAAACCCTTCAGGCGCGTGGCGCCGACTGGCATTTCATCGCCACCCTCGATGACATCGCCTGGCTGTTCAACCTGCGTGGCGGCGACGTGTCGTTCAACCCGGTGTTTGTTTCTTTCGCCTTGATCAATCAGCAACAGGCCACGCTGTTTGTCGCCTTGAGCAAAGTCAGCACGCAGTTGCGCGCCATTCTCGAACAGGACGGCGTGACCTTGCGCGATTACAGCGAGGTCGCCGCCGCACTGCGCGCCGTGCCGAGCGGCGCGAGCCTGCAAGTCGACCCGGCGCGGGTCACGGCAGGGTTGCTGGACAACCTGAACAGCGGGGTGAAGCTGATCGAAGGCCTGAACCCGACTACCCTGGCCAAATCGCAAAAAAGCCTGGCCGATGCCGAACACATTCGTCAGGCCATGGAGCAGGACGGCGCAGCACTGTGCGAATTCTTCGCCTGGCTGGACTCGGCACTGGGGCGCGAGCGCATCACCGAACTGACCATCGACGAAAAACTCACCGCCGCACGGGAGCGCCGTCCGGATTATGTGTCGCTGAGCTTCAATACCATCGCCGCGTTCAACGCCAATGGCGCGATGCCGCACTACCATGCCACCGAAGAAGAACACGCGGTGATCGAAGGGGATGGTCTGTTGCTGATCGACTCCGGCGGCCAGTACCTGGGCGGCACCACCGACATCACGCGGATGGTTGCGGTGGGCACACCGACCGATGAGCAAAAACGCGATTGCACCCGCGTGCTCAAGGGCGTGATTGCCTTGTCCCGCGCGCAGTTCCCGAAGGGCATTCTGTCGCCACTGCTCGATGCCATCGCCCGTGCGCCCATCTGGGCGGAAAGTGTCGACTACGGTCACGGCACCGGTCATGGCGTCGGTTACTTCCTGAACGTCCACGAAGGTCCGCAAGTCATCGCTTATCAGGCCGCGCCTGCACCGCAAACCGCGATGCAACCCGGCATGATCACGTCCATCGAGCCGGGCACCTATCGTCCGGGTCGTTGGGGTGTGCGGATCGAAAACCTGGCGATGAACCGTGAGGCAGGCAAAAGCGAATTCGGCGAGTTCCTCAAGTTCGAAACCCTGACCCTGTGCCCGATCGATACGCGCTGCCTGGAAACCTCGCTGCTGTCGGAGGAGGAAAAACAGTGGTTCAACGCCTACCACGCCGAAGTGCGCGAGCGCCTGAGTCCGTTGGTCGAGGGTGCTGCGCTGGAGTGGCTGAATAGCCGCACTGCGGCTATTTGATCGGGTGTAGTTATTTGTTCCTGTGTAGCTCAGGCGCGTTATCCAGCGCCTGAGCCATATAGTCGACAAACGCTTTGACCGTGGCGGATTGGCGACGATTCGCCGCAGATACGGCATTTATCTATCGCCGTGGCGGCGCGATTGATTGAGGCGGGTAAGCGCATGCCGTTGCTTGACCCGCACTCGTTCACATTGCAGACCGCAGAAGCCGCCCATGTACTGCTCTTGTCGGGAGCGGCAAAGGGGCGGTTAGTGGTCGAGATTCAACTCAAGGCTTCGAGCACGAAGTCCAGTCGATCCTGGCCGAAGTACAACTGGTTGCCGACAAACATGCTCGGCGCTCCGAACACCCCTCGCTGCACAGCTTTTTCGGTGTTGTCCTTGAGCACGGCTTTGACTTCTGCATCAGCGGTCAGGGCCAGCACCTCTTGCGGGTCGAAAGCGTTTTCGCTCAGCACTGCCGCGACAGTTGCCGGTTCATCGAGATTCCGACCGTCGACCCAAATGGCCTTGAACAGGCAATCGATGAACGTGCTAAAGCGTTCAGGGTGGCGCAACTGCATGCCTGTTACGGCACGCATCAGCATCAAGGTGTTGATCGGGAAGTGCGGATTGAATTTCAGAGGCACGCCGTAGCGTCTGGCGTAGCGGTCCAGATCATCAAACATGTAGCGGCCCTTTGCCGGGACAGTAACCGGAGAGGCGTTTCCGGTGGCTTTGAATACCCCGCCCAACAAGAGCGGAATGTAGACCAGCCGGGTATCGGTCTGTGCACAGATTTTCGGTAGCTGGGTATAGGCCAGATAGGTGGCGGGGCTGCCGAGGTCGAAGTAGAACTCCACGGTTTTGCTCATGTTCAAGGCGCTCGTCTTGTTGTTATGTGTGGGGAGTTACCAGCGCTCGCTCCAGGGGCGAAGGTCCAGCTCGAAAGTCCAGGCATCACGGGGCTGGTTGTGCAGGTACCAGTAGTTTTCGGCGATATGCTCGGGATCGAGGATGCCATCCTGATCCTTGGTCGCGTATTTCTCGGGGAAGCTGTCGCGGATGAAGTCGGTATCGATGGCGCCGTCGACGACGACATGGGCAACGTGAATATTCATGGGGCCGAGCTCTCGGGCCATGCTTTGCGCCAGCGCTCGAATGCCGTGCTTGGCTCCGGCAAATGCGGCGAACCCGGCAGCGCCGCGCAGGCCTGCAGTGGCACCGGTGAACAGGATCGTGCCTCGCTGGCGCTTGGCCATGCGTATGGCCACCTCACGGGCATTGAGAAAACCGGAAAAACAGGCCATTTCCCAGATCTTGAAATACTTGCGGGCGGTTTCTTCGAGAATGCTGCACGGCACATTGGCGCCGATGTTGAAGACAAATGCCTCGATGGGGCCGATTTCGCTTTCGATCTGCTCGACCAGTGCTACCACATCGTCTTCCTTGCGGGCATCGCAGGCGAAACCGTGGGCCTCGCCACCATCGGACTTGATGGCATCCACCAGTGGCTGGAGCTTGTCCGCACTGCGGCGGGTGACGCAGGCGACAAAACCCTCCTTGGCAAAACGCTTGGCAATGGCGCCGCCCGTGGAATCACCTGCACCGACGACCAGTACGACCTTCTTGTTATTCATGGGTAGATCCCCTTTGGTAAACGATCGTTAACTAAACGAACGTTATGCTATGATTCGACAGACGTCAAGGCGAGCAATCCAGGGGGGAGGACAATGCGTTATTCGGCCAGTCACAAGCTGGAAACCAGGCAAAGGCTGCTGGAAAGCAGTGCGGTATCGGCCAAGAAGTCCGGATTTTCAACGGTGGGCGTGGACGGCCTGATGAAAGCGATTGGCTTGAGTGGCGGCGCCTTCTATAGCCACTTTTCGTCGAAAGACGAGTTGTTCGCAAGCATTGTCGAACGTGAGTTGGGACAAAGCCTGACGCGACTGGGGGAGGGGCAGGACCGTGACAAGCTTGAGCGCTGCTTGAAGCAGTACCTGAGTATGTCTCACGTCGAGAATCCGGAAACCGGATGTGCATTGCCGGCATTGGGGGCGGAAATTGCCCGTTCCGACCTGACTGTCCGTCAACAGGCAGAGCACTGGATTTGTCGGCTTCAGGAACGTTGGGCGGGTGTACTGCAAAGCGACAGCCTGGCGTGGGCGATTCTGTCGCAATGTATTGGCGCGCTGGTCGTGGCGCGCATGCTGGCTAGCCCGGATATCCAGCGTACAGTACTGAAGTCCAGCTACGAGGAAATTGGCCGTCAGATCGCAAGTCCGAGAACCTGACGCGACGGCCGTGCCTATTTGCAGATGACAATCATGCTGCGGCTGGTATAACCCGCAGGATTGAGGCCAAACGGGTAATCGCCGGGCTCTTCCACGGCATCTCCCGATTTGGCGATGACCTTGTATCCCTTGGGGGCGCAGGAATTGGCGGCGCTGGCGTAGCACTTGTCCCAGGATGAAGACAGTCCGGAACAGTTGATGTGTAGCCCTTTCTTGCCGTGCTTGATCTGTGTTTCCGAGGTCGCTGCGCAGCCTGCAATTGCAAGTACGGCGACCAGTATCAAAAATCGTTTCATTACTGTCCTTATAGCGTCCCCGGATCTTGTGCCCGGGTCTGGCTGCATTCGCTTTCGCTAGACGCGTACTGATATCCCTATCTGAAATTGTCCGTGGCATGACTCTGGATTGCGGGGCTAAACATGGCCTAATTGAGCGGCAAATACCAGAGCCGTGTCATATCTGCTTTCAATCAGCCGCTACTGCTGGCCTGGTGGCAGAACTCATGGTCATGGTGGCACCGACGGATGCCAGAATAATGCACATGATTGCCATCCATTGTGACAGCGAGAGGTATTCATGAAGGAACAGCAAGCCGGATAGCGCGCCAAAGGCTGGCTCGATACTCATCAGGGTGCCGAAGGTTCTGGCCGGCATGCGGGTCAGCGCGACCATCTCCAGGGTGTAGGGGAGGGCAGTGGACAGGATGGCGACACCCAGGGCCACAGGGATCAATGACGGGCTCAGCAAAGCGGAACCGGCATGGACAATACCGATGGGGGCTACGAACAGCGCCGCGATCATTACCCCCAGTGCGGCGGTTTGCACGCCATTGTCGGCCCCGGCTTTTTGACCGAACAAAATGTACAGTGCCCAGCAGACCCCTGCACCCAAGGCATAACCGGCACCTACCAGATCGATGCCGGCGGTCGCTTCCCCCGTCGGTATCAGTAACAGCAAGCCGACGGCTGCCAGGGCGATCCACAAAAAGTCGATCGCACGACGCGAAGCGTAGATCGCCACCGCCAGTGGGCCGGTGAATTCAAGCGCCACCGCGATGCCCAGCGGGACGGTTTGCAACGACATATAGAAGAGGAAGTTCATGCCGCCCAGCGCCATCCCGTAGACGATGACAGTGCGCAGGGATCTGGCGGTGAGTTTTGCCCGCCATGGACGCAGTATCAGCATCATGATCACGCTGGCAAAAATCAGTCGTAATGTTGTCGTCCCCTGAGGGCCGACAACGGCGAACATGCTTTTGGCCAGGGAGGCTCCGGACTGGATCGACGCCATGGCTATGAGCAGCAGCCCAACCGAGAACAGGGTAGAGGCTAGGCTGCGAGACTGGTCATTCATTACGTGGCATCGTCCGAAATATAGGCGTCAAGGGCGTTTCTATTTGTGTTGGGCAATATACTGCGCATTCCCCGCAGGCGCGTCTATATATAAGCAGTGTTTTTGCACATATCGATAGAAACCCGAATCAGTGCTTGACGGCAGATTCTGGAGGCCTATAATTCGCCCCACTTCCGGCGCAGTCGAAACTGAAAACTCCTTGGTAAACAACGAGTTACGCAGTTTTCGGCAGCAGGTTGCTTCAGTTCATCGAAGCCGAAAGGAAGT
>NZ_JBWKWD010000056.1:0-23651 GCF_059422045.1 Pseudomonas sp. GW821-FHT02A08
CTGCGAAGCAGTCGTAAAATCAGTCATTGCGGTACGTCAGGCAGGCCGCGTCAGCTGGACTCACGACTGCTATGCAGCCGAACGCAGCCTCGCGGGCCCGGCAGCTGCTACAAAGGGTGTCGCGGCTGAAATTGCTTAACTGACTGGCATTAGGCGTCAGGCCTGAAATCAGGCCTGACGTGGTAGGGCGCATTACTCAGTGACGGTCGGAATCTTGCGCGGTGCCATGAAGTACATCCAGGTCAGTGCAATGAAGTACATCGCTGGAATCATGGTGAACAGCACGGTGTAGTTGTTGTTGGTGATGGTCAGGATATGGCCGACCAGTTGGGTCATGAACATTCCGCCAATCGCCGCGCACATGCCGCCGAAGCCGAACACCGTACTCATCATGTGCTTGGGCGTGTAGTCCATCACCAGGCTCCAGATGTTCGCGGTCCAGGCCTGGTGCGCGCCGATGGCCAGGGAGATGGCGGCTACCGCGACCCACAGGTTGCTGGAACCGGCCGCCATGATCACGCCGATGATGCAGCAGGCGAACAGGAACATGGACATCAGTCGCGCCTTGATCGGGTTGACGCCGCGACCGATCAGGAACGAGGAGAGGATGCCGCCGCCAACGCTACCGAAGTCGGCAGTGAGGTAGATGATGATCAGCGGGATACCCATCTGGGTGACGTTGATGCCCAGGTTGTATTGCTGGTTGAGGAACGGCGGCAGCCAATACAGGTAGAACCAGAACACCGGCGCGGTGATCGAGTAGGCGAGGGCGAAGGCCCAGGTGCCACGCATGCGCAGGATTTTCGAGAACGGCACGCGGGTTTGTTCCGGTTCGACCTCGTTCTGGATGTAGTCCAGTTCCGACTGTTTGACGCTCGGGTGGTCTTCCGGGTTGAAGTACTTCAGGCCCCAGAACAGCAGCCAGATCCCGCCCAGTGCCGACATGCACAGGAACGCGGCCTGCCAGCCCCAGACGTGCAGGATCAGTGGCAGCAGCATCGGAGTGAACATCGCACCGACGTTGGTGCCGGCGTTGAAAATGCCGGTGGCCACGGCGCGCTCGCCGGCCGGGAACCACAGGCGGGTGGTTTTCACGCAGGCCGGATAGTTCGCCGCTTCGGTCAGGCCGAGGATGAATCGGCAAACCATGAAACCGACCGCCGAAGTGGCCAGGCCGTGGGCTCCGGTCGCCAGGCTCCAGAGCAGCACCGCGCAGAAGAACACGCGCTTGACGCCGACCCGGTCGATCAAGCGGCCTTGCAGCACGAAACCGATGGCGTAACCAACCTGGAACCAGAAGTTGATGTTGGCGTAGTCCATCGCCGTCCAGCTCATTTCCTTGGCCAGGATTGGCTGCATCACGCCCAGTGCGGCGCGGTCTATGTAGTTCAGGGTGGTGGCGAAAAACACCAGTGCCAGCATGCCCCAACGGGTTTTGCCGACAGCCATGGCGCCGCGAATCTTGTCGCCGATGCCACCGGCAGTGACGTTCATGGCCGGAGCCATGCGTGAGCTTTGGGAAGGAATCATGTGTACCACCCGTTTTTTGAATTTGTTATTTGGTGTTTTGGACATCGCGACCGGTGTTGCGTGTCCGGACTTAATGTGAGGACGATGTTGGGCAGTGGACAAAAAATCGTCAATTCGCTAATCACCATTTTGTTCGATAATCGAACACAAAACTAACTGGGTAGTACACTTTAAATTGCCCAAAGGCCAACCCGGCTCAATAATCCCCTCACTCTTTTAAAAGCGGCGCAAATTCCCTGTAGCCGAAGCCTCCACCGGGAGCCGAACACATGCAGCGTTCCATTGCCACCGTATCCTTGAGCGGTACCCTGCCGGAAAAACTCGAAGCCATTGCCGCCGCCGGTTTCGACGGCGTCGAGATTTTCGAGAACGACCTCCTCTACTACGACGGTAGTCCACGGGAAATTAAACAGATGTGCGCCGATCTCGGGATCGCCATCACGCTGTTTCAACCGTTCCGCGATTTCGAAGGCTGCCGCCGCGATCGCCTGTCGCGCAACCTGGAACGCGCCGAGCGCAAGTTCGACCTGATGCAGGAACTGGGCACTGACCTGGTACTGGTATGCAGCAACGCCTCGGCCGAGTCCATCGGTGATGAGCAGATTCTGGTCGACGACTTGCGACTGCTGGCTGAGCACGCCGGGGCACGTGGCCTGCGCATCGGTTACGAAGCGCTGGCCTGGGGCCGGCATGTGAACACCTGGCAACAGGTGTGGAACATCGTGCGTCAGGCCGATCACCCAAGCCTCGGCGTGTTGCTGGACAGTTTTCACACTTTGTCGCTCAAGGGCGATCCGAGCGCTATCGCCGGGATTCCCGGGGACAAGATTTTCTTCGTGCAAATGGCTGACGCGCCGATCCTGGCCATGGACGTGCTGGAGTGGAGCCGGCATTTTCGCTGCTTCCCGGGCCAGGGTGAGTTCGACTTGCCGGGGTTCCTCGCGCCGATCATCAAGAGCGGGTACACCG
Organism: Pseudomonas sp. GW821-FHT02A08; assembly: GCF_059422045.1. Lineage (NCBI taxonomy): Bacteria > Pseudomonadati > Pseudomonadota > Gammaproteobacteria > Pseudomonadales > Pseudomonadaceae > Pseudomonas > Pseudomonas sp. GW821-FHT02A08. The sequence goes on from NZ_JBWKWD010000056.1 coordinate 2,500, forward strand.
GGCCGCTGTCGCTGGAGATCTTCAACGACGGTTTCCGCGCCGCGCCGCCACGGGCCAACGCCGCCGACGGCTTGCGTTCGTTGCTGTACCTGGAAGAGAAAACCCGCGAGCGTCTGGCGCAGGAAACCAAGCCAGCGGTCAACTCCAAGATTCTGTTCGAAACGCCCAAGGCCAGTGAGTACAACGGCATCGAGTTTCTGGAGTTTGCCGTAGACGAAAGCCTCGGCGCCAAGCTCGCCCATTGGCTGGAGCGACTGGGTTTCGTCAAGGCCGGGCAGCATCGTTCCAAGAGCGTCAGCCTGATGCGCCAGGGCGATATCAACCTGATCCTCAACTCAGAGCCTTACTCCTTCGGTCACAGTTTCTTTGAGGCCCATGGCCCTTCGCTGTGCGCGACCGCCGTGCGGGTCAAGGACAGCGCCAGCGCGCTGGCCCGAGCCGTGGCCTACAAGGGCCAGCCCTATCGCGGGCTGGTCGGCCCCAATGAACTGGAGTTGGCGGCGGTGCGTGCGCCGGATGGTAGCCTGATCTATCTGGTGGACCAGGATGCCGACGTCTACGGCACCGACTTCAATCTGCTGGCGGATGCGCCGGTCAGCGGTGGTCTCAAGCGCATCGACCACATGGCCATGGCGCTGCCGGCCGACAGCCTCGACAGCTGGGTGCTGTTCTATAAGAGCCTGCTGGATTTCGAGGCGGACGATGAAGTCGTGCTGCCGGATCCTTATGGTCTGGTGAAGAGCCGTGCCTTGCGCAGCCGGGACAGTTCGATCCGTCTGCCACTGAACATTTCCGAGAACCGCAACACCGCGATCTCACACGCGCTGTCGAGTTATCGCGGCTCCGGCGTGCATCACATCGCGTTTGATTGTGATGACATCTTTGCCCAGGTCAGTCGTGCAAAAGAGGCGGGCGTGCCGCTGCTGGATATCCCGCTCAACTACTACGATGACCTGGCGGCGCGGTTCGATTTCGACGACGAGTTCCTCAGCGAACTGGCCTACTACAATGTGTTGTACGACCGCGACGCCCAGGGCGGTGAGCTGTTTCATGTGTACACCGAGCCGTTCGAGGGGCGATTCTTCTTCGAGATCATCCAGCGTAAAAACGGTTATGCCGGCTACGGCGCGGCCAACGTCGCGGTGCGCCTGGCGGCCATGGCCAAATCCCGTAGCGGCGCATTGCGCCAGGCGAAGTTGTAGGTAATTCGTAAGCGCGGGATTAAACGTGGGCCGCGCGGCTTCCTTCACCGTGCCGCGCGGCCCATAATCGCCAGCTTGTGCAGTGATGGCCGTGAGCCCGCAATGACAATGACTTCAGAACTCCCCGCAGCCTCCGTAGAACCTGGTGCCGAGCCGCGCAAGAGTCGCAAGAACAACCCGGAAAAGACCCGCGAAAACATCCTGCAGGAGGCGATTGTCGAATTCGTCCAGCAGGGGCTTTCCGGGGCTCGCGTCGATGCCATCGCCGAGCGCATCCACACCTCCAAGCGCATGATCTATTACTACTTCGGCAGTAAGGAACAGCTCTACGTCGAGGTGCTGGAGAAGCTCTACGGCGATATCCGCAGCACCGAAAATCGCCTGCACCTGGCGGAACTGGCGCCGGTCGAAGCCATTCGGCGGTTGGTGGAGTTCACCTTCGATCACCATGATCGCAACGTCGATTTCGTGCGCATCGTCAGTATCGAGAACATTCACAACGCCGAGTACGTGAAGCGCTCCGATGCGATCAAGGCGATGAACAACACCATCCTCGATTCACTGGGTGAGATTCTGCGTCGCGGCGCCGAGCAAGGGCTGTTCCGTACCGGTCTTGATCCGCTGGATGTGCATCTGCTGATCAGTTCGTTCTGCTTCTATCGCGTCTCGAACCGCCACACCTTTGGTGAGATTTTTCAGATCGACCTGCCGGACGAACGCATCAAGCAGCGTCATCGGGAGATGATTTGCGAGTCGGTTCTGCGGTACCTGCAAGCCTGAATCCATCGCGGGCAAACACCGATCCTGTGGGAGCGTGGCTTGCCCGCGAAGCTTTTCAGTCATTCATGCTCTGGAAATGCTCAAGCATTCGCTGGGCATCCGGCACCACGCCACTGAACAACTCGAACGCCTTCACCGCCTGGAACACCGCCATGTTGCCGCCGTCCAGCGTGCGGCAACCGAGGGCGCGGGCGTTGCGCAGCAGTTCGGTTTCCAGTGGGAAGTAAACGATCTCCGCTACCCACAATTCGGCCCGCAGCAGCTCGACCGGCACAGGCATGCCCGGCAGCTTTTTCATGCCCATCGGCGTGGTGTTCACCAGACCGTCAGCCTGGGCCATGGCGCTGGGCAGGTCATACCCGGCCACCGCTCGAGCGACGCCGAAATGCTGATTGAGATTGTCAGCCAGATCCTGGGCGCGGCGGATGTCCACGTCAAAAATGCTCAGCTGTTGTACGCCTTCTCTCAACAACGCGTGGGCCACCGCCGCACCTGCACCGCCGGCGCCCATTTGTACGACACGTTCAACGGCAACGCCTTGCAAGCCCCGGCGAAAACCCTCGGCAAAGCCCAGGCAATCGGTGTTGTGGCCGATGCGTTTGCCATCCTTGAGCACCACCGTGTTGACCGCTCCGATGCCCTGGGCTTCCGGCGAGAGTTCGTCGAGCAGCGGGATGATCGCCTGCTTGCAGGGAAAGGTGATGTTCAGTCCGGTGTAGTTCATGCGCTCGGCAGCCATCAACAGGTCGGGCAGGGCGTTGCTGTCGAGTTTCAACCGATCAAGATCAATCAGGCGATAGAGGTAGCGCAGCCCCTGGGCATCGCCTTCATGCTCGTGCATGGCCGGTGTGCGGGACGCCTGGATGCCGGCGCCAATCAGCCCGGCCAGTATCACGTGGTTTTGAGTCACGGCGATCACCCCTTCAAACGATGGCTGAAGTGTTCCAGCGCCAGGCGATAGCCATGGCTGCCAAAACCGGCCATCACCGCCGTTGCAATGGCGGATACGAACGAGTGGTGGCGAAAGGGCTCGCGGGCATGCACGTTGGACAGATGGACTTCAATTACCGGCAGTTCGCTGGCGACCAGGGCGTCGCGGATGGCGACCGAGGTGTGGGTCCACGCGGCAGGGTTGATGACGATCCCGGCGCAGCGACCACGGGCGGCGTGAATCCAGTCGAGCAGTTCGCCTTCATGGTTGGTCTGGCGAAACTCCACTGCCAGGCCGAATTCTTCGGCGGTCCGTGCGCACAGGGCCGAAATGTCTGCCAGGGTTTCGTGGCCGTAAGTCGCCGGTTCACGGGTGCCGAGCAAGTTCAGGTTCGGGCCGTTGAGCACCAGAACGATAGGGGACATCGGAATCTCTCCACTTATTATTTTTGGAATCGGCCGAAGATCCCGGCCTGTGGAGATAAATTGTACTAACTAGTTAATTCGGTCAATTGAAGTGAAGGCACGCTAGCGGTTTGTGTGCGGTGATCGGACACTTTCGGTGTTCAGCGCGGCAAATGTTCCACCAGAAAATCAATGAACGCCCTCAAGCGCAGCGGTACATGGCGACTTTGCGGGTACAGCAAGGTGAACGGCCGCGACCGCCCGCCATAGGGCTTGAGCACTTCCACCAGCGAGCCGTCGGCCAGTTCCTTTTCCACGATAAAACGATAGGTCTGAAACAACCCCGCCCCGTGTTTGGCCAAGGTGACACCGCCCAGTACATCGTCGGAACAACTGAGGCTGCCCTCGGCCAGAATTTCCCGGGGTACGCCTTCATCGTTGAACAACCAGGCAATGCGCCGGCCGCTGCTGGGCAATTCATACTGAATGCATTCGTGCTTTTCGAGGTCGTCGAGGGTTTGTGGAGTGCCGGCGCGTTTCAGGTAATCAGGGCTGGCGATCATCACCAGGGCGGCATCTTCCAGCGGTCGGGCGATCAGGCCGGAGTCAGGGATGGCTCGCACGCGAATCGCCATGTCGTAGCCTTCGCCGACGAAGTCGATGTTGCGATTGCTGATGTGCGACTCGACCTTCACCGCCGGATAGCGCGCCCGAAATTCGGGCAACAAAGGCAGGATCCGATGATGCGCGTAGGTGGTCGGAATACTGATGCGCAAGGTACCGGACGGTACTTGCTGCTGGCCCATCACCTCGCGCTGTGCCTCGATCAGTTGCGCCAGGGCCAGGCGGCACTCCTCGTAATAGCGGCGGCCACTGTCGGTCAGCTTCACGCTGCGGGTAGTACGCGCGAACAGGCGCACGCCCAGGCGTTCCTCCATGCGCGACACTGAACGGCTCACGGCAGCGGGGGTGACACCCGCCACCAGCGCCGCGGCAGTAAAACTGCCGGCCTCGGCGGCCAGGCAAAACAGCTCAATGCTGCCCAACTGAAGATCGTCGAATTGTCGCTGCATGATTGATTACACCGGGGATCAGATGAAGTACCCGACCCAGTATTTATCAGTCTCCCGCACACGAATACAAAAAAACCGTCACGAGGACGGCTTTTTTGTGGGGGCGTTTGCAATCAACGCCGGGTCAGCATCACCCCGGATTCCATGTGATGGGTCCACGGGAACTGGTCGAACATCGCGCATCGGGTGATGCGGTGGGTGTCGTGCAGTTGGGCGATGTTGGCTGCCAGGGTCTCCGGGTTGCAGGAGATGTACAGGATATTGTCGAAGCGCCGGGTCAGCTCGCAGGTGTCCGGGTCCATGCCGGCGCGGGGCGGGTCGACGAACACGCTGCCGAACTCGTAGCTCTTGAGGTCGATGCCGTGCAGGCGGCGAAACGGGCGTACTTCGTTCAGGGCTTCGGTCAGCTCTTCGGCGGACAATCGCACCAGGGTGACGTTATCCACGGCATTTTCGCTGAGGTTGCTCAATGCCGCGTTGACCGAGGTCTTGCTGATTTCGGTGGCCAGCACTTTGCGCACGCGGGTGGCGAGGGGCAGGGTGAAGTTGCCGTTGCCGCAATACAGCTCCAGCAAATCGTCACTGCGATCGCCAAGCGCGTCGTATGCCCAGTTGAGCATCTTCTGGTTCACCGTGCCGTTGGGCTGGGTGAACGCGCCTTCGGGCTGGCGATAGCTGAAGGTGCGGCTGCCGACTTCCAGCTTCTCGATCACGTAATCGTGACCGATGACTTCGCGTTTGCCCTTGGAGCGGCCGATGATGCTGACGTTCAGGTCCGCTGCCAGTTTCGACGCCGCCGCATGCCAGTGCTCGTCCAGAGGGCGGTGATAGCACAGGGTGATCATCGCGTCGCCGGCCAGAGTGGTCAGGAACTCCACTTGGAACAGCTTGTGGCTCAGGGGCGCGCTCGCTTGCCACGCAGCCTTCAGCTGCGGCATCAACTGGTTGATGCGCAGGCTGGCAATCGGGAACTCTTCGATCAGGATTGGCGTGCGTTTGTCTTCCTGGGAAAACATCGCGTAATGCCGCTCGCCGGCCTCACGCCACAGGCGGAACTCGGCGCGCAGGCGGAAGTTTTTCAGCGGCGAATCGAAAACGGCTGGCTCCGGTGCATCGAATGGGGCCAGCAGGTCACGCAGACGCGTGACCTTTTCTTCGAGCTGAACGGCGTAAGCCTGGGAATCAAAAGTCATGCGTTGAACCAACCCAGCTTGATCACGAACAGAATCGACAGGATCACCAGCGCCGGGTTCAGCTCACGGCCACGACCGGACATCAGCTTGATGGCGGTCCAGGAAATGAAACCGAAGGCGATGCCATTGGCGATGGAGTAAGTGAACGGCATTGCCAGCGCGGTGATCACCACCGGCGCGGCGACGGTAATGTCGTCCCAGTCTATTTCGGCCAGGCCGGATGTCATCAGCACGGCGACGAACAGCAGTGCCGGCGCGGTGGCGAAGGCCGGAACGCTGGCGGCCAGTGGCGAGAAGAACAGCGCCAGCAGGAACAGGAATGCCACCACGATGGCGGTCAGGCCGGTGCGGCCACCGGCACTCACGCCGGCGGCGGATTCGATGTAGCTGGTGGTGGTCGAAGTGCCCAGCAGGGAACCTGCCATGGCAGCGGTGCTGTCGGCGATCAGGGCACGGCCCATTTTCGGCATGTGACCGTCTTTGCGCATCAGACCGGCGCGCTTGGCCACACCGATCAGGGTGCCGGAGTTGTCGAATAGGTCGACGAACAGGAAGGCGAAGATCACGCTGACCAGACCGATGTCCAGTGCACCCTTGATATCCAGCTGCAGGAAGGTCGGGGCCAGGGACGGTGGCATCGACATCACGCCGCCGAATGGGGTGAAGCCCATCACGATCGAAACGATGGTCACCACCAGAATGCCGATCAGCACCGCACCGCGCACGGCAAGGGCTTCAAGCGCGACGATCAGGGCAAAACCGAGAGTGGCGAGGATCGGAGCCGGTTGTTTCAGGTCACCGAGGCCGACCATGGTCGCCGGGTTGCTGACCACGATACCGGCGTTGTGCAGGGCGATCAGTGCCAGGAACAGGCCGATACCGGCAGCAATCGCCGAGCGCAGCGGCAGCGGGATGCTGTTGATGATCCATTCACGGATGCGGAAGATCGACAGCAGGAAGAAGCACACCGCCGAGATGAACACCGCACCCAGCGCCACTTGCCAGGTGTGGCCCATGTGCAGGACCACGGTGTAGGTGAAGAAGGCGTTCAGGCCCATGCCCGGCGCGAGGGCGATCGGGTAGTTGGCGATCAGGCCCATGGTCGTCGAGCCGATGGCGGCGGCCAGACAGGTGGCGACAAACACCGCGCCCTTGTCCATGCCGGTTTCGCCGAGGATGCTCGGGTTGACGAACAGAATGTAGGCCATGGCCAAGAAGGTCGTGACGCCCGCCAGAATCTCGGTCCGCACGTTGGTGTTGTGTGCCTTGAGTTGAAACAGCCTTTCCAGCATGTCTGCTCCCCGTGGCGCGCCGGGCGCCGTGAATGTATCGACCTCAACAGCAAAGCACAGGCAGCAGAACGCGCCTGGAAATTACTGTGGGCCGGAAAAAGCCGCGCATCATACCAGTAGCTTGGGAATATGGCTGCTTATGGCGGTGATCGTCGTCGATGTTTTGCGACAAAGCCAAGTGCGCCATACTGCGCGCTGGTTTTTTGGGGTAGGTGGGTCCTGCATGAAAAAGCGTCTGGTTGCTGCCTTCGGAGTAGGGTTGGCGTTGTTTCTCGGGGCTCAAGCGGCCATGGCGGCCTCGGCCCCGCCGCTGACGCAATTGAAGGTGCTCAAGGTCGCATCGCCGTCCTGTGGTGTCGAGAACATCGACGAAGGGCAAACCCGGACGCGCTGCGATCACAACGGCCCGAACATCATGGTGTACGTGCTGGAAGTGGGGTACGGGCGTGAGGCCCATGTCGCCCTCGACGGTTTTGAAGTGAATGGCACACGGACACCGGTTTGCGCGTTCAAGAACGGTAACCTGACCAGTTGCACCCCCGGGGAAAAAACCGTCGGCTATTTGTATGCCCTCGATCTGGAGGGCAAACAGGAAGGCACGCTGACCTTCAGCAATACCTCGATCAACGCGCCCGGCAACACGATGTCGACGCAGCTTTACATCAAGTAAACACACGCCCCGAACAGGGGGCGGGAAAGCTGACTACGCTTAAAAGATCATTCCGTGGACAATACCTGATGACCTTTAGAGCCTTGATTGCCCTTGCCGAGGGCACAGACGACCTGCAAACCGTGACCCTGATCGACGTACTGCGCCGCGCCAAAGTGGAAGTGGTGGTGGCCAGTATCGAAGGGCGACGCATGCTCACATGCGCCCGCGGCACTCGCCTGACGTCCGATGCGATGCTGGTGGACTTGCTGGCGCAACCCTTCGACCTGATTGCCTTGCCCGGTGGTGCGGTGGGTTCGCAGCATCTGGCAGCCCACCAACCCCTGCAACAATTGATCAAGGATCAGGCGGCGGCCGGTCGCCTGTTCGCCGGCATCGCCGAAGCGCCCGCCGTGGCACTGCAAGCCTTTGGCGTTTTGCGTCAACGGCGCATGACCTGTCTGCCATCGGCCAGTCATCAACTGTTGGGCTGTAACTTCGTCGATCAACCGGTGGTGGTCGATGGCAATTGCATCACCGCCCAGGGCTCGGCTGGTGCATTGGCATTTGCCCTGGCGCTGGTGGAGCAGCTCTGCGGAAAAGCCACACGTGCAGCGGTGGCAGGGGAGTTGTTGGTTTAGCCTGTTTAGACTTTCGCCTCTTCCTTTTCTTCATCTTTAGCCACGTGCATGCGATCGCGGCTGGCCAGTGTCGGGAACAGTTTGACCCACACCCCGGTCACCACCAGCGTGCCGACCCCGCCCATGACCACGGCGGGCACGGTGCCGAACCAGTGGGCAGTCAGGCCCGATTCGAATTCGCCCAACTGGTTCGAGGCACCGATGAACAGGCCATTGACGGCGCTGACCCGGCCACGCATTTCGTCCGGGGTTTCCAGTTGAACGAACGAGGCGCGGATCACCATGCTGATCATGTCTGCCGCGCCCAGCACCACCAACACTGCCAGGGAAAACCAGAACGAGGTCGACAGGCCGAACGCGATGGTTGCCACGCCGAAGATGCCCACGGCGGTGAACATCACCCGCCCGACGTTGCGCTCCACGGCAAACCGCGCCAGGAACAGCGACATCAGCAGCGCGCCCACCGCCGGAGCCGAGCGCAGCAGGCCAAGCCCCCACGGGCCGGTCAGAAGAATGTCCTTGGCGAACACCGGCAGCAGCGCCGTGGCGCCACCCAATAGCACCGCAAACAGATCGAGGGAAATCGCCCCGAGAATGTCCGGACGACTGCGGATGAAGCGAATACCCGCCAGCAGCGAATCCAGAGTGGCCTTGCCCTTGTTCAGCGGGGTTTGCCGGGCCGGCAGGTTGAGCATCAGCGAACAGGCGATGACATACAAAAGCACCGTCGGGCCATACACCCAGACGCTGCCGAAGGCGTAGAGCAAACCGCCGAGGGCCGGGGCGACGATGGTGGCCGATTGCTGAGCCGATTGCGCGGCGGCGACCGCACGGGGAAACAGCGCGCTGGGCACGATGCTTGGTAACAGGGCCTGGGTGGTGGGCATTTCAAAGGAGCGAGCGGCACCGAGCAGGAAGGCCAGGATAAAGATCATTTCCCGGGTGACATGATCGGTGGCGCTACCGATGGCCAACGACAGGGCGATCAATGCCTGCAAGGACTGGCAAATCGCCGCGACCTTGCGCCGGTCATAGCGGTCGGCGACGTGCCCGGTGTGCAGCATGAACAGCACGCGCGGGGCGAACTCGACCAGGCCGACCAGACCCAGGTCGAGCACGTTGCCGGTCAATTGGTACAGGTTCCAGCCGATGGCCACGGTGAGCATCTGGAAGCCGCTGGCGGTAAAGATCCGGGCCAGCCAAAACGCGAGAAAAGGGCGATGGTGACGTAACAGCAAGGGCTCTTGGCTGGGCATTTGCGGGGGAATCTGGGGAGGGGGAACGGCGAGATTATCACCAACCTGTAACAGAAGGTTGCCGTGACAAAAAAATTAGTTAGCTAGATACCTATCTTGAGAGCACAGGAAATGTATTTCAGGTCGTGACCAAGGCCATGAGGCAACTTGTCACGCGGCAAAAGACCACGCGGTTCATCCCCGAAATTGGGACTACTCTTTCAACGTTGATTGATCCAGGTCAAAACCCGCAAAAGGAATTGATCCGGCGGCCGCAAGGCCAGACTCCCTGCGTTGTGATGCGTGCAAAAAAAAGAACAAACAGAGATTCGCCACACTCCATATCCGTGGGGGCCGTGGGTGCAGGCTTCCAGCCAGCAGCCGTACTACCTGACAGAGGAAGACTTATGTTCGGTTTAGAGGCACTTGATCTCGCCCGAATTCAGTTCGCGTTCACCATCTCGTTCCACATCCTGTTTCCGGCCATCACCATCGGCCTGGCGAGTTACCTGGCGGTACTCGAAGGCCTGTGGCTGAAAACCCATAACGACACCTACCGTGACCTCTACCATTTCTGGTCGAAGATCTTTGCCGTCAACTTCGGCATGGGGGTGGTTTCCGGCCTGGTAATGGCCTACCAGTTCGGCACCAACTGGAGCCGCTTCTCGGACTTCGCCGGTTCCGTGACCGGGCCGTTGCTGACCTATGAGGTACTTACGGCATTCTTCCTCGAAGCAGGGTTCCTGGGCGTCATGCTGTTTGGCTGGAACAAGGTCGGGCGTGGGCTGCACTTCTTCGCCACCGTGATGGTGGCCATCGGCACGTTGATCTCGACTTTCTGGATTCTCGCTTCCAACAGCTGGATGCAGACCCCGCAGGGCTTCGAGATCGTCAACGGTCAGGTCATCCCCACCGACTGGCTGGCGGTTATCTTCAACCCCTCGTTCCCGTATCGCCTGATGCACATGGCCACGGCAGCCTTCGTCGCCACGGCCTTCTTCGTCGGCTCCTCCGCGGCCTGGCATTTGCTGCGCGGCAAGGACAACCCGGCGATCCGCAAAATGCTTTCGATGGCCATGTGGATGGCATTGATAGTTGCGCCGATCCAGGCGGTCATCGGTGATTTCCATGGTCTGAACACGCTCAAGCATCAGCCGGCGAAAATCGCCGCGATCGAGGGCCACTGGGAAAACAAGGGCGACGAAGCGACCCCGCTGATTCTGTTCGGCTGGCCGGACATGAAGGAGGAGAAAACCAAATTCGCCGTCGAGATCCCGTATCTGGGCAGCCTGATCCTCACGCACTCCCTGGACAAGCAGGTGCCGGCGCTCAAGGAGTTCCCGCCTGAAGACCGGCCGAATTCGACCATCGTGTTCTGGTCGTTCCGGATCATGGTCGGCCTGGGCATGCTGATGATCTTCACCGGTTTGTGGAGTTTGTGGCTGCGCAAGCGTGACACCCTCTACACCTCGCGGCCTTTCCTGTACCTGGCGCTGTGGATGGGGCCGTCCGGTCTGATCGCGATCCTCGCCGGCTGGTTCACTACGGAAATCGGCCGTCAGCCGTGGGTGGTCTATGGCCTGATGCGTACGGCGGATGCGTCGTCCAACCATAGTTTCATGCAGATGAGCATCACCCTGATTCTGTTTGTCGTAGTGTATTTCGCGCTGTTTGGCGCCGGTCTTGGCTACATGATGCGCCTGGTGCGCAAGGGGCCGAAGATCGACGAAGGCAAGGAAACCAACGACGGTGGCCCCGGCCAGAAACGCACGCCGGCCCGGCCGTTGTCCGCAGCCGACGACGATCACGCCGATGCCGGCCATAGCCTGACCAAGGAGATTTGAATCATGGGTATTGATCTTCCGCTGATCTGGGCCGTGATCATCATCTTCGGCATCATGATGTACGTGGTCATGGACGGTTTCGACCTGGGTATCGGCATTCTCTTCCCGTTCATTCCGGGCAAGACCGATCGCGATGTGATGATGAACACCGTCGCCCCGGTCTGGGACGGCAACGAGACCTGGCTGGTGTTGGGTGGCGCGGCGTTGTTCGGTGCCTTTCCGCTGGCCTATTCGGTGGTGCTCTCGGCGTTGTACCTGCCGCTGATCCTGATGTTGATCGGGTTGATCTTTCGCGGCGTGGCCTTCGAGTTCCGCTTCAAGGCCAGGGACGACAAGCGCCACCTGTGGGACAAGGCGTTCATCGGTGGCTCGGTCACCGCGACGTTCTTCCAGGGCGTTGCGCTTGGCGCGTTCATCGACGGGCTGCCTGTGGTCAACCGGCAGTTCGCCGGTGGCTCACTGGACTGGCTGACACCGTTCACGATGTTCTGTGGCGCGGCGCTGGTGGTGGCGTATGCCCTGCTCGGTTGTACCTGGCTGATCATGAAGACCGAAGGCAAATTGCAGGAACAGATGCATGACCTGGCACGGCCATTGGCCTTCGTGCTGCTGGCGGTGATCGGCATCGTCAGCATCTGGACCCCGTTGGCCCACACGGATATCGCCGCACGCTGGTTCACCATGCCAAACCTGTTCTGGTTCATGCCGGTGCCGATTCTGGTGCTGGTGACGATGTACGGCCTGATCCGTGCCGTGGCCCGCAACGCGCACTACACGCCGTTCCTGCTGACCCTGGTGCTGATCTTCCTCGGCTACAGCGGCTTGGGCATCAGCCTGTGGCCGAACATCATCCCGCCGTCGATCTCGATCTGGGACGCCGCCGCGCCGCCGCAAAGCCAGGGCTTCATGCTGGTGGGCACGCTGTTCATCATCCCGTTCATCCTGGGCTACACCTTCTGGAGCTACTACGTGTTCCGCGGCAAGGTCACCCATGAAGACGGTTACCACTAGCCCTGTGAATCACGAACCTGTGGGAGCGAGCTTGCTCGCGATGGCGTCCTGACAGACGCCATCGATCTAACTCGGAGGATTTATCAATGAACGGCAAACATTCCCTGCACGACATTGAAGAAGCCGAAAAAAAGCCGCTGTGGCAGCGGCTCGGCTGGTTGGCCCTGATCTGGGTCGGCAGCGTGGGCGCCTTGTTCATCGTTGCCAGCCTGATGCGTCTGTTCATGAACGCTGCCGGCCTGACCACGCACTGACATCTCTCCCGTGGCCTCAAGGCACGGATTTACGACCCTCCGACCGGAGGGTTTTTTTTGCCTGTTACTTGCGCGCCTTGAGAATCACGAATTTCGGATTGGCCGCCACTTGCTCCACGCCACGGAACAATCGCGCCAGCTTGCTGTGATAGCCCAGGTGACGATTGCCGACGATGTACAGCGCGCCGCCCACGACCAGCGCTTCGCGCGCCTGCTGGAACATCCGCCAGGCCAGGAAGTCGCCCACCACCTGTTGCTGGTGAAACGGTGGATTGCACAGCACGACGTCAAGCGATTGCGGTTCCTGGCCGGCCAGGCCATCGCCGGCACGCACGATCACTTCCCGTTCGCCCAACGCTGCGCGCCAGTTCTCGGACGCCGATTGCACCGCCATGAACGACTCGTCCACCAGCGTGTAGTGGGCCTCGGGGTTTTGCAGGGCGCTGGCGATGGCCAGGACGCCGTTGCCGCAACCGAGATCGGCGACCCGCGCCGAACCGAGGTTTTTCGGCAGGTGTGGCAAAAATGCCCGGGTGCCGATGTCCAGGCCTTCGCGGCAAAACACGTTCGCGTGGTTGATCAGTTCGATGGCCGGTTCGTCGAGTTGATAGCGGGTCGGGAAGGGGGAGGCGGCGGGCACTTTGGTTTCAGCGGTTGCGATCAGCAACCGGGCCTTTTTCACCGCCAGCGAGGCTTGCACCGGGCCGATGTAACGCTCCAGCAAGTCGCCCGCCGCCCGGGGCAGATGCTTGATCATGGCGGCGGCAACCACTTGGGCGCCGGGTGCCAGTTGGCCTTGCAGGCGGATCAGTTGTTCTTCCAGCAGGGCCAGGGTTTTCGGTACACGGATGAGTACGCAGTCGAACGGCCCGGCTGGGGTTTCGCTGGCGGGTACGCTCGGCACTGCATCAAAGGCCAGGCCGTTGCGCACCAGGTTCTTTTCCAGACCCTGCAAAGCCAGGAACGAATCACCGCTGCTGACCACCCGCACCTTGCCCGCCAGGCTGGCCGCCAACGCACCGAAACTGTCATTGAGCACCAACACCCGGGTGTCCGACGCCGGCTGTTGTTCGGCCAGATGATTGAGCAGGTATTCATCGGCCGCATCGAAAGCTTGCAGCGGTTCGTTCTGCTGTTCGGGCTGGCGGATCAGGTCGAGGCTGGCGAAGGGTGTTTCGAGCAAAGGCATGGGGCGGGGCTCTGGGTAATCAACGGATGTCCCGCTGCCCGAAGGCGTTGGAGCGGGCGGAGCTGTCCGAGTGTACTGCGTCGTGCAGGTCTACACGCCATCACTCAGGAAGGACCGCAAATGGTACGTTTTTTTTGACTGGATTACCCGCAGGTTTTCCCGCAATCGGGCGTTTTCAGATGGCTCCGGACCGGGCCGCGGCGATGACTGCCGCAATCTTGTTATTGACGCCGAACTTCTCGATAGTCCTATGCACATGAAAGTTGATGGTGCGTTCACTCAAATTGAGGATCCTGGAAATTTCATAGGCCGTCTTGCCATCGGCCGACAGTTTCAATACTTCGAGTTCCCGCCGTGACAAGGGAGGCGCCTGAGGGCAAGCCGGTTTTCTCGGTTGCATTCCGATCGCCAGAGCGTGCAAATGGCGACTGATGAACACCGAGAATCCAAGATGCTCATACAGCTCAAAGGCTGAAATCGGGCAATGGCTTCTGGCCAGGCTGAGGATACTGCACAGACCGCTTTCCTCATCGTGGATCGCCTGGGACCAGCCATGCTGCAAGCCTTGTTGCTTGAGCAACTGCCATAGCCATGGCGCCTTGGAAAAAAGCTCTTCGCTCCAGAGAACAGGCAACGTTGAATGATTGCAATGCGCTACTACCGGGTCTATTTGCGTCGCGTTGTGTTTTTCATATTGAGTGTTCCACTCATGGGGAAAATTGTTCAGGTTCACCGTACCGGTGTCGGCCCCGACGAAGTTCGAAGTAATTGAAAAGCCACAAAATTTATATCCAAGGTTTCTAGCGAAGTTGAGCGCGATTCGATAGGCCGTATTGATCTCCTGCGTGTGGGCCAAATGTTTGAGCTGTGACTCCTTCCAGATCTCCATACAGTGATCTCCGTGACTGTTGTCCAGGTGCAATATCGGATCCGAAATACGGCACGTCACGCAGTGTAGGACAGTTCTTACGGAAGCGGTTCGACAATTTTGCTCTTTTGACAGTTGAAAAGTGTGGTTCAGGTTCTTAGGCGATAGATGAGTTATGAAATGCCATATGTCATTTTATAATCATGGTTGTATGCCGCATCTAATAAACGATCAGTAGTGCTTGTTAATACCACTACAAATTGTCGGTGGTTACGCTGCTTTCTTTGCGGGACACTGGGGTATCTTTCGATTGGAGCCTTCCATGTCCGTCAGTGAAGAAAAGTTTACCCGACAGACCTTGTTCGAGGTTCATCCCCTGACCCCGAGCCTGTTTACCTTGCGTGCCACCCGCAATGCAGGGTTTCGCTTTCGGGCGGGGCAGTTTGCCCGATTGGGTGTCACCAAGGCTGACGGCAGCACGGTGTGGCGCGCCTACTCCATGGTGTCCTCGCCCTATGACGAGTTCCTCGAGTTCTTTTCCATTGTCGTACCGGGCGGTGAGTTCACCAGCGAACTGAGCCGGCTGGGGGTTGGCGATGCATTGCTGGTCGAACGCCAGGCCTTCGGTTACCTGACGCTGGACCGGTTCGTCGATGGGCGTGATCTGTGGTTGTTATCCACAGGCACGGGCATCGCACCGTTCCTGTCGATACTTCAGGATTTCGACGTCTGGGAGCGATTCGAGCGGATCATCCTGGTCTACAGCGTTCGCGAAGCCCGGGAACTGGCTTATCAGGAACTGATCGCTGGGCTGGCCAAGCGTGAGTATCTGGCGGAGTACGCCCATAAACTGCAGTTGATCACCACGGTCACTCGTGAACGGCATCCCGGGTCATTGAACGGGCGGATCACCACGCTGATTGAAAACGGCGAACTGGAGCGCGCCGCGGGTGTTGCGCTGACCCCTGAGCATTCTCGGGTCATGCTGTGTGGCAATCCGCAGATGATCGATGACACGCGCAAGCTGCTTAAAAAGAGGGAGATGCACTTGAGCCTCAGCCGGCGGCCCGGCCAGGTGGCGGTGGAAAACTTCTGGTAAAAAAAACGGCGCCTCGAAGGCGCCGTTTTTTATGCGGGTGCGGTCAAGGCCGGTTGTTCTGGACCTTGAGCAAGTCGCGGATCTCGCCCAGCAACTCTTCTTCCTTGGTTGGAACCGGCGGCAGGCTAGGGGCCACGGCCTCTTCGCGCTTCAAGCGGTTGATGGCCTTGACGCCCATGAAGATCGCGAGGGCGACGATGATGAAGTCGATGATGGTCTGGATGAATTTGCCATAGGCCAGCACCACCGCCGGCGTCGCACCCTCTGCTGCCTTGAGCGTTATGGCCAGATCACTGAAGTCCACGCCACCGATCAGCATCCCGATTGGCGGCATGACCAGGTCACCGACAAACGATGTGACGATCTTGCCGAAGGCCGCACCGATGATGATGCCGACGGCCATGTCGACCACGTTGCCTTTGACCGCGAAGGCCTTGAACTCGTTTAGCACGCCCATAGGTTATTTCCTTGTTACAGATGAGGTTGATGAACGCAGTGTAATTCAGCCAATCGCATTCTGCTCGAATCAACTGCCTGCCGTGCTTGCCGGCAATCGATCCGGGTGCTCATGGAAAACTCACCGATTGATTTCATCTGTGGACCAGCCAGCCCGTCTGCGGCGGTTCACCTACGGCTCTTTTTTCAGCGATATGACTTGGCTTGTGTGAGCGAATCAGGTTGAAGGACCATCCTTGAGTTGGGATGTTGAAATTGTTCGGGTAATTGTTAAACAAAAAATCGGTATTGAAAATTGATTGCGGCTGCAACGCTGTTAACTGTTTCGTTAGTTTGGAGCGTGCTTTGTGTGAGTTTTTTGAAGTTATGCATCGGGTGTGTAAATGATTAAAACTTGTATAGGTTTTTAAGGGGGCAGTAAGGCATGTCTCAAGTGTTTGTTGAGCGTGTTGGATAAAAACTTATACAAGGTTTTTGTATAGCGGTCGTATTTCAATAAAAGCACGAATGTAATAAGGCCATTTGTAATCATCAAAGAGGTTACAAGATATCTGGCCGCACTCGCATGCCTCGGCTGAGCTATCATCGCGTTTTTTTCCGGGGGTTCCGATGGCCAAGGCCAAGCGCATGTACGGCTGCACCGAGTGCGGCTCAACCTTCCCCAAATGGGCCGGCCAGTGCGGTGAGTGCGGGGCCTGGAACACGCTCACCGAAACCATGGTGGAAAGTGGTGGGGCAGCCGCTCCCAGCGGTCGCACCGGCTGGGCCGGTCAGCAGGCACAGATCAAGACCCTGGCCGAAGTCAGTGTCGAAGAAATTCCGCGTTTCTCCACCGCTTCCAGCGAGCTCGACCGGGTTCTGGGGGGCGGTCTGGTGGATGGCTCGGTGGTGCTGATCGGTGGCGACCCCGGCATTGGCAAGTCGACCATTCTGTTGCAAACCTTGTGCAACCTCGCCAAGAGCATGCCGGCACTGTACGTCACCGGTGAAGAATCCCAGCAGCAAGTGGCCATGCGTGCACGACGCCTGGGGTTGCCTCAGGATCAACTGCGGGTCATGACCGAAACCTGCATCGAAGCCATCATTGCCACGGCCCGTCAGGAAAAGCCCAAGGTGATGGTGATCGACTCGATCCAGACGATCTTTACCGAGCAACTGCAATCGGCACCGGGCGGTGTATCCCAGGTGCGTGAAAGCGCGGCGTTGCTGGTGCGTTATGCGAAACAGAGCGGTACGGCGATTTTCCTGGTGGGCCACGTCACCAAGGAAGGCGCGCTGGCTGGCCCTCGGGTGCTGGAGCACATGGTCGACACCGTGCTGTATTTCGAAGGCGAGTCCGACGGGCGCCTGCGTCTGCTGCGGGCGGTGAAGAACCGTTTCGGAGCAGTCAATGAACTAGGCGTGTTCGGCATGACCGACAAGGGCCTGAAAGAAGTCTCCAACCCTTCGGCGATTTTTCTGACCCGTGCCCAGGAAGAAGTCCCGGGAAGCGTGGTGATGGCAACCTGGGAAGGCACGCGGCCGATGTTGGTGGAGGTACAGGCGCTGGTGGACGACAGTCACCTGGCCAACCCGCGTCGGGTCACGCTGGGGCTGGATCAGAACCGGCTGGCGATGTTGCTGGCGGTACTGCACCGTCACGGTGGCATTCCGACCCACGACCAGGACGTGTTTCTCAACGTGGTCGGCGGGGTCAAGGTGCTGGAAACGGCGTCCGACCTGGCACTGATGGCGGCGGTGATGTCCAGCTTGCGCAACCGGCCGTTGCCCCACGATCTGCTGGTGTTCGGGGAGGTCGGGCTTTCTGGTGAGGTGCGTCCGGTGCCGAGCGGTCAGGAGCGATTGAAGGAGGCCGCCAAGCACGGCTTCAAGCGGGCCATCGTGCCCAAGGGCAATGCGCCGAAGGAGGCGCCGGCCGGGTTGCAGATCATTGCTGTCACTCGCCTGGAACAGGCGTTGGATGCGTTGTTCGAATAGTTTCGGGTTAACACACAACCCTGTGGGAGCGGCGGTGCGGCGATCCGGCTTGCTCGCGAAAGCGATGTGTCAGTCAACAGAGATGCTGAATGTAATGGCCTCTTCGCGAGCAAGCCCGCTCCCACAGTGGAATGGGATTGACCTTCAGATTTCGATCAGGGCACCGAGTTCTCGCTCCAGCTCCTGCGGATCAGCGAGGTTGAGCTCGATCAATCGCCGCAGGCGCTCGATGGACTCCAGGCTGATGTGCAGGCAGACAAAGCCGAGCTGGCCATGGTCATCGTGGGCCAATTGCACATCCATGGTGATGTCGGCCTCTTCGCTCAGATGAATGTCGACCAGAAAATCCTGCTTTGGATTGCCCAGCCACGGATCGGGTCGTTCGATCAGCAAGCCCTTGAGCGACAGGTCGATCAACTTCACCGGCCACGTGGACTCACCCTGGCTCAGCTCGGTTCGGGCATCGAACGCAATACGTTTGAAGCGGCGACGTTCGGCAGGGTGCTCGCTCATGGCACGATCCTCGGAAATGTACGCTGACTATAGACCCGCATGATCAAAGGCTGCTAGCGCGTGCAGGTGTCTAGACCAATGTCGGGGTATGGTCTTTGCCGTCAGGAGCGCTAAACTCGGGGTGGCTGTCTTTCTTGTCCACTCTGGCTGGAATAATAAAATGAAAAATAATAATAGCCCGCTACGCCATTTGCCTTGGCTGGTGCTGGCAATCGTAGGTGCGTGCGCCCTGGGTGTAGTGGCATTGCGCCGAGGCGAGGCAATCAACGCCTTGTGGATTGTGGTCGCTGCCGTGGCCATCTATCTGGTCGCCTACCGCTACTACAGTCTGTTCATTGCTAACAATGTCATGCAACTCGATGCGCGACGGGCTACTCCCGCTGTGCTCAACAATGACGGTCTGGACTACGTTCCAACCAACAAGCATATTCTTTTCGGTCACCACTTCGCCGCCATTGCTGGCGCGGGGCCTTTGGTCGGTCCGGTATTGGCGGCGCAGATGGGCTACCTGCCCGGCACGCTGTGGCTGATTGCCGGTGTGGTGCTGGCCGGTGCCGTTCAGGACTTCATGGTCCTGTTCATGTCCACCCGCCGCAACGGTCGTTCCCTGGGCGACATGGTCCGTGAGGAAATGGGCCGCATCCCCGGCACCATCGCGCTGTTCGGCTGTTTCCTGATCATGATCATCATCCTCGCAGTACTGGCGCTGATCGTGGTCAAAGCCCTGGCCGAGAGCCCGTGGGGGATTTTCACGGTGATGGCGACCATCCCGATCGCGATGTTCATGGGCATCTACATGCGCTACATCCGCCCGGGTCGCATCGGCGAAATCTCGCTCATCGGTGTGCTGTTGCTGCTGGGCTCGATCTGGCTCGGCGGGCAGATTGCCGCGGATCCAGTGTGGGCCAAGGCATTCAGCTTTACCGGTATCCAGATCACCTGGATGTTGATCGGCTACGGTTTTGTCGCGGCGGTGTTGCCGGTGTGGCTGATCCTGGCACCCCGCGATTATCTCTCGACCTTCCTGAAAATCGGCACCATCGTCGCCTTGGCCATCGGCATCCTGGTGACCATGCCCGAGCTGAAAATGCCGGCCCTGACCCAGTTCGTCGACGGCACCGGCCCGGTATGGAAGGGCGGTCTGTTCCCGTTCCTGTTCATCACTATTGCCTGTGGCGCGGTATCGGGTTTCCACGCGCTGATCTCCTCCGGGACCACGCCGAAGCTGCTGGATAACGAAACCAATGCCCGCTACATCGGTTACGGCGGCATGCTGATGGAATCGTTCGTGGCGATCATGGCCATGGTTGCCGCTTCGGTGATCGAGCCTGGCGTGTACTTCGCCATGAACAGCCCGGCGGCCGTGGTCGGCGGTGATGTGGTGGCCGTTGCGACAGCCGTCAGCAACTGGGGCTTTGCCATTACCCCGGAAGCGCTGCAAGCGGTGGCCCACGACATTGGCGAAACCACCATCCTGGCCCGTGCCGGCGGCGCGCCAACCCTGGCGGTCGGTATCGCGCAGATCCTGCACAGTGTCCTGCCGGGTGAAAACACCATGGCGTTCTGGTACCACTTCGCGATCCTGTTCGAAGCGCTGTTCATCCTGACTGCGGTGGACGCCGGTACCCGTGCCGGTCGTTTCATGCTGCAGGACTTGCTCGGCTCTTTCGTGCCGGCGCTCAAACGCACCGAATCCTGGACCGCCAACCTGATTGCCACCGCCGGTTGTGTGGCGATGTGGGGCTGGTTGCTGTACCAGGGCGTGATCGATCCGTTGGGGGGCATCAACACCCTGTGGCCGTTGTTCGGTATCTCCAACCAGATGCTGGCCGGTATCGCCCTGATGCTCGGCACCGTCGTTCTGATCAAGATGAAACGCCAGCGTTATGTCTGGGTCACCATGTTGCCGGCGGTGTGGCTGTTGATCTGCACCACGACAGCGGGCTTCATCAAGCTGTTCGACGCCAACCCGGCGATCGGCTTCCTGTCGCTGGCCAAGAAATACAGCGATGCCCTGGCCAACGGCCAGATCCTCGCCCCGGCCAAGGACATCACCCAGATGCAGCACGTGATCTTCAACGCCTACACCAACGCAACGCTGACCGCGCTGTTCCTGTTCGTGGTGTTCAGCATCCTGTTCTATGCGCTCAAGGTCGGTATTGCCGCCTGGGGTAAAAAAGAGCGTACGGATAAAGAATCGCCATTCCAGGCGCTGCCGGATGCGTAACCAGAGGATTGCAGCATGTTCAATGACTTGAGTCGCCTCGGTAAATACCTCGGTCAGGCCGCGCGCCTGATGGTCGGCATGCCCGACTACGACAACTATGTCGAGCATATGCAGAGCAAGCACCCGGACAAACCGGTGATGAGCTATGAGATGTTCTTTCGCGAGCGTCAGGAAGCCCGTTACGGTGGCAAGGGTGGGCCGAAGTGCTGTTGATCCGGTTGTCGGATTAACAGCAATACCTGTGGGAGCGGGCTTGCTCGCGAAAGCGGTGTGTCATTCGACATTCATGTCGACTGACACGACCCCTTCGCGAG
>NZ_JBWKWD010000057.1:0-21870 GCF_059422045.1 Pseudomonas sp. GW821-FHT02A08
GCTGCGAAGCAGTCGTGAGTCCAGCTGACGCGGCCTGCCTGACGTACCGCAACGACTGATTTTACGACTGCTTCGCAGCCGAACGCAGCCTCGCGGGCTCGGCAGCTGCTACAGATCGCACTACCGCTTGACTGACTGGCATTAGCCACTTGGGAGGCCGTTTTTTATGCGGTGTCTGGGCTGACGCCATCGCGAGCAAGCTCGCTCCCACAGAGATCTTCAGTGCTATATAGATCCAGTGTGGGAGCGGGCTTGCTCCGGGCGGCGTTCCGACGAAACAGACGACTCGGTATTTCTCAGGTGCGCATCCCGCGCCCGCTGACCAGCAACCTTGCACTACCGAGATACAGCACCACGGTCGCGACCAGCATGAAGGCGATGGCCACGCTGATGCGGATATCCGAAACGCCAAGGATGCCGTAGCGGAACGCGTTGACCATGTGCAATACCGGGTTGGCCAGGGACACGGTCTGCCAGAACGGCGGCAGCAAGGTGATCGAGTAGAAGACCCCGCCCAGGTAGGTCAGAGGCGTCAGCACGAAAGTCGGAATGATCGAAATGTCATCGAAATTGCGCGCAAACACGGCGTTGATGAAGCCCAGCAACGAGAAGATCGTCGCGGTCAGCACCACCACCAGAATGGTCACGCCCAGGTGATGCACCTGCAAGTGGGTGAAGAACAGCGACAGCAGGGTCACGATGATCCCCACCATCAACCCGCGCAGTACACCGCCCAGGGTGTAGCCGATCAGGATGGTGTGCGGCGACAGCGGCGAGACCATCAGTTCTTCAATGGACCGCTGGAACTTGCTGCCGAAGAAACTCGACACCACGTTGCCATAGGAGTTGGTGATCACCGACATCATGATCAGCCCCGGCACGATGTACTCCATGTAAGTGAAGCCACCCATGTCGCCGATCTGCCGACCGATCAGATTACCGAAGATCACGAAGTACAGGACCATGGTGATGGCCGGTGGCAGCAAAGTCTGCGGCCAGATCCGGGTGAAACGCCGGACTTCACGGTAAACGATGGTGTTGAGGGCTACGAGGTTGGGGCGCAGCTCGGAACTCATACCGCCACCTTCGACAGATTTTTCTCCACCAGGGACACGAACAACTCCTCGAGGCGATTGGTTTTGTTACGCAGGCTCAACACTTCGATGTTCTGCTGTGCCAACTGGGTGAACAGCGCGGTGATGCCCATGGACTTGTCCACCTGGACTTCCAGGGTGTGGCTGTCGATCAGCCGGGACGGGTAGCCGAGCAACTGCGGCGCCACTTGCAACGTGTTCTTCATATCCAGCAGGAACGTTTCCACATGCAATTGGCTGAGCAACTGCTTCATGCTGGTGTTCTCGACGATGGTGCCGTGGTCGATGATGCCGATGTTGCGGCACAACTGCTCAGCCTCTTCCAGGTAGTGGGTGGTGAGGATGATGGTGATGCCTTTCTGGTTCAGCTCGGTGAGGAAGCTCCACATCGAACGACGCAGTTCGATGTCCACCCCGGCGGTCGGTTCGTCGAGAATCAGCAGGCGCGGTTCATGAACCAGCGCGCGGGCGATCATCAGGCGACGCTTCATGCCGCCGGACAGCGAGCGCGACGGCACGTCCTTCTTGTCCCACAGGCCGAGCTGGGTCAGGTACTGTTCGGCGCGTTCCTTGGCGATTTTCGCCGGGATGCCGTAGTAGCCGGCCTGGGTCACGACGATGTCGAAGGTCTTTTCGAACTGGTTGAAGTTGAATTCCTGGGGCACCACGCCGATGGAGCGCTTGAGCTGCGCAGGATTCCTGTCCAGGTCGTGACCGAAGATGTTCACCGTGCCGCTGGTCTTGTTCACCAGGGTCGAGAGAATGCCGATGGTCGTGGATTTGCCGGCGCCGTTCGGGCCGAGCAAGGCGAAGAAGTCACCTTCGGCAACATCCAGATCGATACCACTCAGGGCCTGGAAACCGTTGCCGTAGGTTTTGGTTAGCTGCCGGATGGACAGAGCGGAACTCATATCTGATTTACGCACCAAGAAGGGAAGAAAGGGATAAGTATGGGCGGCGGCGAACAATACAACCGCAACAACTTGGCACAATGGTGCTTGTCGCCGCCACACAAGTACAGTCAAGCGTGTCGATAGTGAGTATTAAGTCAACGCGGTCATGACCGCCTTTTGATACGCCGGACGCTGTTTCAACCGCGCGTACCAGGCCTGCAGATGCGGCTGTGGCGCACGCTCGATCGGCATCTCGAACCAGGCATAAATGAAACTGCCCAAGGGAATATCGCCCATGCCGATCTCGTCCCCGGACAGGTAGGGCTTGTTCGCCAACGCCTGATCGGCCATCGCCAGCAGCGTGTCGCATTCCTTGATCGCCGCCTTGATCGCGGGCCAGTCCTGCTGGTCTGCCGGGGTACGCAGCACGCCCCAGAACACAGTACGGAACGGGCCGGCAAAGCTTGAGGTGGTCCAGTCCATCCACTTGTCCGCTGTGGCGCGGGCCTTTGGATTATTCGGGTACCAGGCCGTGCCGTCGGCATGCAAGGCCATCAGATAACGCACGATGGCGTTGGACTCCCACAACACAAAACCGTCGTCTTCAATGACAGGCACGCGACCATTGGGATTCATGGCGCGGTATTCGGGCGTATCGACGACACCAAAGGCACCACCGGCGTCGATCGCCTCATAGGCCAGCCCCAGTTCTTCGGCGGCCCACAATGGTTTTCTGACATTCGACGAGTTTTTCCGACCCCAGATCTTCAGCATGACCGCCTCTTTTTCGGTAAGTGGGCAGGCAGCATACGCCGGATCAGGCGCGACTCAAATCGCTCTGCATGTCGCCCAACAGCGGTTGCTGTTGCTCACCGAACAGGTGCGGATAGCATTTTTCCAGGTGTTCGAAAAAGAACGCTTCAGGTACGTCGGCGAACTGGCCGTGATCGACGAGGTACTCCATCAGCTTCGCGCCATCGCGGTTGAAGGGATGAAAAACACTGTCGCTGATCCCGTCGAATTCCAGCGGCGCCACATTGAACAGGTCGCAGAGTTTGCGGTTGAACGCTGGCGTCGCCTTGACCCATCGATCCTGCAAGTAAAATTCGGTGTAGCCGTGCATGGCGAACATGTCGCTCTTGAGCAGTTCAAGCAGCCGTGGCGTCGACAGGTGATTGCGCACATCCGCCAGGCCGATCCGCGCGGGAATCGCGCAATGCCGCGCTGCAGCTGCCAGCAGCGTAGCCTTGGGCACGCAGTAACTCTCCCCGGCCGCCAGCGCATGACTGCCGCGCAGGGTCTGGGGATCGCGACTGAATGTGTACGGGTTGTAGCGCACCGCTTCGCGCACGGCGTAATAGAGACTGATCGCCTGCTCCAGCGGATCGCGACTGACGCCGCGGTGCTTTTCGGCGAACTCCACCACGGACGGATGGTCACTATCGATGAAGCGGCCGGGACTCAGGTACTCGTGCATGAGAATAATCTCCAAGGGAAGCCCCGAGTCTAGCGAGAGCTTCAGCACAGAGATAACGACGTTTCGGCCAAACATGGGCGCTTTGCCGCTCGCTCGATGAATGCTTTCCCCCACGTGTGTGGCCCATTTGTCGCACGAAAATCATCCGGGGTTTCCCACGATTCCAATCACATCGTTCCAACCAGCCTGTTTCGCGGATGCCGTCTAAGCTCTGTGGGCTGGTTCGCCCTGGTTTCACGGAGGAATGAATATGCTGCTGTTGTGGATACTGGTTCTGTTGGTCGCAATTGCTTATTTGGCCCACCGCCGCATTGCCCCACTGCCCGCCTTGGTCATCGTGGCCATCTATCTCGTGGCCATGGGCGCTTTCAGTCGCGCGCCGGGCTGGTTGTTGCTGGTTTTCTGGGTGTTGATCGCCGCCGTCGCAGCCCCCTTGCTGCTGCCCGACCTGCGCCGCAAATTGTTCAGCGCGCCGATGTTCAACTGGTTCCAGAAAACCCTGCCGCCGATGTCGCAAACCGAACGCGATGCCATCGACGCCGGCACGGTCTGGTGGGACGGTGAACTGTTCAGTGGCCGTCCGGACTGGAGCAAACTGCTGTCCTATCCCAAGGCGCAATTGAATGAAGAGGAACAGGCTTTCATCGACGGGCCGACCGATGAGCTCTGCGCCATGGTCAGTGAATGGCAGCTCGGTCAAACCATGGACCTGCCGCCGCAAGCCTGGACCTTCATCAAGGACAACGGCTTCTTCGCCCTGATCATCCCCAAGGAGTTTGGCGGCAAGGGCTTCTCCGCCTATGCCCACTCGCAAGTGGCGATGAAACTGGCGAGCCACAGCGGCGACCTCGCCTCCACCGTGATGGTCCCCAACTCCCTCGGCCCGGCCGAACTGTTGCTGCACTACGGCACCGACGAACAACGCAATCATTACCTGCCTCGCCTGGCGCGCGGCGACGACATCCCGTGCTTTGCCCTGACCGGTCCACTGGCCGGCTCCGACGCCGGCGGCATGCCGGACTCCGGGGTAATCTGCAAAGGTGAATGGGAGGGCCAGGAAGTCCTCGGCCTGCGCCTGAATTGGGAAAAACGCTACATCACCCTCGGTCCGGTGGCCACCCTCCTCGGCCTGGCTTTCAAGGCCTACGATCCGGATCACCTGCTGGGCGACAAGGAAGACCTGGGCATCAGCCTGGCACTGGTTCCAACCGACATCGCCGGTGTCGAGATCGGCCGTCGGCACCTGCCCTTGGGCGCGGCTTTCATGAATGGCCCGAACTCGGGCAAGGACGTGTTCATCCCGCTGGAGTTCCTCATCGGCGGCCAGGAGATGCTCGGCAAGGGCTGGATGATGCTGATGAATTGCCTGTCGGTCGGGCGTTCGATTTCCCTGCCGGCGGTGGGTACCGGCATGGCCAAGTTCACCAGCCTGGTCACGGGCCAATACGCTCAGGTTCGCGAGCAGTTCAATGTGCCGATTGCCGCGTTCGAAGGCATCCAGGAAGCCATGGCCCGCATTGGCGGCAACGCCTGGATGATGGACGCCGCCCGCATGCTGACCGCCAATGCGGTCGATCTGGGCGAGAAACCGTCGGTGCTGTCGGCAATTCTCAAGTACCACCTTACCGAGCGCGCCCGCGACTGCATCAGCGATGCCATGGATGTGCACGGCGGCAAGGCGATCATCATGGGGCCGAACAATTACCTCGGCCGCAAATGGAACTGCGCGCCTATTTTCATCACCGTCGAAGGCGCGAACATTCTCTCGCGCAACCTGATGATCTTCGGCCAGGGCGCGATTCGCTGCCATCCCTTCGTGCTCAAGGAAATGGCCCTCGCCGGCCGTGAAGACAAGGATCAGGCGCTCAGAGAGTTCGATGACCTGCTGCTCAAGCACATCGGTTTTACCGTGGGCAACGCCGCCAGTACGCTGGTGCTCAATCTCGGTTTCGGGCACCTGGAACACACCCCGGGCGACAAACTCAGCCAAGGTTTTTTCCGCGCCCTCAACCGTCAGGCCGCTGCATTCGCCCTGCTCGCCGACCTCAGCATGATGTTGCTGGGCGGCGCACTGAAACGCCGCGAACGCCTGTCTGCACGGCTAGGCGACGTACTGGGCAACCTTTACCTGGCCTCGGCCGCACTCAAGCGCTACAACGACCTCGACTCACCGCAGTACATGACACCACTGCTGACCTGGGCCATGGAAGAAAGCCTGGGCCAGGCGGAACGGGCCATGGATGAACTGCTGAGCAACTTCCCGAACAAGGTCGTGGGCTGTCTGTTGCGAGTGATCGTGTTCCCGTTCGGTCGTCGGCACAAAGGGCCATCGGACAAACTCGGCGCCGAAGTCGCCGGGGTGATTGGCCGCGCCAAGGGCGACCCGGCACTGGAGGAAGTGCTCCTGGGGTGCTACCGCCCGCAAGCGAGCGACGATCCGGTCGGTACATTGCAACACGCCTGCAATCTGTTGAGCGCCGCACAGCCGTTGCAGAAGAAGTTGCATGTGGCACTCAAGAGTGGCCAGGTCAAACCGGTAGCTGGCGAATCGGTGATCGATGCCGCACTCGAGGCGGGTGTATTGCAGCCGGTGGAAGCCCAAACCCTGCGTGAAGCCGAAGCGGCCCGGCGCAAGGTGATCGATGTCGACGACTTTGACCAAAAGGCTTTGGCACTGGCCAAGGGAAAAGTCCGCTGATCCTTTCAAGCATGTAAAAACGGGCGCGGGCGCTTTATACTCCCGCGCCCGTTTTGCTCTTGAGGACTTATCTCGTGTCCAACATCGTTGCCGATCATCTCGTTTTACTCGACCACCTGCGCAGCATCCTGGTCGCCGTAGGTGAGGCCGAGCAGGTTCCCGAAGAAAGCCATGCCTTGTTCCTTGAGCGCTTCGACGAACTGCTGGCGTCACTGCCGATCGATCCGATCGAAAGCCAATACCTGGGCCAGGACATCCTGACTCAAGTCATTTCCCGTTATCCGCAAATCGCTCACCTGATTCCACGGGATCTGCTGTGGTATTTCGCCGGTGATTGCCTGCACTACTTGTCCGATGAAGAAATCGACCTGTACCAGGCACTGGAAGAGCGCCGCTTCGAAGCCGAACAGAACGACGAACCTTTCGACTGGAACCAGGAAAAGCAGCTGCTGGCGCTGTCGAACCAGGACAGCAAGCACTGATCTTCAATCCGTGATGCCAAAGGCCCGCATGCTTGAGTATGCGGGCCTTTTTTGTTTATGGCCTTCAGCGCAACCCGCCGGTTTCAGGCAACCGCACTGTGCCACGACCTTGCCCGCCCCCCCTCGCCCGCCTGCTTGAATCCTGACTTTGCACCAAGGGTTTTCTTTAAATTCATGGCACTTTGGTTTGATTGAACTACCTTCAAACTACAAGAAGTCATAACGGCTCGAGTTTCCACGTTAGCTTCAGTGATCAGATAGCGGACTGGCAAAAGGAGTTACCTCACCATGATCCTGGCAGGTGTTTTCCGGCTCTGTACCTGCATAGCCGATTACTTTCAGGGGGAATCAGGACAGCGGACAGCGCCGTCCATGGCCGCGAGTATCGCTCTTGCCGGCAGTCCGGGGCACCGGATCACTAAAAACCGTTTCAACAAAGGTCGCTCGCTATCCAGCCAGTTCAGCGAATTTCGCCCGCTGGTGTGTAGCACGCAAGGAATAACGCCTGGGCCATGGATGAGTGGTCTGGCGCATTGGGGGGGATAGTCCGATCCCCGTGAAGTGATCCGAGACTACTCTGTCAGCCTAAAGTCGGCCTATCCAGTGAGGATGTACTTAATGAACTTTCGTCCAGTGCCCGCTTTCAAGCGAATTATCCATGGCCTGTTCTGGATGGGCCTCGGCGTGGAAGCGGCTCAGGCCGCGCCGGCCAATTGCCCGCAATTGGACAATTGGCCGACAACGTACGAGGTCGGTCAGGGACTGCAGAATGAATTGCGCAGCCCCGTTCCGGTAACGCAACTGGCGGTGGGTGACCCGAAAATTGCCGACGTGCAACCCAGCGGCAGCAGCGCGTTCATACTCACGGGCATTGCGCCGGGGACCACCAGCCTGATGGTCTGGACCGCCTGTTCGAAAACGCCGCGCCAAAGCATGGTGTTCGTCAAGGGCAAGGCCACGTCGGCGCTGACCAGCGCGCCCTCGGTGCCTTCCGACGACCCGCTGCTGCCGAGCCAGGTGCAGACCGATATCCGCTTCGTTGAAGTCAGCCGAACCAAGCTCAAGGAAGCCTCCGCCTCGATTTTCGGCGTCCGGGGCAACTGGCTGTTCGGCTCGCCGAGAACCTTGCCCACCATTGGCGGCATTGTCACGCCGTCGGTACCGGTGAGAAACGACCAGTTCAACCTCACGTTTGCTACCGGCAGTACTCTGGTGGCACTCAACGCGCTGGAGGGCAGCGGTTTCGCCTATACCCTGGCGCGGCCAAGCCTGGTAGCGCTCAGCGGGCAAAGTGCGAGCTTCCTGGCCGGCGGTGAAATACCGATTCCGGTGCCCAGTTCAGGCAGCGATAACGTGTTCATCGAGTACAAGGAATTCGGTATCCGCCTGACCCTGACGCCGACCATCGTCGGGAAAAACCGTATCGCGCTGAAGGTGGCGCCGGAAGTCAGTGAACTGGACTTCACCAACGCAGTGAGCATTGCCGGCACGGTAGTCCCGGCCCTGACCGTGCGCCGTACCGATACCAGCATCTCCCTGGCCGACGGCGAAAGCTTCGTCATCAGCGGCCTGATCAGCTCCCACAACGATTCCCAGGTGAACAAGTTTCCGGGGCTGGGAGATATCCCGGTTCTGGGCGCGTTTTTCCGCGACAACACCATCAACCGTGAAGAGCGCGAACTGCTGATGATCGTCACCCCGCACCTGGTCCAGCCACTGGCTGCCAATGCACAACTACCATCGTTGCCTGGCGAGCAGCTGCGCAATTACGACCCGAACTTCTACCGCATGTTTTTCCTGGAAAATGGCGACTTCGACAGTCTCAGCGGGCTCTCGCAATGAACCGAAGCCTGAACCGGACTGACCTCGCCCTCACTCGTAACGGTGGCTTTGAACGCTTTCCGGGCCAGCTATATTGCCATTGGCCAGGCGCTCAACGTGTTGTGGCCAGGGGACATTCGATGAAAGCAGTCATTGCGATAGCGGCGACATTAATGCTCGCAGGTTGTGCCAGCAATGGCCTGTCTTCGCGACCGGCCAGCTGTGCCAAGCCCGGTTCGGAGCAAGAACTGTCCCTGAACCTGGCAGATAACATGGCCGAAGAAGGCCGTTTGTATGCCAGCCTGGCGAATCTGGAAGGTTTGCCCGATAGCGTGGTCCAGGTTCGCCTGCGCAAGGCTCGGGTGCTTCGCCTGATGGGGCGTAGCGGCGACGCGCAGCCGTTGTACGAAAGCTTGCTCGGTACCTGTCTGGCGGCTGAAGGGGAACATGGCCTGGGCCAGTTGGCCGCCGCCAGAAATGATAACGCCAGCGCTGCCACTCACCTTGAGCGTGCGGTGAAGATGGCCCCCACCGACGACAGGATGCGAAATGACCTGGGGGTCGTCTACCTCAATCAGCGACGGATCCCTGAAGCACGCTTTGAGTTCATGACCGCCATGGAGCTCAAGCAGGCAAACACACTGGCGGCACTCAATATGGTGACGCTGCTGATCTACCAGAATAACTGGAAGGCGGCCGCCGAACTCGTGACCCGCGCCGACTTGAGCCCCAAGCAAGTCGTAGAGGCTCAAACCCGCGCGGAAAAACTCAAGGCCTCCGCCAATAAAGTGGTGGCTACCGATGGCAATCGCAAAACCGAGGTAGCCGATGCCTCTACCAGTGCGAACAAGTAGAACGTACGAGGAGTCGAGATGAATACCAAACGGCTGTTGATCCTGTGCACGGCTTGCCTCTCAACCACTGCCTGGGCCATTGAGCCGGGCCCCTCTTCGCCGTACCAACAAGGCACTGAACAGTGGCTGCAACTGCAGATTCGCGGTGTAGTTGCCTCCCCTCACCTGCAAACGGCTTCGGCCGCCGAACGCGACTTGGCCATGCAGCGCTGGCTGAACAGCTTCAACTACCCGATTCCGGAATTTTATGACCAGGATGCAGCGGGAGAAATGACCATCGGCAACTGAGGCATATCGCTGGGTGATCAGCCTCTGGGGGAGTCCAGAGTAGCCTGGCTGCAAAGCCGGGCTTGATGTCATGTGCAGGAAAGCAGTGGTCTCTACACATTATCCAATCTTTACCGAATTACCCCCGAAGCTGCCGCAGGCTGCGATCTTCTGAATTAAGGCCTGGGCCAGAAAAATCAAAAGATCGCAGCCTGCGGCAGCTCCTACGGGAGATGTGTAGATCAAGTGCAGATCCCGCTCGGGTGGTGAGGCCATCGCGCTCGACAGCCTCCGGCTGTTTTACCTCACCCGAATGCTTTGAGTACCCCAATCAATGCGGGGCCGATAGCGACCAGAAAGAAGCTCGGCCAAAGACAGAAAATCAGTGGAAATATCAGCTTGGTACCGATTTTCGCCCCCATCTCTTCGGCGGCCTGCGTACGCCGGTCACGGAACTCTTCGGCATAGATGCGCAAGGTGTCGGCCACGCTGGTACCAAAACGGATACTCTGCGCCAACAGGCTGACCAGACCTTGTACGTCATCCAGCCCAGTGCGCACAGCCAGTTGCTTGAGCGCCGCGGTACTGGAAATACCCGCGCGGATTTGTGCATTGACCAGGGCCAGTTCTTCAGCCAGATCGACCTGACTGACCGACATCTCCTCAGCCACCCGTTCGATGGTCGCGGGCAAGGCCAGGCCCGACTCCACGCACACCACCATCAGATCCAGCGCATCCGGAAACGCGGCGCGCAGCCGGCCTTGTCGCTTCTGTTTGCGCTTGGCGACATACAGCGCCGGCACCAACCATCCGATACCCGCCACCAAGCCCACCAACAGCAGCCCCATGATCAGGGAAACCTTGGGAATCATCGGCAACAGCAGCAACGTAATACCGATCAATAACAGCGGTAACATCAAGCGCACTGCCCAGTACATCTGCACCGCCGACGAGGAGCGGTACCCCGCATGCATTAACAGGGTCTGGGTGGCGGATGTTTGAGCCGACTCGGCCGAGGCAAAGCGCTGGCCGACCCGCTCCAGCAACAGTTGCAGGTTACCCGGAGCTTCCTGCCCGTTCGCGTTGCCTAAATGACCACGCTTGATCAGCGCCAGACGACGCTGCACGGGATCCTGAAGCCCCATCAGCAGCAGGATCACGGCACCCACCGCAAGTACCGTACTCAAACCAATCGCGCCAAGGAACAACAGGCGCGCCATCTCCTCGTTCCCCGTGACCCGACTGAATAACCCGAGTAAAAAATCCATGGCCTGTACCTCCCGGTAGCTAATACCGCTTAAACCTGAATCCGGATAATTTTGCGAATCCAGAAAATACCGACCAACATGGCACCAAAAGCCCAAAATATCAGCTTATGGCCTATCGGATCATTGAGCAGCAATGGCATGTACTTAGGGGTAATCAACAAAATTACAGCCGCCAGTACGAAGGGAATGGCCACCAGTATCCAGGCCGACATCCGCCCTTCGGCCGACAGGGTTTTGACCTTGCGCTGAAAGCGGAAGCGCCCGCGGATCAGCAGACTCAGACGCTCCAGTACCTCGGTCAGATTACCGCCGGTCTCGCGATGGATAAGGAGCGAGGTCACCAGCATCATCACCGTCATGCTTGGCATCCTCTCCAGCAGACCGAGCATGGCCCGGCGCACATCGTTGCCATAGTTGATATCGGCGAACGTCAGGCCGAACTCATGAGCGACCGGCCCCTTGTGCTCCTCGGCCACCAGGCGCAGGGTTTCGTTGAAGGGGTGTCCGGCGCGCAAAGCGCGACACATCGCGTCCAGCGCATCCGGCAGGCCTTCCTCGAACGCAGCGAAACGCTTGCCACGGTCGCGAGAGATTTTCAGTATGGGTAACCAGAAGACCGCGAAACCTACCAGCAGCGCCATCCACCAGACTGACCAAACCATCCAGATCAAGATACCCGCCCAGACTCCCAGCACCAGCCCGAGCAGCAATACCCGATAGACTCGGTATTCGTGCCCGGACTGCTCAATCATTTGCGTCAATGCCTCCATAAAAGGCAGCTGCTCAAGCCTGGCCTCCAATGGCGACAAACGCGTCAGGTATTTCTGTCGCAACACGGTCTGCATACTGGACTGATTGTTGGCTTTCTCCAGTACATGCAAGCGGCCACGAATACGCTTGCGCATCTTGCCGGCCTCGCCGAATACCGGCACCGCCACGCCCTGGGACAGGAGGAAGACGGCAATAAACACCATGCCGAGGAACATCAGAATGAATTCACCAGGAACCTGGCTCATGATTGCCGTGCCTCCATCCACTCAGGCCTGAACATCGCAAGCGGCAACTCGATACCGCGCTTGGCCAGCACATCGCGGAAGGCGGGGATCATGCCGCTGGGCCGAAAATCACCGAGTACTTCGCCGTTTTCGCCCATGCCGTGGCGCACGAAGGAGAAGATTTCGGTCATGGTGATGATCTCGCCCTCCATACCATTGATCTCCTGCACGCTGACCAGGCGGCGCTTGCCGTCCTCCTGGCGTTCCAGCTGGATGACCACTCCGATGGCCGAAGCGATCTGTTGGCGCATGGCCTTGATCGGAAAGGTCGCCCCGGTCATCGACACCATGTTCTCGATTCGCCCCAATGCATCGCGCGCGGTGTTGGCGTGGATCGTGGTCAGCGAGCCGTCGTGACCGGTGTTCATCGCCGTCAGCATGTCCAGCGCCTCGGCGCCGCGCACTTCGCCGATCACGATGCGGTCCGGCCGCATCCGCAGGCTGTTGCGCACCAACTCCCGCTGGCTCACCTCGCCGCGCCCCTCGATATTCGAAGGCCGGGTTTCCAGGCGCACCACATGGGGCTGCTGCAGTTGCAGTTCAGCCGAATCCTCGATGGTGACGATCCGCTCGTTGTGCGGAATGAAACTGGACAGGACATTGAGCATGGTGGTCTTGCCGCTGCCGGTACCGCCGGAAATCAGCACGTTCAAGCGCCCACGGACAATCGCCTTGAGCAGCAGGGCAATGGCCGGGGTCAACGCCCCCACCTGGATCAGGCTGTCGGTATTGAGCAGGTCCACCGCAAAGCGCCGGATCGACATGCTCGGGCCGTCGATGGCCAGCGGCGGAATAATCGCGTTGACCCGCGAACCGTCCTTGAGCCGCGCATCCACCAATGGCGAAGACTCATCGATACGCCGACCCAGGCTGGAGACGATGCGGTCAATGATGTTCAGCAAATGCTGATCATTGCGAAAACGCACATCAGTGCGTTGCAGCTTACCGAAGCGCTCGACATACACCGAGTCATGCCGGTTGACCAAAATGTCGGACACAGTGTGATCGGCCAGCAGCGGTTCCAGAGGCCCCAGACCGAGCACCTCGTCGGTAATCTGCTTGATGATCAACTGGCGGCTGGAAGTACTCACCGGTGCCGAATGCTCATCGAGCAGACGCTGGCAAATATCACGAATCTGCCGCGCGGCCTCAGGCTGTTCCAGGGAGTCCAGCAAGGACAGATCCATGACCTTGAGCAACTGCTGGTAAATCTTTTCTCGCCACTCGGCTTCCACCGGGGTGACCTGACTTTTGGTTTCGTAAAGAACGTCCGGCGTTGCACGTTCCCACGCCATTATTTCCTCGGCCGGATCCGGCTGGTCGTCACCCGGCTGGTTAGCCTGCGACGAGGCGGGTTTACCGGACTGTTTGCGCAAGCGGTTACGAAAGTCGCTGATCATGGGTCACCCCCCGAAAAAACGGTTGAAGGCGCGTTTGAATACACCTTTTTTTCCAGCCATCTGATTGCCGACCAGCTCATCGGCCACGCTGCGCAGTGCAGCGGTGATCGCCGCTTTCGGCGCATGCAGCTCCAACGGCACGCCAGTGTTCTGGCTCTGACTGACCTGGTTGAAGTCGTTGGGTAATTTCGACAGATTCGTGCTGCGCAGTGCCTCGCCGATATCCTTGAGGCTGACCGCTGCCGCCTTGTCATAGCGGTTGACCACTATCTGCAACTGATCCCCACGCACGCCCAGGTCTTCGCGAAGAATCCGCACCAGGGAGCTGGCATCGCGCAGATGGCTGACGCTCTGCTGCACCACCACGTACACCCGATCCACCTGTTCCAGTACGGAGCCGGTGAGGTGGTCGATTTGCCGTGGCAGATCGATCACTACCCAGTCATAGCTGGCGCGGGCCAACTGCATGAGGGTGTCGAGTTGCTCAGGCTGGGCATCCTGCGTCAGACACAGCTCACCGGCTCGTCCACCCAGTACATGCAAAGTCGGGCTGAAGTGACTGCAAAAACCCCGTAGCGCGACGCTGTCCATGCCGTCGATCTGATGCAACACCTCAAGATGGCTGTGGGTTTGCGCCACATCCAGGTAATGCGTCACGCTGCCAAATTGCAGGTCCATATCCAGCAACAGGGTACTGCCACCCTTCATGCTGAGTTGCTGAGCCAGGTTGCAAGCCAGCATGGTGCCGCCGGATCCTCCCTTGGCGCTGATCACGGCGAGCAATTTCCCTTCTGTCCCGCTGCCGGTCCGAACCTCCATGACCAGCCGATTCAAGGCGGCGACCAGTTCCGTCTCGGCGACGGGCTCCGGCAGCACGTCACGGGCGCCGGCCTGCATCGCCAGGCGCATGCTTTCCTGTTCGCTCAGCAGACCGCACACCAACATCGGCGGACGCTCATGGGCCGGGCGCTGCAACAGTGCCGACAGCTCTTCACGCCACAGGTGGCTGACGCGCAATAGCAACAGATCGGGCATCCGGTCCAGGCCGTAGAGCGGGTCGACATGCCCATTGCTCACCAGGCGAGTGCTGACCTCCAGGCTGGGCATGCGTTGGCAGACGCTCTGCAGGTCGCGCAACGACGTGGCATCACGGCTGCTGATCAGCAACCGTAGCCCGGCTTTGCCGGTCGAGGTAGAGAGTGGATTTTCCTTGGTATTCAGCATGGCGTGATCTCCCCGGAATCGGAATGACGCCCGAGGCTTTCACGTGGCAACGTTGCCCTGAATGTAGGCAGCGTAAAGGGCACACCGAACCCGGGAATAAACAGCTTGAATACGAAATTTTGCAAACTCAACTGGACATAGCGGATGGCACGAAAACCATTGGCGCTGACAGTGTCAGCGGGGTTGGCCACCAGAGCACCGTCTGCGTCCAGGTAGGTCAACGTCAGATGGGTGGTGGCCAGATCGCCGATCAACTGGCTATTACCTGCATTGCCCGCGGCATTGAAGATCGCCCGCCGCAACACCACCGGATCGCTGATATTGCACACCGCCGCCAGGCGCGTACCACGGCGTACGGCTTCATCCAGCGCATTGACCGTGAAGTACAGGCGGCCCATTTCCACTACGCCGAACAACAGCGTGAATACCAGCAGACCAACGATGGCGAACTCCACCATATAGGCGCCGCGCATGTGTTTTCTATTCATCACAGGGCCCTCATCACGGTAGTGGCAACCAGCGGAATGCCCAGTGCAATCGAATTGCCAAAAAAACCGGGAAGCGATCCGGCGCAATTGCCAGCGCCAATCACCGGGCAGAACGTGTATGTGATGGTGACCCGCACATGGTCGGTGCCCACTGCGGCAACGACCACGTTGCCAGTCGTCAACCCTGACACCACAGCGGTCCCGGTGTTGGCAGGTACGCCATACACCGCAACGTTTTTCGTCTGAGTCTTCAACGTATCGCTCAGAGCGACCGCCCCCAGCGTCGAGTCCCAGGCCTGGCTGGCGACAAAACGGTCGGCATCGCGGCTGGCCTGCAGCAACAAGTTGTACTGATAGAACATACGGCCGAATTCACCGAAGCCCAGTAGCAGCAACAGCAACACCGGCAGGATGAGGGTGAATTCCACCATGGCCATGCCTTGCTGGCGCTGCAGATGTTCAAATCCATGAAGTCTCATGACGCCCCCTACGAGTCAGTGCTCGGAGTGCTGCTGCCGTTGAGATAGGTTTTGTAGAGCTGAATGATCTGCGGGCCGGAATCGGTGGATGGCGAGGGGCCGGCCACGTTGTCGCCTTCGCACTCCTTCACGAACTGGCCGAAGATCTCCGCTTCCCCGCCGCCGCCATCCATGGGCTGCACCACGAAATAACAGCCAAAACCGAGGACGGGGATCGAGGTTGAACCACTGTTTTTCCCGGCGCAGTTGCCCACCACGATTTTCAGCATCCGGCGCTCGAACACCCCATTGCCCTGACAGCCACTGCCCCCAGCCACACACGCGGCAACGCTCGTACGCCAGTCGTTGTAGTCCAGTATCGGGTTGCCGCCTGCCGTGAGAGTGCCATTGTTCGAGGTGATGGTTTGCCCTTGGTACTTCGGGCCTGAGCCGTCGTCAGTGATGGGGGGATTACTGGACGTGGTCACCAGGTCCGGCGGATAGTCCGAGGCACTGACCGGGCCGTTGTAGATGCCGAAGCGCGTATTCAGGCCTTGAGACGCAGGGCCGACCTTGTTGCCAGGCTCGGTCGTGACGTTGTCTCCCACATTGCGGCAGACCTTGCCGCCTCCGGCCATCTCCTCCCTGACCGCATTGCCGCCCGAGCCAAAATCGAGCAACTGAAAGTTGCCTGGACCAATGGGCGACTTGTTGCCGGAAGCCGTCTTCAATACCTTCAAATCACCAAACTGGAAGCCCCAGAACATACCGGCGCCCGGGTTGTATTGAGCCGGGTCGCCACAGACCATCAAAGGTGCGAGATCGCACGGGCTGGTAGGGCTGGGTCCCGCGGTGGCGATCGCCCCCACCGCCTTGTTCCCCAGGGCGCCCAATGACTGGGCGAAGCTCCAGAAAAATCCCGTCAGGCCATAACTCGCTACCGATACCCGAACGTATTTGGCATCCGTCGGCCCGGGAAAGGAGAACGGGCCATAGACGCTGCTTGCCAGTTCCACCACTGCAAATGCACCGACGTTGCCGCCGACCGCCGTGGCCAATTCGTTGTTGCCTGTGGCATTGGCATTTTGTGTCAGCGTATTGAACGCGGCGGTACGCGTCGCGTTGGCCGCGCTGACACTGTTGACGCCCCCCTCTACCTGACTCAGGGTTTTGGCGCCACTCAGGGCGGCGGCGTCCACCGCATTCTGCAGACGCGTTTTGTTCAGCATTATATGCCCGCCATCCAAGGCCAACGCCGCCATCATGGCCATCGCCGCCAGCGCGATCACCATCAATGCACTCACCGATCCTTCCTGGCGCCTTGGCGTCGAAGTGAACGGCCGCCGAATACGAAGATTCATCATCAAGCCCTCGATTGCCGATACTGATCCGGATCGGCTCCGCCAATACCCTGGTGTCCAGATACCCGTTGCGCCCTGTCAGCGAATGTTGACTACTTTGGCTTCGATCCCGCGGATAACGGTGATACCCCCGCCCTCGCCACTGCTGCGCGGTATCACGCGTTTTGGCGCCTCGGCGGTGGCCACAGCCATGACCGGGGCAGCAGGTGCAAAAGGCGTAGCTGGCGCAACGGCCGGGGTTTTCTTCTCGAGGTTCAGCGGGTTACGCAGCGCCAGTTGCAACTTGCCTTCCGTCTGCGCCGTGACCAGGGCTTCCGCTTCAGAAGCCGACATCTCCAGCGTCACTGCGCGCACCACTACCGGTTGCGTCTTGTCGGTACCCGCAGTCTGATCCACCGCCAACACCCGCAAGTTCTCGAGGATGGTCCTGGACATGGCACTGTTACTGCCGGAATTGGTGGTTTTGGTCGCCAGTACATCCACCCGGTTACCCGGTAACAGGAATCCGCCGACACCGACCACATCGTCCACACGTACCGATATGGCGCGTTTGTCAGGCGCAATCAAAGAGGCCAGGGTGCTGCCCCCCAGGTGCTCGCTCAGACGCGCACCGCGCATGATGTCGCCCCGCAGAATGTCGAAGGTTGCGATCTTGCCCACGGCTTTTTCGCTGGCATCGAAGGCATCGTCCGGGATCGTATCCATGGGCATGCGTACGGTCGTGACCTGCTGGGCCTCGACCATCTGCCCGAATGGAATCTCGACCGTGGCGACCACAACGTTTCGAAGGTGATCATCCGGGCTGGCATTGAGCCGCGCGCTCAGCCAGGAGTCGGCCATCCATGCCGCCCCAAGGCCCATGGCCAGGGAAGCGCCTATCAGGGTAAGCGTGCGAGAGCTCATGTCAGTATCTCCGTATCAAAGAAAGTCGAGCTGGACGAAGTAGTTGTGCCAGGCCCATTCCAACTCTTTCGGTGACAGTGGTCCGGAACCGCCGATATAACGCTGGCGATCGAGCGCCATGTTCAGGAGATCGCGGGGATGGCAGGGCACCAGGGGCATGCCTTCACTTGCATAAAGCCTTTGCAATACATAACGCACCAGCAACGGGTCATAGGAAATGCCCAGTCGCTCACTTTCCTGACGCCAGATCTTTTCGTACTCCTCGGGCTTCAGGTAACCGAATTGCAGTTTGTAGCCAATCCGGCGAAGGAAGGCCTCATCGGCCAGCTCCAGGGGATTGAGGTTGGTGGAGAACACCAGAATCAGATCGAACGGCAACTCGCAATGCCGACCGCCGCCCAAATTGAGAAAGTCGCGCTTCTCTTCCATCGGGACGATCCAGCGATTGAGCAGCTCGGCGGGTGCCATGCGCTGGCGCCCCATATCGTCGATGATGAACAGGCCATTGCTGGCCTTGAGCTGCAGGGCAGCCTGGTATTGACGGGTGAAAGGGTCATAACGAACGTCCAGCTGTTCCATGCTCAACTCACCGCCCGTGATGACGATCGGGCGTTTGCAGCACAGCAGTCGACGGTCGATCCCTTCGTTGAGCATCAGATTGTTCTGTTGAGCGTTGTCATCGAGGCGCTGATGCACCTGCGGGTCATAGATCTCGATCACCGACTCGTTGATGACGATGGCATGAGGGACCCAGATTGCTTCGGCGAACAGGCGGATCAGCCGGCTGCTGACATAAGTCTTGCCAGTACCCGCGGGGCCATAAATCATGATCGCGCGCCCGGAGTTCATCGCCACACCCAACTGATCGAGCATCCCCTCCGTGAGCACTACGCCAGCAAGGGCATTGCGCATATCATTGGCGTTGATGCGACCATGGTGAATGGTCTGCAGTTTGATCAGGGACCGGTAGGTACTCACCGGAAACGGTGCTGCGCCTATGTAACCGCTACGCGACAGGGCATCGCGGGCGGCACTGCGTCCGCGTTCGGTCAGGCCATAACGCAGCGACTGCCCACCCGTTTGGCTCACCTGGCCCAGCACTTCGACACGACCATCCTTGCGCAGAAACGCCAGGACCTCTTCAAGTACAGCACCAGTAAGCGCCAGGCGCTCCACCAGCCGCGACATGTCCAGCACGCCGGCATCAAACAAATGCTTGCACACTAACTCTCCGAGAAAACTGTCCGTCAGGCCGGTTTCACGGATAGTGCAGGGCTGGGGAGCCAGGCGTTGCACCGCTCCCCTATCGCTGGGGTAGGCATCACTTTCGACGATGACATGCATGACTAGCCTCCTGGGCTACGGGCCGATCTGCAGCCAATAGCCACTGGCCAGGGTTCCGAGCAAAATTGCAACGGAGTATGGGAAAGGCTTTCCGGCCACTTCATCTGCCGCCGGAACCAAGTAGGTTCGCGCCCTTAATATCAACCAGTAGCGCGCGAAGGTTTGCAGCAGCTGGCCACGAAAAAGGATGATCAAAAAACCGCACAAACCACCGGCCATCAGACTGAAACACGCCGTCCACAACGCGTTATGCGGTGTAAAAAAACATCCGACCATGGCCATCAACTTGACGTCCCCGGCGGCCATACCGCCCAGGGCGTACAAGGGTAGAAACACTGCAAAGCCGATCAGCATGGCCAGCGCAGCATTACCAAGCCCCTCAACTCCACTGGCGTAAGCCTGACTGGTCAAACCCAAAACAAGTCCTATAAGAACCAGCAGGTTGGGGATGCGGTGGCGACGAAGGTCGCTCACCACCGCAATACCAAGCAGCCCTAACAGAACTATTGATGTAAACATCTGCTCAATAGGCATCGCTGCATCTCTCACTGGGAATAGACTTACGAGCACGTCTGCCCGCTCGTGGTAGAGCCCATACAAGCAGCTAGCTTACCGAGCTGGGCGATAATGGCGGTGCCCAAGGTGGTAAAAGCAGTGACAACCGCCAGGGTTATTAGCCCACCCGCCACCGCGTATTCCACAATGGTCAGACCATCTTCATCTTTGAGGAACTTCACTAGCGAAGCCTTGATCGCTTGCATGATCATTTTGCCCACCTCACTCGAATGTTGTTTTTTTGCTGCGCCTCTCACTGGGAATAGACTTACGAGCACGTCTGCCCGCTCGTGGTGGAGCCCATACAAGCAGCCAGCTTACCGAGCTTGGCGATAATGGCGGTGCCCAAGGTAGTAAAAGCAGTGACAACCGCCAGGGTTATTAGCCCGCCAGCCACCGCGTATTCCACAATGGTCAGGCCATCTTCGTCGTTGATGAATTTCACTACCGAAGCCTTGATTGTTTGCATGATCATTTTGCCCACCTCACTGAATGTTGTTTTTTCTGCTGCATCTCTCACTGGGAATAGACTTACGAGCAGGTCTGCCCGCTCGTGGTAGAGCCCATGCAAGCAGCTAACTTACCGAGCTTGGCGATAATGGCGGTGCCCAAGGTGGTAAAAGCAGTGACAACCGCCAGGGTTATAAGCCCACCCGCCACCGCGTATTCCACAATGGTCAGACCATCTTCGTCGTTGACGAACTTCACTACCGAAGCCTTGATTGTTTGCATGTTCATTTTGCCCACCTCACTCGAATGTTGTTTTTCCGGAGGCAGTACGTTCTGCTCTGCCTGATGCAACCCTAGTCAGGGCGAAGGCATAAGCGTTAGGAGGATTTTGCGTATCGCTAGGACTTTTTTGCGGGGCGGCCAATACGGAGCATTGACCTTTGCAGAAGTAACGGGGGAGGGGTAAACAAGCACTGAAACGCAAAGGCTATTGTAATTAATTCACAAGCGACAGGCGGTTCAACCCGGGTTTGTCGAAGACACACCAACAAACAGTCGCCCGGGGCCACCCCTCAGGTAATCCATAGAGCGAAAAGAACTAAAAATCGTCTTTTCTATCGGGATTAAATCTGCAAAGTGATAGCACATTGGCAATACTAGCGAGGAGAGTCACCAAGAACCCCAGAGTAGAGACATGACGTCCAATTTGACCAAAAGGCCATCGCTCCTGTGGTTCGATCTGACTCATGATCGGTCCACGAAAGAACTCGTCGCGCAGTTCGAGGATGCCTGCGACTGCAATCTGGCGAAAAACTCCGTGTTGCCCATCGGGGAGCACGCAGACATGATCTGCGTCCATTTTGATCGCCCCGACACGCCAGGCTTGAGGCTGTTGCTGGAGATCAAACGCACCACCCCCAGCACCCCGATCACCATGTTCACCGTGCAGCACTCGGAGGAACTGGCTGTATGGGCCATGCGCTCCAGCGTCTGGGAATACATGGTGCTCCCGCTCTCGACCAACGAGAAGAAGCGTTACCTGACGGCGGTGGTGCAGCTCTGCGAGCTGCGCCGAAATGCCAACGGCCAGAGCAAGTCATCGCAAATCGACCACTCTCCGACCCTGCCGGACAGCATCCGGCGGACCTCAGGACACCAAAAACACCAGGCGCTGAGCAATGTCATGCTGTACATCGAACAGCACTTTCGAGACAGCATCGATCAGAGGGAATTGGCGCAGCGCTGCGGCATGACGACATTTCGCTTCAGCCGCCTGTTCAAGGAAGCCAATGGACTTGGCTTCACCGATTACATCCTGGACAAGCGCATGAACTTCGCCAAAGACCTGCTCGACAACAGCCAGATGCCGATTACCAGCATCGGCTATGAGGCAGGCTTCAAGGATCCTTCCTACTTCGCCCGTGCCTTCAAGCAGTTCGCCAACTGTACGCCCAGCGAATACCGCCTGGCACGCCAACTCAAAGCGGCTGCAGCCGCGCAATTGGTAGAGGATGAGAAAACCACTGAAGCGCTCGAAAGCCTGGTACAAACCCTCAGCGGTTGATCCGTTTTTTTACGCGCAAACAAAAACGCCGCTCAATGAGCGGCGTTTTCGTTAAATATGGAGCGGGAAACGAGACTCGAACTCGCGACCCCGACCTTGGCAAGGTCGTGCTCTACCAACTGAGCTATTCCCGCAAATGGCGTCCCCTAGGGGACTCGAACCCCTGTTACCGCCGTGAAAGGGCGGTGTCCTAGGCCACTAGACGAAGGGGACA